>JAAGZL010000066.1 GCA_024206335.1 Gammaproteobacteria bacterium
CAGCAGATACATTTAACCGCCTCCGGTAACGCATACGCTTTTATTAAGCGCGGCCAGAAAAACAAAAGACCGCAAGAAATAATCCCGTTGATGCCCAACGCGGTAGAGCCAGAGCGCAAGAACGGCGAATTAGTTTACACGGTCACTCTTGATGATGGCAGTACGCAGCAGGTCGAAGCGTGGCGGATGATCCACGTCCCTGGTATGGGGTTTGATGGGGTTAAGGGTTACAGCCCCATCAAAATGGCATCGGAAAATATCGGTTTGGCATTGGCTGCTCAAGAGTTTGGTGGAAGGTTTTTCGGGCAGGGTGCGAATGTTAACTCAGTGATTGAAATGCCGGGAAATCTAAAATCCCCGGAAGAGATAGCGCGGTTTAAAAAATCATTCAGCGAATCATACCAGGGCTTGAGTAACGCACACGGCACACCATTACTCGAAGATGGCGCGAAACTTGTTCGCGTAGGCGTACCACCTGAAGAGGCGCAATTCTTAGAGACTAGAAAATTTCAGGTTGAAGATATAGCGCGGATTTACGGTGTACCTCTGCACATGCTTTCGTCTACAGAGAAAAGCACCTCATGGGGTACGGGTTTAGAGCAGCAGAATCTTGGTTTTCTGGTTCACACCTTGCGCCCTTGGTTGGTTGCCTGGGAACAGGAGTTAAATAGAAAGCTGCTCCTGCCTTCAGAGCGCGAAAAGTACAACATTGAATTCAAACTGGATGCGCTTCTTAGGGGGGACACTAAATCCAGATATGAGGGTTATTCAATAGGCCGTCAATGGGGCTGGTTGTCCGTTAATGACATCCGTGAACTGGAAAATATGGACCGTATAGACGGCGGTGACGCTTATCTGGTCCCGCTTAACATGCAACCACATGACGAACCGGCAGAAGACAACGAGCAGGTCCGATCATTACAGGCCGCGATTGTCTCTCAAATCGTCAAACGCGAATACAACGGTCTGAAATCTAAGGTTGGCTCGGACGATTTAGCGGAATGGTGGGCTGGTTTCTCTGCGTCAACACGCGAAGGACTGAAAACACTAGGGCTTAGTGAGAAACGTGCAACACAATTTATAAACTCCGGGTTGGATGTGCAAGACATTGAAGGCTGGCAAGAGCGCAGAACCGCGCAACTAATCGAATTATTGAGGGCGGAACCATGAAGATTGAGACCAGGGTATTTACTAATGATGTGATTGAGTCCCGCAGTGAGGACGACAAGACGGTTGTTCGAGGTCATGCGGCTGTATTTAACAAACGGTCGGAAAATCTCGGGGGCTTTCAGGAGATTATCGAACCGGGCGCGTTTGACGATGTGATGGGTGACGATGTACGGGCGCTATTTAATCACGATGCCAATCTAATTCTTGGTCGTTCTAAATCTGGAACGCTTGACCTGTCCGTTGATGAGACAGGCTTGGCTTACGAGATCGACATGCCTGACACCCAGGCGGCGCGTGATCTTCTCGTTTCAATGGGGCGCGGTGACGTAGATCAATCCTCTTTTGCCTTCACTGTTAAGGATGATGAGTGGGAAGAGAAAGACGGCCAATACATCAGAACGATCAAGAAGGCCGACAGGCTGTTTGATGTAAGTCCGGTTACCTACCCAGCTTATCCCGACGCTGATGCTGGTCTGAGGTCGCTTGAGGAGTTTAAGAAAAGCCTGGAAACAGCCAAAGACGACCACACCGAAAAGAATATTTCAGACCTTGCGCTAAGAAAGGCGCAGGTCCGAGTAAAGGAACTGGCGTAATTAAGGGTAAATCCCGCTAACAATTACGGACAGACTGCCACGGCTAAACGCCGCCACGTTTGAAACCACACCAAAACCATAACCCGCTTAATTGCGGGTTTTTTTATGAGGTAATATTATGTCTTTCGAGATTGAGAAACTTGTAGACCAGCGTAATAAGCTGGCCTCCGATATGCGGTCTATGGTCGAAGTGGCCGAGACTGAAGAGCGCGGCCTGTCTGCTGAGGAGCGCACCACCTGGGATGCAATGAATGGCGAGTATGAGGCTGTTGATGGCCGTATTTCTGTCATTGAACGCGCTAACGCTATCGACCCATCCGTTGAGGCCGCTATTGGTGATCCTGTCACTAATGATGTGGACGACGCAGAAGCCAGAAGTTTGGCTTTTGATGCTCTATTGCGGAGCAATGCGCCTGGTGTAACCGGCCTTTCTGCTGATCATAGAGACATGCTGGCGGTAATGGGCGCAGAGGCTAGAGCGCAGGGCGTGGCAACGGATGCGGCTGGAGCCTATACCGTACCTGAGGATATGACTAACAGCATCGAAACCGCAATGGAACAGTTCGGCGGCATCGCTAACCATGCGACTGTTATCTCTACCTCTGGCGGCGGTCCTTTGTCTATGCCTACCTGTGACGATACTAGTAATACTGGTGCGTTGCTGGCTGAAAACACTGTTGATACTGAACAGGATGTTGCTTTCAGTGAGTTGGTTCTGGATGCCTACAAGTACACATCCAAAATCATCCGCGTATCTGTTGAGCTTATGCAGGATTCAGCGTTTGACCTGAATGCCTACATTGCCAGCGCATTGGGTGAGCGTCTGGGTCGTGCTACTGCTGCACAGTATGCAACTGGTACTGGTTCCAGCCAGCCTAATGGCCTGATGACTGCCGCCTCTGCTGGCCTGACCGCAGCATCTGCAACCGCGTTGACCCACGCTGAACTAGTGGCGCTGAAGCATTCTGTTGACCCTGCATACCGGGCCAATGCTAAGTTTGTTTTCAATGACACCACTCTGTTGGCTCTAAAGGGTCTGGTAGATACTGATGGTCGCCCATTGTGGCAGCCTGCCATTGCCGACGCTGTACCGGCCACCATTGATGGTGATCGTTACGTTATCGACCAAGGCGTTGGCTCCATTGCTACCGGCGTTCGTTCGGTTGGTTACGGTGATATGAGTAAGTACATCATCCGCAGGGTTAAGGGTTTCACCCTTGTCCGCCTTGTTGAGCGTTACGCTGATTATCATCAGGTTGGTTTTGTTGCCTTCATGCGTACTGATGCTGATCTGCTGGATGCGGGTTCCAATCCGTTTAAGGTCATCACTCAGGCATAACCAGACGGGGCAGGGCTTAACGGCTCTGCCCCTTTTTAGGGGTAATTATGAAAGTTAAATATCTTGTGGGCGCTGTTGGCCCAACCGACATAATCAAACCGAAAGACGAGCGCACGGTATCAAACGAAGAGGGCAAGCGCTTGTGTGAGGCGGGTATTTGCGTACCTGTTCGGACACAGAAAAGAAAAGCCACGGTCAAACCAACTGAGACACGTTAATGATCTCCAAACCTTATTTAATTGCAGCAAGGCGGCTGTATGCGGCGTGTAGTGGTTTCGGCGCAGCAATCCAACGCTACATCCTTTCCCTAAGCGGCAGCAGTTATATGGAGCTTTCGGAGCCTGTGACGCTGGCAATGGGTGATACTGTTTCAATACAGGGTGTAACCGCTACCACAGGAGTGAGCCAGACGCTCTTTGGTAGTGATGGCGCGAGTAAATTACTATTAGAGATTGATGCGGCAGGTTTACTGCAACTCACAAATTGTACAGCAACAATCAACGGCGTGGCTGTATCAGATGGCGCGAGTATTAGCGCAGATTTAACAGATGTGAATACATTTGAGGTAACAGCAACGGGTGCTTGTTCTATTAGCCACATAGGACAGAATGGATCTAATGCGTCTTTTTGGATAGGGAATACATTAGACCTCACAATCAATGGTGTTGAGTGGGATATAGACAGTGGGTCCATTCTCTACCAGCTTCCTGTGGGAGGGAGTTTGGGGGGTGATGTTGTTGTAAATGGTACGTTTGATACTGATTTGAGCGGTTGGGAGGCATCTACTAACTGGGTATGGGCATCACCTGGAGTGGCGCAGCATCA
>JAAGZL010000825.1 GCA_024206335.1 Gammaproteobacteria bacterium
CATATGGGTTAGGTGTTTTGTTCCAGCTTACTCATGAATATTTGTTTAGTTTTGGCATGCACTCTTGCGCTAATGCTTCATCAAAACGCTCTTCGCAGGTTTTACGCCACGCTTCGCCCTCTGCTTGATGCCCTTTGATTATGTTACTCATGATTCATTTTCCATCCCTTATAGCGAGAAGCTGTTCAAGTTGGTCGGCAGATAGGTCATCGCCGACCGATTCAATAAGTACACCGGCTACTCTAGCTGCTAGGTCATCCATCCATTTATCGGTCGTGCTTTCCCTTTCTCGGAGGGCAGCGTTCAAAGCCTCAAGGCGTTCGTTGACCTCAGTGGCCGTTAGTATATCTTCATCGCTCATTTCATTCCCCCATTGCTTTGATTCGTTTAATACCAGCCTCGAGAAACTCCACATCGCAGGTTAGGTAGGTATCAACCAATTCCTCCCACGCCTCCAGCTGTGCTTGCTGTTGCTCTATCTGGCGCTTTATCATAATACGCGCAAACTCTGCGCCCATATC
>JAAGZL010000826.1 GCA_024206335.1 Gammaproteobacteria bacterium
CCGTAACGGGCTCCGTCACTAAAATAGAGCTATTGGCTCCCGGTGAAGAAGCTCGCTATGATGCCGGCAATATACTGCATAGCCGATTTGTGGCCGATCTTGCAGGAATCGATGTTGTGAGGCTGGTGCACTCACTAACCGATGATAACGGCAACCGTGATGTTTCAGACTTCACACCCTACGACTACATCAATTGGAATGTGCGCTTCTCGCCGAATGATCTGGTGCAGGTATTTAGAGGGCTGCCAATACAAGCAGCTTGCGAGGTAGCGAACGAGCTAGACGCCAATCTCCACCATAATATACCGCACCAAGTAACAAACGCAGCAGCAACATATATCGGCCAGCAGATAGCATTGCACTTCGATTTCTCAGGCAAGAAGGTTAAAATAGAAGTAGGTAACGAGATATGGAATCCTGGCGTCGGTTTTAGTGATGGCTGGAGCTGGTTTTGGTACGGCAGTCAATCCCCACAAGAAGGCACCTTTGACCCCGTGACCGCGACTTGCATATCAGCCGCACATGGGTTAACTACTGGCGACGAGATAAGATCATTTAACAATATCTATCACAAAAACTGGCCTTACGCAGCCGGTGGGCCGGCGTATGCGATAGTTGATGATGTTAATACATTCCGTTGTGCTGTTACCGAAGCAGCTGCATTGCGCGGTGCTGACGTGCTTGACGATACCGATGCAGACCACAAGGTAAGCTACATTCCTCACGAATCCGCCACTTTCCTTAGATTTAAACCAGGTATAGTGGGTGGCGTCTATACCGCAGGTGGGTACTATGCAGAACGCTCTATGCAAGTCTGGGACTTAATCGCCGCGGAGGTAGGCGAGGAAAATATGGAGGTTGTTGCCGGGTGCCGCGCTACTGATGTTAATTACATGCTCCAAGGATTAGATGTGCCAGGCTATCGCGAAAGGGTAATGACAAGCGGTCAATTTTATATCGCACCATATTGGAGTTCGGTTCAGATTGCTGATGATTTTGAGAATTACACGAATGAGGAGCACGCTGATTACGCGATTGATGTACGGCTGGCTGATGGCGGGGAGTGGCATAATTATGTGGTTTCCCATATCGAGGCACTGGGGTGCTATAACTTCAGCACTTATGAGTGTGGTAATCATAACGGCAATCGGGGGGATATATCGCAAGAAAAGGTTGATAAA
>JAAGZL010000827.1 GCA_024206335.1 Gammaproteobacteria bacterium
ACCCAGTTACGCAATCTTTGAAAACGTCACAGCGCTCCTTAGTGGAGAGCGAGGGAAATGGTTTGAGCGAGTTCTATGGGACATATCCCAGGTCGGGTATGATGCGGAGTGGCACTGTGTACCGGCTTCCGAACTTGGCGCGCACCATCACAGAGATAGGGTCTGGATTGTGGCCTACCCCCGATGTGAGGGGATTCAGCAACGACGGCGCTTGCCAAATGCTGTCAAAAAGAGCGAGCTCGCAAACGGAGTATTTCGGGATGGCTTACAGGCGGTCGAAATCAAAGAAAATGAAATACTGGCCGACCCCGACAGCCAGCCAAGCGAGATCAATGGGTGGAATAAATCAAATGAGGGCTTTAGTGGACGCAGGAAATGTAACGCTGAAGGAGGCAGAAACAATGATCGGAGGGAGTTTAACACCAAAGAGAATGGAGAAATGGTATCCAACCCCGAGCATGGCAAGGGCGGCAGAATCTTCTCGGGGCGTGAGATTGCCAGAGCATATAGCGATAACAGAGGGGATCGAGGTATCTGGCAAGCTGAACCCGATGTGGGTCGAGTGGCTGATGGGATACCCAACAGGTCACACCGACTTAAACAACTAGGTAACTCAGTAGTCCCTCAAATTCCCGAGCTTATAGGTCGTGCGATCATGG
>JAAGZL010000828.1 GCA_024206335.1 Gammaproteobacteria bacterium
AGATGGTAATGCCTGGTGACAACGTAAAGATGGTAGTAAAGCTGCATGCGCCGATCGCCATGGAAGATGGTCTGCGTTTTGCAATCCGTGAAGGTGGCCGTACTGTTGGCGCCGGCGTGGTTTCTAAGATTATCGAGTAATACTAGTAGTAGGTATTGAGCTTTACGGGCCAGCCTTTTTGGGCTGGTCCGTTTCTGGTTTCTTGAAACCGGAAACTTGATACTTTTTTTCTAGGCCAGTGGCTCAATTGGTAGAGCAGCGGTCTCCAAAACCGCAGGTTGGGGGTTCGAGTCCCTCCTGGCCTGCCATTTTTTCGCCAGATTATGAGGCGTGATAGGCAGGAATGAACGCAAAAACTGAAGTTGAAAGCTCCTCCTCCATGGATACAGTAAAGCTGGCATTGGCGGTTTTAGTGCTGGCGGCTGGGATTGGGGGGTTTTATTATTACGAGGCGTATTCGCTATTGCTGCGTGTGCTTGGCCTGTTGGCTGTGGCGGGCGTTGCTGTGGCCGTCGTTATGCAGACCATGGTCGGGCGTAAGGTGTGGTCGTTTGCGTCAGATTCCCGAACCGAAGTGCGTAAGGTGGTGTGGCCAAGCCGGCAGGAGACTGTCCAGACCACTCTGATTGTCTTCGCCATGGTGTTGGTCATGGGGATCATTCTTTGGTTGGTGGACATGGCGTTGATGGCTATTGTTCGTTCCGTAACCGGGTAAGGTAGAGAGAATATGGCACAGCGTTGGTATGTGGTTCACGCCTACTCCGGTTTTGAGGCAAAGGTAAAACTCTCTCTTATGGAGCGGGTGCAGCGTGCCGGAATGGAAGATATGTTCGGTGAGATTCTGGTGCCCACGGAAGAGGTGGTAGAGATGCGCGCCGGACAGCAGCGCAAGAGTGAGCGCAAGTTCTTTCCGGGTTATGTCCTGGTGCAGATGGAAATGACCGATGAGACCTGGCATCTGGTGAAGGATGTGCCCAAGGTGTTGGGGTTTATCGGTGGTACTGGAGATCGTCCCGCCCCCATTACCGAGAAAGAGGCAAATGCCCTGCTGCAGCGGGTGCAGGAAGGCGTTGAAAAGCCGCGTCCCAAGATCCTGTTCGAACCAGGCGAAGTGGTCCGGGTTATCGATGGGCCGTTTAATGATTTTAACGGCGTGGTCGAAGATGTGGATTATGAAAAGAGCCGCCTTAAGGTTTCTGTACTGATCTTCGGGCGCTCCACTCCTGTTGATCTTGAGTTTGGACAGGTGGAAAAAGGTTAAACACCAGGGCTTAGGTCCTGTTAATTATTTTAAATCGGGGAGCCAGAGTGAGAGTCTCTGGCGCTTGCACCCAATGAGAGGCAAACATGGCAAAGAAAGTAGAGGCGTATATTAAGCTTCAGGTTCCTGCTGCTGAAGCAAATCCAAGTCCGCCCGTAGGTCCGGCCCTGGGCCAGCACGGTGTAAATATCATGGAGTTCTGTAAGGCATTCAATGCCAAGACTCAGAACGTCGAGAAGGGTATGCCTATTCCGGTGGTAATTACCGTCTATGCAGACCGTTCCTTCACCTTTATCACCAAGACCCCACCGGCCTCCGTGTTGTTGAAGAAGGCGGCTGGCGTTCCTAAAGGTAGTGGTGTTCCAAATATGGACAAGGTTGGCAAGGTCAATCGGGCCCAGTTGGAAGAGATTGCCACGGTTAAAATGGCAGACCTGAATGCTACAGATATGGATGCGGCGGTTCGCATCATCGCCGGCAGTGCCCGTTCCATGGGTATTGATGTTGAGGAGGGTTAAGCCATGACAAAGCTGACTAAGCGCGCACGCGCAATAAATGAGAAGGTGGAAGCTGGCAGGCAGTATCTGGCTGAAGAGGCCTTTGCTCTGCTTAAAGAGCTATCTACTGTGAAGTTTGCAGAGTCCGTGGATGTTGCGGTAAACCTCGGGGTTGATGCAAAAAAATCTGATCAGGTAGTGCGTGGTTCTACCGTGCTGCCTAAGGGTACCGGCAAGAGTGTGCGGGTGGCTGTTTTTGCCCAGGGCGCCAATGCCGATGCTGCTACTGAGGCTGGTGCAGATATTGTAGGTTTTGAAGATCTGGCGGCCGACATCAAGGGTGGCAAGATGGACTTTGATGTGGTTATTGCCACCCCGGATGCAATGCGGGTTGTGGGTCAGTTGGGCCAGATCCTGGGTCCGCGTGGTCTGATGCCTAACCCCAAGGTTGGCACGGTTACGCCTGACGTGGTCACGGCGGTTAACAATGCAAAGGCAGGTCAGGTTCGTTATCGCAACGACAAGGCAGGTATTGTTCACTGTCCTATCGGCAGGGTCGGATTTGAAGAGGCCGATCTGCTGGAGAATCTGAATGCATTGTTGGTAGACCTGAAGAAGGCCAAGCCAAGTACAGCCAAGGGTGTTTATCTGCAGAAGATAACTGTATCTACCACAATGGGCCCTGGCCTGGTGGTTGATCAGTCTTCGCTGGAGGTTTAATTTTTTTACCTGGGCAGGTTCTGGAGTGAACCGGCCCAAGCTAGAGGTCTGGTAATGCCTGGCCTCTGGTTGCGGAAGATGTACTATCCGCATACAGACTTTGTAGCTCCGGCCAAATGGGTGGGTGGTAATGCTCGCCTAAATGGCCTGGTCGCTGTCAAAGACCGTAGGTGCACACTGTGCTTAAAGATGCCTGGATGGATTCAGGTTCGGCCTGCGCAGACGGAGCTTCGGAATTGGGTTAACCCCTGGTGACGGTGCACGTTAACGAACGCGGCAGCTGTTATTTGCCGTTATTTTTAAGTAGGAACGGATGTTTCGTTCCGCCGTAGTCAGGAGGTGACGAGTGCCACTCGATCTTGAGCAGAAAAAAGCAGTCGTTGCTGAAATCGCTGAAGTGGCCGGTAGTGCCTACTCTGCGATTGCTGCCGAGTATAGCGGTTTGACCGTGGGAGAGATGACCGAGTTGCGTGCCAAGGCACGTGAGTCTGGCGTCTTTATCCGTGTGGTTAAAAATACGCTTGCCCGGAGAGCATTCGAGGGTACGGATTTCGCCTGCATGGCAGAAGGGCTGACAGGTCAGCTTGTTCTTGCCTTTTCGCAGGAAGATCCAGGTTCTGCCGCTCGCGTGATTAAAGACTTCTCTAAGGAGCATGACAAACTGGTCGTAAAACTGGTTTCAATTGGAGGTAAGCTGCTGGCAGCTTCCGACGTTGATACCCTGGCAAAGATGCCAACTTACGATCAGGCGATCAGCATGTTGATGGCAGTCATGAAGGCACCGGTAGAGAAACTTGCTCGGACCATGAACGAGGTTCCAGGCAAGTTGGTACGTACCGTTGCTGCAGTCCGAGATGCGAAAGAAGCAGCTTAAGAGTTTTTGTTTTTTACCCAATTTTAGTCTTGTACTAAGTTACAGATATTCAGGAGTTTTAAAATGGCCGTATCCAAAGACGATATTTTAGAAGCTATCGCTGGCATGACCGTGATGGACGTCGTGGAGTTGATCGAAGCGATGGAAGAGAAGTTTGGTGTAACTGCAGCCGCTGCTGTAGCCGCCGCACCAGCAGCTGGTGGTGGTGAAGCCGCTGCTGCAGAAGAACAGACCGAGTTTGATGTGGTTCTTACCTCATTCGGTTCCGCCAAGGTTGGCGTCATTAAGGCAGTACGTGCTATCACCGGTCTGGGCCTGAAAGAGGCCAAAGATGCTGTTGAAGGCGCGCCTGCCAGCATTAAGGAAGCTGTATCCAAGGACGAAGCAGAAGATGTTAAGAAGCAGTTGGAAGAGGCTGGTGGTACTGCAGAGATCAAGTAATTTTTGATTCTACATACTCACGAGTTTTAAGTGGTTTAAGGCTGGTGGCGTTTAGCTGCCGGCCTTTTCCCGCTTGTGGTCGTTTGGGCCGCGTATGGACAGTGCCGATTTTGTGGTATTGCCAAAAAAAACAGTTTTATATTTGGATCTCATGCATTGGCTGGCTGGGATCCTGACTTGAAGTTCATAAAATCCGAGGGACGGCAATATGGCCTATTCTTTCACTGAGAGAAAACGCATTCGTAAGGATTTCGGAAAACGTCCGAGTATCCTGGAAGTGCCTTATCTTCTCGCGACTCAGATCGATTCATACCGTACTTTTTTGCAAGACGGTGTAGCTGTAGGAGATCGGTCTGATGTCGGCCTGAACGCGGCATTCAAGTCCGTATTCCCGATTGTCAGCTACTCTGGCAACGCAGCACTTGAATATGTGAGTTACCGTCTGGGTGAACCCCAGTTTGATGTGCGTGAATGCCATCTGCGCGGTACCACCTATGCGGCCCCGTTACGGGTTCTGGTGCGCCTGGTGATCTACGACAAGGAGGCGCCTGGAGATACCAAGGTAGTGAAGGATATCCGGGAGCAGGAAGTCTATATGGGCGAACTGCCACTCATGACCGATAACGGCACTTTTGTTATCAATGGTACTGAGCGGGTAATTGTCTCCCAGTTGCACCGCTCGCCTGGTGTGTTCTTTGATCATGACAAGGGTAAAACTCACTCTTCAGGAAAGCTGCTGTTTTCCGCACGCGTGATCCCGTATCGTGGTTCCTGGCTGGATTTTGAATTTGACCCCAAGGATAACGTATTTGTCCGTATCGATCGTCGCCGCAAACTGCCGGCGACCATCATCCTGCGAGCGCTTGGTTATGATACCGAGCAGATCCTGGATATGTTTTTCGACACCGACAGCATTACTCTGACCAAGAGCGCAGCCAAGCTTGATCTGGTCCCGGAGCGCCTACGCGGTGAGACCGCTACCTTCGATGTGAAGGTCAAGCGTACTGTGGTAATTGAAACGGGTCGCCGTATAACCCAGCGCCACATCAAAAAATTGCAGGATGCCGGTGTTAAATCCATTGAAGCGCCGTTTGATTTTCTCTACGGCAAGGCCATTGCCAAGACCATTGTTGACAAAGAGAGTGGTGAGATATTGGCAAATGCCAATGATGAGATCACCGAAGAGTTGCTGGAGCTGTTGCTGGAAAAGGGTGTGAAGAAGATTGAAACCCTGTTCACCAACGATCTGGACCAAGGTGCATTTATCTCCACCACCCTGCGTATTGATTCCACCACAAATGCTCTCGAAGCGCAGGTGGAGATCTATCGTATGATGCGTCCAGGTGAGCCGCCCACCAAGGATTCGGCGCAAAATCTGTTCAAGAACCTGTTTTTTAGCTCCGACCGCTACGATCTGTCTGCGGTTGGGCGTATGAAATTCAATCGTCGTCTGGCTCGTGATGAGGTGGAAGGCGAAGGCATCCTGTCTAAAGAGGATGTAGTGGATGTACTGAGAGAACTGATCAGTATCCGCAACGGACACGGCGTGGTAGATGATATCGACCACCTGGGTAACCGCCGCATCCGCTGTGTGGGTGAGATGGCGGAAAACCAGTTCCGTATCGGCCTGGTCAGGGTGGAGCGTGCGGTGAAGGAACGTCTGACCCTGGCGGAGGCCGAAGGCCTGATGCCTCAGGAGATGATCAATGCCAAGCCGGTATCTGCTGCAATCAAGGAGTTTTTTGGTTCCAGTCAGTTGTCCCAGTTTATGGATCAAAACAACCCACTCTCTGAGATTACTCATAAGCGCCGCGTTTCGGCCCTCGGCCCTGGTGGTCTGGCGCGTGAGCGTGCCGGTTTTGAAGTGCGTGATGTACATCCGACCCACTATGGTCGCGTCTGTCCCATTGAGACCCCGGAAGGACCAAACATCGGTCTGATCAACTCATTGGCCGTCTATTCCAGGACCAATGACTACGGTTTTCTGGAGACACCATATCGCAAGGTGGTAAAGGGTAAGGTAACCAACGATATCCACTACCTGTCGGCTATCGAAGAGGGGCGCTACGTTATCGCCCAGGCCAACACCGGTATGGACGCCAAGGGCAAGCTTACCGATGAGCTGGTCTCCTGCCGGCATCAGAATGAATTTACCCTCTCAATCCCAGAGAAGATTGAGTATGTAGATGTATCTTCCAAACAGATCGTTTCGGTGGCCGCATCGCTGATTCCATTCCTGGAGCATGATGACGCCAACCGTGCGCTGATGGGCTCCAACATGCAGCGCCAGGCGGTACCTACCCTGCGGGCTGAAAAGCCGCTGGTTGGAACCGGCATGGAGCGCAATGTAGCCATTGACTCTGGTGTAACCGTGGTGGCAAAACGTGGTGGCGCGGTGGAATTTGTAGACGCCAGCCGTATCGTGGTGCGGGTTAACGACGATGAGACCATCGCCGGTGAACCAGGTGTTGATATCTACAACCTGATCAAATATACCCGTTCCAATCAGAACACCTGTATCAACCAGCGTCCCCTGGTAACCACTGGCGACCTGATTACACGTGGCGATGTGATGGCCGACGGTCCTTCCACCGATATGGGTGAGCTGGCCTTGGGTCAGAACATGCGCGTGGCATTTATGCCGTGGAATGGTTACAACTTCGAGGATTCTATCCTTGTATCCGAGCGCGTGGTGAAAGAGGATCGCTTCACCACCATCCACGTGGAAGAGCTTACCTGTGTGGCGCGTGATACCAAGCTGGGGCCGGAGGAGATTACCGGAGATATACCTAACGTTGGTGAATCGGCGCTGGCCAAGCTGGATGAATCCGGTGTGGTCTATATTGGTGCTGAGGTCAAAGAGGGAGACATCCTGGTTGGCAAGGTGACGCCCAAGGGTGAAACCCAGCTTACTCCGGAAGAGAAGTTGCTGCGCGCCATCTTTGGTGAGAAGGCCGCAGATGTGAAGGACACCTCACAGCGGGTACGTTCCGGCATGGCCGGTACGGTTATCGATGTACAGATCTTCACCCGTGATGGAGTGGAAAAAGACCCCCGCGCCTTGCAGATTGAGTCAGCAGAGCTGGATCGGGTGCGCAAGGACCTGGATGACCAGCTGCGCATTATGGAAGGGGACACCTTCCAGCGTGTGGAAAAACTGCTGCTTAATAAGTTGGCGGATGGTGGTCCAAACAATCTGGCCGCTGGTGCCAAGATCACCAAGGCCTATCTCACCGAGTTGGAGATAGACCGGTGGCTGGAGATCCGGCTGCGGAACGACGAGGCTGCAAGCAGTCTGGAGGCCATTGCCACCCAGATCAAGGAGCAGCGGGAAGAGTTCCGTGAGAAATTCGAAGACAAAAAGCGCAAGCTGACCACAGGTGATGACCTGGCACCAGGCGTGCTGAAAATGGTTAAGGTCTATGTGGCGGTGAAGCGTCGTATCCAGCCAGGTGACAAGATGGCTGGTCGCCACGGTAACAAGGGTGTTATCTCTTCCATCGTGCCGGTTGAGGATATGCCGGTGGATGCCAATGGTGAGCCGGTGGATATTGTGCTTAACCCGCTGGGCGTACCTTCACGTATGAACGTGGGTCAGGTGCTGGAGGCACATCTGGGTCTGGCCGCCCATGGCCTGGGTCTGAAGATTGGACAGATGCTTGAGGCCCAATCCAAGATTGCGGAGCTGCGCAAATTCCTGGATAAGATCTATAACACCAGCGGTAAGCAAGAGGATCTCAAGTCATTCTCAGATCATCAGATCATTGAACTGGCAAAGAATCTCAGGCGCGGTGTACCCATGGGCACCCAGGTATTTGATGGGGCCTCTGAGGCGGAGATCAAGGGCATGCTGGCCCTTGCCGATCTGTCAGAGACCGGGCAGTGCACCTTGTATGATGGCCGTACCGGCGACGCCTTTGATCGTCCGGTTACCGTTGGCTACATGTATATGCTGAAGCTGAATCATCTGGTTGATGACAAGATGCATGCGCGTTCCACCGGCCCATACAGTCTGGTAACGCAACAGCCGTTGGGTGGTAAGGCGCAGTTTGGTGGTCAGCGCTTTGGTGAGATGGAGGTCTGGGCCCTGGAGGCCTATGGTGCTGCCTATACTCTGCAGGAGATGCTCACGGTCAAGTCGGATGATGTGACCGGACGTACCCGCATGTATAAAAACATCGTAGACGGCTCTCACCATATGGAAGCTGGAATGCCGGAATCGTTTAATGTGCTGGTGAAAGAGATTCGTTCACTGGGTATTAATATTGAATTGGAACGGGAATAGAGGTTTCGTGTTGTTTAAGGCGATACCAACCGAAATCTGAATGCAGGAGATGCGATCTTGAAAGATCTACTTAAAATTCTGAAGCAGCAGGACCAAACCGAGGATTTTGATTCAATCCGAATCGGTTTGACTTCACCAGGCATGATCCGTTCCTGGTCTTTTGGCGAGGTGAAAAAACCTGAGACCATCAATTACCGTACCTTCAAGCCAGAACGGGAAGGACTTTTCTGCGCCAAGATATTTGGCCCGGTTAGCGACTACGAATGCCTGTGCGGAAAATACAAACGCCTCAAGCATCGTGGTGTGGTGTGTGAGAAGTGCGGGGTTGAGGTAACCCTTTCCAAGGTACGGCGCGAGCGTATGGGCCATATTGAACTGGCCAGCCCGGTTGCCCATATCTGGTTCCTAAAGTCCCTGCCTTCGCGTATCGGTCTACTGTTGGATATGACCCTGCGTGATATCGAACGGGTACTCTATTTTGAATCATTTGTGGTGGTTGATCCGGGAATGACCCCGCTGGAACGTGGTCAGCTGTTGAATGATGATCAGTACCTGGAGGCGGTGGAAGAGAACGGTGATGAGTTCGAGGCCAAGATGGGCGCAGAAGCGGTGTATGACCTGCTGCGCACTATCAATCTCCCGCAAGAGGTTGAGCGCCTGCGCGAGGAGCTCCTCGCCACCAAGTCTGAGACCAAGCTTAAAAAGCTTACCAAGCGGCTGAAGCTGGTTGAATCGTTGAGTGAGTCCGGCAACCGTCCAGAGTGGATGGTGATGACCGTGCTGCCGGTGCTGCCGCCTGAGTTGCGTCCGCTGGTGCCGCTGGATGGTGGGCGTTTTGCTACCTCAGATCTGAACGATCTCTATCGCCGCGTGATTAACCGTAACAATCGTCTCAAGCGACTGCTGGATCTGAATGCGCCGGATATCATAGTGCGCAACGAGAAGCGTATGCTGCAGGAGTCGGTGGATGCACTGCTGGATAACGGTCGTCGTGGGCGTGCCATCACCGGCACCAATAAACGTCCTCTGAAGTCCCTGGCCGATATGATCAAGGGTAAGCAGGGCCGCTTCCGTCAGAACCTCCTGGGTAAGCGTGTCGACTACTCGGGGCGTTCGGTAATCGTGGTTGGCCCAACCCTGAAACTGCACCAGTGCGGCCTGCCCAAGCGCATGGCCCTGGAGCTGTTCAAGCCATTTATCTTCTCCAAACTGCAGTTCCGCGGTCTGGCTACTACCATCAAGGCGGCCAAGAAGCTGGTGGAACGCGGCAGCCCCGAGGTGTGGGATATCCTGGAAGAGGTTATCCGCGAACACCCGATCATGCTTAACCGTGCGCCAACCCTGCATCGTCTGGGCATCCAGGCATTCGAGCCGGTACTGATCGAAGGCAAGGCCATTCAGCTGCATCCGCTGGTGTGTACCGCCTTTAACGCCGACTTTGACGGCGACCAGATGGCCGTGCACGTACCGCTCTCCATTGAGGCTCAGTTGGAAGCGCGCACTCTGATGATGTCCACCAACAACATCCTGTCGCCAGCCAATGGTGAGCCCATCATCGTTCCTTCCCAGGACGTGGTGTTGGGCCTCTATTTCATGACCAGAGAGTCCATAGGCGCCAAGGGTGAGGGCATGCTGTTTAGCAACGTGTCTGAGGTGCATCGCGCCTATTCGGCTGGACACGTCTCTGTGCATGCGCAGATCAAGGTGCGGATAAATCAGACCTCCCGTGATGATGCCGGAGAGAAGGTTGTATCTTTGGTCCGGTTTGAGACCACCGCAGGTCGTGCCCTGTTATCAGAGATTCTGCCGGAAGGGCTGCCATTTGACCTGGTCAACAAGCCCATGGATAAACGTTCTATATCCAACCTGGTCAACATCTGTTATCGCCGTGTCGGTCTGAAAGAGACGGTGGTGTTTGCCGATCAGCTCATGTACATGGGCTTCAGGTATGCCACCAAGTCTGGCGTCTCCATCGGTATGAACGATATGACCATACCTGAGGAGAAGGAGGGCATCCTCTCCGCTGCAGAGAAAGAGGTTAAGGAGATCGAGCATCAGTATGCCTCCGGTTTGGTAACCAATGGTGAACGTTACAACAAGGTGGTTGATATCTGGTCCCACACTAATGACCAGGTTGCCAAGGCCATGATGAACAAGCTGGGTAAGGATATTGTGGTTGACCGTGAGGGCAAGGAGGTAGAGCAGGACTCCTTTAACTCCATCTATATGATGGCGGACTCCGGTGCCCGTGGCTCAGCCGCCCAGATTCGTCAGTTGGCCGGTATGCGTGGCTTGATGGCCAAGCCGGATGGTTCCATTATTGAAACACCCATCACCGCAAACTTCCGTGAGGGTCTGGATGTTCTGCAGTACTTTATCTCTACCCATGGTGCCCGTAAGGGTTTGGCCGATACGGCATTGAAGACCGCCAACTCAGGTTACCTCACCAGGCGTCTGGTTGATGTGGCGCAGGATATGGTGGTACTGGAAGACGATTGTGGTACCGACCAAGGCCTGTATATGCATCCCATCATTGAGGGTGGTGATGTTGTGGAGCCGCTGCGTGAGCGTATTCTGGGTCGGGTAGTAGCCAGAGACATCTGCAGGTCTGGCAGCGACGAGGTTATTTGTGAGGTCGGCACCCTGTTGGATGAAGCAGGGGTGGATCTGCTCGAGAGTGAAGGTATTGATCAGGTTTATGTGCGTTCCGCCATTACCTGTGCTGCCCGGGTTGGTGTCTGCAAGCAGTGTTACGGACGTGATTTGGCGCGGGGTCACCGGGTGAATAAGGGCGAGGCTGTCGGTGTTATCGCCGCCCAGTCCATTGGTGAGCCGGGTACCCAGCTTACCATGCGTACCTTCCATATCGGTGGTGCCGCATCCCGTGCCGCAGCCGTCAACAGTATCGACATAAAGGCCTCAGGTATCATCCGTTTGCATAACATGAAGACGGTGAAAAACCAGGCCAATAACCTGGTGGCCGTGTCCCGTTCCGGTGAACTGACCCTGGTAGATGACGTAGGGCGTGAGCGTGAGCGCTACAAGGTTCCATATGGCGCCACCATCACGGCGCAGGACGGTGATCTGGTGGAAGGTGGTCAGATGGTGGCCAACTGGGATCCGCATACCCATCCAATCATTACCGAGGTAGCTGGTAAGCTGGAGTATGTGGATGCAATTAATGGTGTGACTGTAGATAGTCAGGTGGATGACGTTACCGGGCTATCCTCGCTGGTGATCATAGATCCCAAGCAGCGACCCAGCGCAGGCAAGGATATGCGTCCCATGGTTAAGCTGGTGGATGCGGCTGGTAAGGACCTGAATATTGCAGGTACAGACATCCCGGCGCACTACTTTCTTTCCGCAGGTGCGGTGGTAAGCGTAACCGATGGGGCGAATGTGAATGTGGGTGATGTGCTGGCGCGTATCCCCCAGGAGTCGTCCAAGACCCGTGATATTACGGGTGGTCTGCCACGGGTAGCTGATCTGTTCGAGGCGCGTAAGCCGAAGGATCCGGCCATCATGGCGGAGGCAACCGGTACGGTCAGCTTTGGTAAAGACACCAAGGGTAAGCAGCGCCTTATCATCACCGATCCGGATGGTGAGCAACATGTGGAGCTGATTCCGAAGTGGCGGCATGTGAATGTGTTTGAAGGTGAGCACGTGGAGCGTGGTGAGGTGATCGCCGATGGCGAATTGACTCCACACGATATTGTTCGTCTGAAGGGTGTTACCGCCCTGGCCGACTACCTGGTGAAGGAGATCCAGGACGTCTACCGTCTGCAGGGTGTTAAGATCAATGACAAGCATATCGAGGTGATCATTCGCCAGATGCTGCGCAAGGTTGAGGTAACCAATCCAGGCGATACCAAACTGCTGCGCGGTGAACAGGTGGAGCGTTCCAAGATCCTTGATGTCAACGATAAGATGGTGGCTGCAGGAAAGCATGCGGCCACATTTGAACCGATCCTGCTGGGTATTACCAAGGCATCACTTGCGACCGAGTCGTTTATATCCGCAGCCTCCTTCCAAGAGACTACCAGGGTCCTTACTGAAGCTGCGGTTCGTGGCTCTGGTGACACCCTGAATGGACTTAAGGAGAACGTTATCGTTGGTCGCCTTATTCCTGCTGGAACCGGGCTGAGACATCACCTGGAGCGGCGTAGACGTCGTGACGAAGAGCTGGAAGCAGAGATTGCAGATGCCAAGGTGGATATGGGAGTTGACGAGGTGGAAGAGGCCATTAAGCAGGCCCTGAATACCGCTGATAGTTAATTTTCCAATCAGATACAGGGCGTAAGGAATATGCCCTGTATCTGCTGGAAAGAGCGATGTATCTACATACATGGATTTATCGCAGGGCTCTTTCCTTATCATGTGGCTAATTCTGTTGACAGCCGTATGTTCGGTGCGTAGAATGCGCCCTCTTTAGTTTGGCAGCCTTAGCCGGTTGCTGGCTTATAAATTAATTTTATTACCAGGGGTTTTTTGGCCTGGTGCAGGGTTATCGCTTGCAATCGGTGCTCCCACGCGTATAGCGGGTAGGGCAGGGCCGTTTGCTCGCTTTATCTAGACGTAGGAGGGGCCTTTGTCGGTCCCTGGAGACGGAAATAGATGGCAACAATCAATCAGTTGGTGCGCAAGCCACGCAAGCGCAAGGTAGAAAAAAGCAACGTGCCGGCCCTTGAGGCCAGCCCGCAGAAGCGTGGCGTATGCACGCGTGTATATACCACCACACCAAAAAAGCCCAACTCGGCACTGCGTAAGGTTGCTCGTGTACGCCTGACCAACGGCTATGAAGTTACCTCCTATATAGGCGGTGAGGGTCATAACCTGCAGGAGCACTCGGTAGTGCTGATTCGTGGCGGCCGTGTTAAGGATCTTCCTGGTGTGCGCTATCACACGGTGCGCGGCAGTCTGGATACCTCTGGTGTCGAGAGTCGTCGTAAGGGTCGTTCCAAGTATGGCGCCAAGCGCCCGAAGAGCTGATTGTCAGCATTAAACAGGACTGAGTAGAAGTCATGCCTAGAAGAAGAGTTGTAGCCAAACGCGAAATCCTCCCTGATCCAAAGTTTGGGAGTGAGTTGCTGACAAAGTTTATGAACATGGTAATGGTCAGTGGTAAGAAATCCGTGGCTGAAAGAATTATATACGGCGCTCTGGATTATATTGTTCAGCGCGGCGAAAGCGATCCCATGGGAACGCTGGAGAAGGCGCTGGAAAATGTGCGTCCGGTAGTTGAGGTGAAGTCCCGTCGTGTCGGTGGCGCCACCTATCAGGTTCCGGTTGAGGTGCGTCCAGTGCGTAGAAATACTCTGGCCATGCGCTGGTTGATCGATGCTTCACGCAAGCGTAGTGAAAAATCTATGGCTCTGCGTCTGGGTGGTGAGCTGTTGGATGCTTCTCAGGAGCGCGGCACTGCGGTTAAGAAGCGTGAGGATACCCATCGTATGGCAGATGCCAATAAGGCGTTCTCACACTATCGTTGGTAATAGCCGCATTGCGGTGTTAGTGATTTAATTTTTTTTTGCTCTTTAACATTCTGGACGGGATTTAGACGTGGCACGTAGCACACCTATCGAGCGGTATCGTAATGTCGGCATCATGGCGCATATTGACGCCGGTAAGACAACTACCACTGAACGCATTCTCTATTACACCGGTATCTCGCATAAGATTGGCGAGGTACATGACGGTGCCGCAACCATGGACTGGATGGAGCAGGAGCAGGAGCGCGGTATTACCATTACCTCTGCTGCTACCACCTGTTTCTGGAGTGGCATGGATAACCAGTTCCCAGAGCACCGTGTTAACATCATTGATACCCCGGGGCACGTTGACTTCACTATTGAGGTTGAGCGTTCGCTGCGTGTTCTTGATGGCGCCTGCGCGGTCTTTTGTGCGGTGGGTGGTGTCGAGCCGCAGTCCGAGACGGTTTGGCGTCAGGCCAATAAATATGAAGTTCCACGCGTTGCGTTTGTCAATAAGATGGATCGCATGGGTGCAAACTTCTTGAAGGTGGTAGGGCAGGTCAAAGAGCGGCTAGGCAGTAACGCAGTCCCGATTCAGATACCCATTGGTGCCGAAGAGAACTTTGCTGGTCTGGTTGACCTGGTAAAGATGAAGGCGATCATCTGGGAAGAAGAGAATATGGGCATGGCTCACGAGGAGCAGGAGATCCCAGCCGATCTGGTTGATCTGTGCAATGAGTGGCGTGAGCATATGGTTGAGGCTGCGGCCGAGGCCAACGAAGAACTAATGGAGAAGTACCTGGAAGATGGTGAACTCTCCGTTGAAGAGATCAAGCTGGGTCTGCGAGCCCGCACGCTGAACAATGAGATCGTACCTATAATGTGCGGTTCGGCGTTCAAGAACAAGGGGGTTCAGGCGATGTTGGATGCCCTGATCGATTATATGCCTTCCCCATTAGATGTGCCGGCAATTACTGGTATTCTGGATGATGCCGCTGAGACAGTGGCGACCCGTCCTTCCAATGACGACGAGCCGTTCGCTGCTCTTGCCTTCAAGATTGCTACCGACCCTTATGTTGGTACCCTGACCTTCTTTCGGGTTTACTCTGGTGTGCTGAAATCCGGCGATACCGTTTACAACCCAGTGAAGGGCAAGCGTGAGCGCATCGGGCGTATCTTGCAGATGCACTCCAATAACCGGGAAGAGATCAAGGAAGTGCGTGCTGGTGATATCGCAGCGGCTGTAGGCCTGAAGCAGGTCACTACCGGTGAAACTCTGTGTGCCATGAGTGACATTATCACTCTGGAGCGTATGGAGTTCCCGGAACCGGTTATCTCGGTTGCGGTGGAGCCGAAGACAAAGTCAGACCAGGAGAAGATGGGCGTTGCGCTGGGCAAGCTGGCCCAGGAGGATCCCTCCTTTCGTGTGCATACCGATGAAGAGTCTGGTCAGACCATTATCTCCGGTATGGGTGAGCTGCACCTGGATATCATCGTCGACCGTATGCGTCGCGAGTTTGATGTTGAGGCCAACGTTGGTGCTCCGCAGGTCAGCTATCGCGAGACGATCCGTAAGAGTGTCGAGCAGGAAGGTAAGTTTGTGCGTCAGTCCGGTGGTCGTGGTCAGTATGGTCATGTATACCTGCGGATCGAACCGCAAGAGGCTGGAGATGGTTTTGAGTTCAGCAACGAGATCGTTGGTGGTGCCATCCCTAAAGAGTACATCTCATCTGTTCAGAAAGGCGTTGAAGAGCAGATGAAGAACGGCGTGATTGCCGGATTCCCGGTAGTTGATGTCAAGGTGGCGCTATATGACGGCTCC
The DNA here is from genome assembly GCA_024206335.1 of Gammaproteobacteria bacterium. Taxonomy (GTDB): domain Bacteria; phylum Pseudomonadota; class Gammaproteobacteria; order Chromatiales; family Chromatiaceae; genus JAAGZL01. The sequence continues at coordinate 15,372 of JAAGZL010000828.1, forward strand.
TATCACGATGTTGACTCCAATGAAATGGCGTTCAAGATCGCCGGTTCCATGTGCTTCAAAGAGGGTGCGGCCAAGGCTAGGCCAGTACTGCTGGAGCCGATCATGAAGGTTGAGGTGGTTACTCCGGAAGAGTACATGGGCGATGTCATGGGCGATATCAACAGTCGTCGCGGCATGGTGCAGGGTATGGAAGATTCTTCTTCCGGTAAGCAGATCAAGGCAGAGGTGCCCCTCTCCCAGATGTTCGGTTATGCAACTGATCTGCGTTCTGCCACCCAGGGTCGTGCGACCTACAGTATGGAATTTGTAAAGTATAATGAAGTGCCGGCGAGTATCGCCGAAGCAATTATTAAGAAACAGTAATCTAATCCAGGGGTAGTTAACAGTGTCCAAGGAAAAATTCGAACGTACAAAACCGCATGTAAATGTTGGTACGATTGGTCACGTAGACCATGGTAAGACCACGCTTACCGCGGCACTGACCAAGGTTATGGCAGAGGCGATTGGTGGTGAGGTAAAGGCCTTCG
>JAAGZL010000829.1 GCA_024206335.1 Gammaproteobacteria bacterium
AGTGTGAAGCCTTGTTGGATTTTTTTCATGTCTATCTCCTGATATGGGTAATGATTAATTTGTGTCTCTGATGTCGCTGGTTAAGTCCCGGTTTCTCTGGGACCGATACTCGGGTGTTTATTCACTCTTAATGCATAAGGGGAGCAGTAACTATGCCAACTTGAGGTTTTGATGGACATCATTATTGAAAACAGCAGTAAATACAATGTGTTACATGTTTGTAATAATCTGTACTGTATAGATTTGCACTGCCTGCTACATTAGTATTTGATGTGGTCATTGGATCGGATAAGGTAAAAAAAAGCATTAGGTGACAAAAAATGTCACATTGACTGTGCGGGGAGTGAGATCTGTCTTGTGATGCTACTCAATACCAAGCTTGCTTAGCCGGTAGCGCAGGGCGCGGAAGCTCAGCCCCAGTTTTTTTGCAGCTGCAGTACGATTCCAGCGTGTCTCCTCCAGTGCGCGGGTGATGGCCTGGCGTTCAATCTGTTCCATGTACTCTTCCAGTGGTTGGTTTTCACCCATTTCAAGCTGCATAGGAGGCGGCTCTGGCAGGTTCAGGTGTTCCAGGCCAATAGCCCCATCATCACACATGGTCAATGCCCGCTCCAGGGTGTTTTCTAGCTGTCGCACATTCCCTGGGAATGGGTGGCTGTAGAGCTTCTTTAGTGCATTTCTCCCGATTTTTGGTTCAGATGTGGCGTTCTCCTCAGCAAGTCTGGTGAGGATGCTCTTTACCAGCAGCGGAATGTCTTCCTGCCGTTCGCGCAGGGGGGGGATATGTAGTTCAATTACATTGATGCGATAGAACAGGTCCTGGCGAAACTCCTTCTCCTCCACCATCTGGGCCAGGTCCTGGTGGGTGGCGCTGATGATACGCACATCCACCTGTATCTCCTCATGTCCCCCAATGGGACGTACGCTCTTCTCCTGGATGGCGCGCAGCAGCTTTACCTGCATGGGAAGTGGCAGGTCAGCTACCTCATCCAGAAACAGGGTGCCGCCATCAGCGGCCTGGAATAGCCCGTCCTTGTCTGTGACCGCCCCGGTAAAACTGCCTTTTTTGTGCCCGAAGAATTCACTCTCCATCAACTCCTGTGGTATGGCGCCGCAGTTTACCGCCACAAAGGCCTGTTTGGATCTGGGGCCTTGCTGGTGTATCAGTCGGGCTGCCAGCTCCTTGCCGGTGCCTGACTCGCCGCTGATATATACCGGTGCCTGGTTGCGGGCCAGCTTTATGGTCATATTGCGGATAGACTCTATCGCAGCAGATTTACCCAGGAGTATGGTGGCGGCGGGATGGGCATTATCTTCCTGGTCATCTGCTGTTTGCTGTTTGCTATTCAGTCGCAGGGCGGTCTCTACCAGACGGCGTAGCATCTTTAGATCTACCGGTTTGGAAACGAAATCAAAGGCCCCGGCCTTGAGGGCCTCAATGGCGCTCTCCATATTGCCGTGGGCCGTGATCATTGCTACCGGCAGTTGCGGATATTCAGTTCCGATCTTGCGTACCAGGTCTATACCATTGCCATCCGGGAGTCGCATGTCGGTAAGGCATAGGTCAAATGTTTGTTGGTTCAGGTAATCATGCGCCTGTTTCAGATCTGATGCGGAACAGGTATCCACCCCCATACGGGTAAGGGTGATTTCAAGAAGTTCCCTGATATCCGGTTCATCGTCAACAATTAGCGCGAGGGGTTTTTTCATCTTCTAATTCTGTCAGTTACCACTTTTTTCAATGTCTTGCTGGTGGATGATTGGTGTTTTGCCTGGAACGTGGTGCTTATCCAGGCCTACCTGCTTTTTTATCATGGAACGCATGTTTGTCCTAACCGTAGGCCAGAATAAGCGGTAGCGTTTCTGGCAGCTTTCGATTGGGTAGTTGGTGTTTTGCCTGGAACGTTGCGCTTATCCAGGCCTA
>JAAGZL010000830.1 GCA_024206335.1 Gammaproteobacteria bacterium
GGATAGGATAGTATTAGTAACTATTAGTATAGGATAGTAACTATTATTAGTATAGGATAGGATAGGATAGTATTAGTATAGGATAGTATAGGATAGTATAGGATAGTATAGGATAGTAACTATTAGTATAGGATAGTATAGGATAGGATAGTATAGGATAGGATAGGATAGTATTAGTATAGGATAGTATAGGATAGTATAGGATAGGATAGGATAGTAACTATTAGTAACTATTATTAGTATAGGATAGGATAGGATAGTATTAGTATATGATAGTATATGATAGTATTAGTATAGGATAGTATTTGTATAGGATAGTACCCCGTAGCATTAGAAAGAAAAGGATAGTATTAGTATAGGATAGGATAGGATAGGATAGTAACTATTAGTATAGGATAGGATAGTATTAGTATAGGATAGGATAGTATAAGTATAGGATAGTATAGGATAGGATAGAATAGGATAGTAGTAGTATAGGATAGTAACTAATCGTAACTACTAGTA
>JAAGZL010000831.1 GCA_024206335.1 Gammaproteobacteria bacterium
AACCCTCACACTCATTGCCGATGGTGCCGATGAGAAACAGGCAATAGCCGCATTGGAAGAACTGGTAAACGATCGGTTTGGCGAAGAGAGTTAACCGGCAACCTGAGAACCGGCAATCACATCCAAAATCAGAGACTTGTTTGGAAAAAAGTCATGGTATTGTGCATCCTGTAACGTACACTACGCCAATGAATGCCCTGATAACCACCAGCAACCTCAATCACTACTATGGATCATTTCACGCCGTTCAGGATCTCTCCCTGGAACTACAGCGCGGTGAGATCCTAGGCCTGCTGGGTCCCAATGGTGCTGGCAAATCCACCAGCATGCGCATAATCAGCGGCAACACTGCACCCACAAGTGGCAGCGTGCAGTTAAATGGGGTTGATCTGCACCGGCAGCCGCTACAGGCCAAGGCCAGCCTGGGATACCTTCCAGAACAACCCCCACTCTACCGCGACATGACCATCGGGGAGTATCTGGATTTCTGCGCCCATCTGCATCAAATCCCACGCCCAAAAATCATAGCTACCATAAATGAAGCCATGGAAAAATGCGGCCTTAAGGATATGCAGCGACGCCTCATAGGCAATCTATCCAAGGGTTACCAACAGCGTGTAGGCATCGCCCAGGCCATTATCCACCAACCAGACATCATCATCCTGGATGAACCTACCAGCGGACTGGACCCCAACCAGATCATGGAGATAAGAGATCTGATCCGAGAACTGGGGGATGAACATGGGGTAATCCTCTCCACCCATATCCTACCCGAGGTACAGTCCATCTGCAGCCGGGTCATGGTAATGAATAAAGGGCGGGTCATCTTCAGTGACAGCATGAGCAATATCACCGACAGCGCACCATCCAGTCTACTGTTTCAGCTTGAGCAGACACCAATGGTGGATGAGATCAGCACAATACCTGGAGTTGCCACAGTAGAAACACTGCCCGATGGACACTACCGGGCAGAACTGAAAGATGGGCTGCCACTATCGGAGATATCCGAGCAACTGGTAGCCAAAGGCTGGGGACTGAGTGAATTTACACCCGAGCGACACACCCTGGAACAGGTGTTCGCCCGCCTCACCATGGACGAGGAGGGCTAAGCATGCTGGCCATAGCCCTGCGTGAACTAAGGAGTATATTCCGCTCCCCACTAGCCTGGACCCTGCTGGCAGTGGTGCAATTCATCCTGGCCTGGATCTTCCTGGTGCAGGTGGAGGAGTTCATCCAGATCCAACCCCGTCTGGCCAAACTGGCAACAGCTCCAGGCATTACCGACCTGGTAGCTACCCCACTGCTCAACACTGCATCACTCATCATCATGTTCCTGATCCCACTGATGAGCATGCGTCTGTTCAGCGACGAGTACCGCAGCGGCACCTTCAGCCTACTGCTATCGGCACCGGTCTCCATGACCGCCATAGTACTAGGTAAATATCTGGCCCTGATCATATTTCTATCCATACTACTGGTCGTGACGGCAGCCATGCCCCTCTCCCTGCTCCTGGGTGGCACCCTTGATCTGGGAAAACTAAGCGCCGGTCTGCTGGGGCTGGAGCTAGCCCTGGCAGGGTTTGCCGCCATCGGGCTGTTCTTCTCCAGCATCACCTCCCGACCCACGGTGGCCGCCACCGGAACCTACGGCCTATTACTATTTCTCTGGATCATAAATATGGCCTCCGGCTCCGGGGGGCACAGCAGCGCCCTATTTGCCTGGATCTCCCCCATCAGCCATCTACAGAATATGTTTTCTGGCCTGGTCAGCAGCGCAGACCTGGCCTATTTTCTACTGCTGAGCATTAGCTTTCTAGCACTTAGCATACGACGACTGGATAGTCGCCGCACTCAGGGTTGAGGGGGTACATATGAATCGCCCCCGGAAGCTTATGACTAACCTGAACCAGCTGCTGTTCTACCTGCTGTTGACGGTGGCGGTGGGGCTTGCCGGCTGGCTGAGCAATCATCATGTCCAGCTCTGGGACTGGTCAGCGGGTGGACGTAACAGCCTCTCCCATACCAGCCAAGAGCTACTGTCACGTCTACAGGAACCACTACATATCACCTCCTTTGCTCCAGAATCACCAGAGCTCAGACGCCAAATCAGCTCCATCATCGAGCGCTACCAACGCTACCGCCCGGACATCCAGTTCAGCTTCGTGAATCCAGACCGGCAACCGGAACTGGTGCGCCAGCTTGGAATCAAGGTGATGGGGGAACTACGCCTGGAATATCAGGGCCGGGCGGAGAATCTCAGTACTATAAACGAAGAGGTTCTAAGCAATACCATCCAGCAGCTTATGCAGGGGGCAGAGCGCTGGATCGGCATCATCGAGGGTCACGGTGAGAGACGAGCAGATGGACGCGCCAACCATGATATTGGGGGCTTTGGGGATGAGCTGCAACGCAAGGGTTATAAGCTGCGCCACCTCAACCTGGCCACCACGGCCGAGCTCCCACAGAACCTGTCGCTACTGATCATTGCCAGCCCCCAGGTGAACTACCTGCCACAGGAGGTAGCGAGCATACAACGCTACCTGGAGGCTGGGGGAAATCTCCTGTGGCTGCTGGAGCCAGAATCTCTGCACGGCCTGGACCGACTAAAGAAGATGCTGGGACTACTCATCCTGCCAGGAACCATAGTGGATGCTAATTCCGCCTCCATGCGTCTGCCAGATCCTACCATGGCACTGGTGACACGCTATCCAAAACACCGGGCCACAGCCAACTTCAAACTCATTTCGGTATTCCCCCATGCCGCCGCAATCGAGGCGGTGGGTGATACCGGGTGGGACTCCACTCCCCTGCTCAGCACTCTGGGCGGCTCCTGGAATGAGACCGGCCCGATCCAGGGTGAGGTCGCACGCAACCAAGAGCAGGGAGAGATCGCAGGTCCACTCAATATTGGAATCGCCTTCAGTCGCAAGCTGCAACATGATATGCAGAATGTCATGGTCATCGGCGATGGCGACTTTCTGGCCAACAGCTACCTGGGCAACGGCGGCAACATGAACCTGGGTCTCAACCTGATACGCTGGCTGAGTAGCGACGAGCAACTGCTGGACATCCCGGCACGCACCGCCCCCGACCTGCATCTGGAGCTCTCCCGGGCGGCCAGCACGGTTATCGGTCTCGGATTCCTGCTGGTGTTACCACTACTGTTTGTTACGGCCGGAGCAGTCATCTGGTGGCGACGCAGACGTCTCTAACATGCAGCGCCCGCTTCTGATCAACGGCTCCCTGCTGGCAGTGATTGTGATCCTGGGCGGAGCGGCGTGGCTCAGCATCCAGGACCAGAACACCGATCGGCGCACCCACCTCACCAGCCTACAACCAGATCAGATCAACCAGATAACCCTGAACAACAACACCGGACCCAGCCTGGTGCTGGAGCGCAGGCATGGGGTCTGGATGATGACTAGTCCCTACCAGGCCCCCGGCAAAAACAGCCGGATCCAACGCCTGCTTGAGATCACACGCAGCATCAGCCTCAGCCACTTCCAGACCCCGCAGGATCTAAGCGGATATGGGCTAGCCCCCCCTCAGGCAACCCTCACCCTCAATCAGACCAGGATCGAGATGGGGAGCACCCACCCCATGAACCAGCGCCGCTATCTGCGGGTGGGAGATCAGATCCACCTGATCAACGACCGTTTCCCCCACCACCTGCAGGCCCGGGCAGAGGATTTCATCAGCCACTCACTGCTACCGACAGCCAGCAGCATCCAGACCATCAACACACCCGAGTGGCAACTCTCATTTACCGCCACGGGCAAGACAACCCTTACCCCATCCGACCCAGACATATCCAGCGACGCCCTGAACCGAAAGGGTGATCAGTGGCGACTGGCCAGGGCCAGCCGGGTGGTACCAGCGCCCAAGATGCCAGGCAGCGGCAAAATAGAGATCCAGTTCAGGGATCGGCAGCAACCCATGCAGTTTGAGATCCTCCGGTCAGAGCAACAGACCCTGCTCATACGCAGAGAGCTTGGTCTGGCCTACATCATCCCCGAAGGTTCAAAGCTACTGAACCCACCGCAACAGGACGAGTAACAGAGATGCCGGAACTGCCAGAGGTAGAGACCACCCGCAACGGCATTGCGCCCCATATTACGGACCAGAAGGTGTGCGGCGTCACCATAAGACAGCGCCAGCTGCGCTGGCCCATTACCGCCCGTCTCAACTCAATCCTCACCGGGCACAAGGTCACATCGGTGGGACGGCGGGCCAAATATCTGTTGCTGGGTTTTGACCACGGCACCCTGATCATACATCTTGGAATGTCCGGCAGCCTGCGCATCCTGCCACGCGGCATTGAAGCAGAAAAGCACGACCACTTTGACCTGGAATTTTCACGCATTTGCCTGCGCCTACGCGATCCACGCCGGTTTGGCGCAGTCCTCTGGACCAGGGCAGAACCGGAGAAACACAGACTACTGAAAAATCTGGGGCCAGAACCCCTCAGCCCGGAGTTCACTGGCGCCCATCTCCACCAACTGGCACAAAACCGGCGTGCCCCGGTGAAGAGCTTTATCATGGATGGTCACGTGGTGGTAGGAGCTGGAAATATCTACGCAAATGAGGCCCTGTTTATGAGTGGCATCCACCCACGGCATCCCTGCAATCAGATAGCATTGGCACGGTTCGAGACCCTCGCTGGCAACATCAAACAGGTGCTGAAGGCAGCCATCAAACAGGGTGGCACCACCCTTAGGGATTTCCAGCAGGGGGACGGGCAACCGGGCTATTTTGCCCAGCAGCTGCAGGTCTACGGCAAGGCCGGAGAACCCTGCCCCAACTGCGGCCATGCGATCAAACAGGAGCGCATCGGCCAACGCTCCGCCTTCTACTGCAGCCACTGCCAGGAGTGAACTGCTGGCTAGCCAGCCAGAGAATTACCATATCCAGCATAGACATTTACCCCTTAACCCGGCAACCTAGAGCTTGGGTTGGGGGGGAATATGAAAGATAACAGATCGCTGATTACAGGCATCGGACTCGACCAGTGCGCGGGAAAAAGCCGACTGCCTGCCTTGCTGGATCTTGCACAGAGTCTGTCTGGCCTGCTACTCGCGCTCTTTATGTGGGGTCACATGTTCTTTGTCTCCTCCATTCTGTTGGGCAAGGAGGCGATGTACACCATAACCAAGGCCTTTGAGGGATACTATATATTTGGCACATCCTACCCCTGGATTGTCTCCGTAGCCGTCTTCTGTGTACTGATACTGTTTATGTTTCATGCTGGACTGGCCCTGCGTAAATTCCCCTCCAGCTATCAACAATACAAAACAATTCTGGCCCACAAATCAATACTAAAACATAGTGACACCTCACTCTGGTTTGTTCAGGTATACACGGGATTTGCCATGTTCTTTCTGGGTTCAGCCCACCTCATTATCATGCTTACCCATCCCGCAGAGATCGGCCCATACGCCTCCTCAGACCGGGTCTGGGATGGAGGGATGTGGCCAATCTATCTGCTTCTGTTGCTGGCAGTCGAACTCCATGGAAGCATCGACCTCTACCGGCTGGCGGTTAAATGGGGTTGGTTCCAGGGAAGTGACCCAGACGCCGGAAGACGCCACCTGAAAATAGCAAAATGGGGTATTACCGGATTCTTCATGCTGTTGGGCCTGCTGACCCTGGCCGCCTACATCAAGATTGGAATCGATCATCAGGCAAATGCTGGGGAACGCTATCATGTTTCACTTCAGGGCAATCTCCCGGACCAGATGCCAACCAGCGCTACAGTTACAACAGTGAGGCTACCATCATGAAGGTTATCTACACAGATGTGCTGGTGATCGGTGGTGGACTGGCGGGACAGCGGGCAGCCATTGGCGCCAGACGTCGGGGGCATGAGGTTGTCATCCTCAGCCTGGTGCCGGCAAAACGATCTCACTCCGCCGCAGCCCAGGGCGGGATGCAGGCCAGCCTGGCCAATGCCATTATGGGAGAGGGTGATAATGAGGATGTCCACTTCTCAGACACCATCAAGGGTAGTGACTGGGGTGCAGATCAGTCGGTAGTGCGGATGTTTGTGGATACCGCACCCAAGGCGATACGAGAAATGGCAACCTGGGGCGTACCCTGGAACCGGGTCTCTTCCCTGCTGGCATCCTGGTTACTGAAGGCTGCAGAGGTGATGGCGGGTTACTGCTGGATGGCAACCAACACCGCTTTATGCCCGACTATGAGCCAGATAAAAAGGAGCTTGCCTCACGGGATGTGGTCTCACGCCATATGGAGTATCACATCGCCCAGGGGCATGGGGCCAAATCACGCTATGGTGATCACATCTGGCTCGACATCACCCTGCTGGGAAAGAAACACATCAACCGCAACCTGCGTGAGGTAAAGGAGATCTGCCACTATTTTCTGGGCATAGATCCCACCCGCGACCTGATTCCGGTTCGCCCGGCGCAACACTACTCCATGGGTGGGGTACGCACAGACCACAGGGGTGAAAGCACCAATCTGAAAGGGCTCTTCGCCTGCGGCGAAGCGGCCTGCTGGGACATGCACGGCTTCAACCGACTGGGAGGAAACTCGGTAGCTGAAACCGTGGTGGCAGGGATGATCGTTGGGGAGAATATCGCTGATTTCTGCGAAGAGCCAGCCAACGAACTTGAGATATCCACCGAACTGATTGAACAATTCTGGCGGCGTGAAAACGAGGCACTGGACGATATTGTCAACTCAAACGGTACCGAGTCGGCCATTGAGTTGAGTGACCGTATGAAAGACATCATGACCGATAAAGTAGGCATCTTCCGCACAGGGGAGGCCCTGCAACAGGCCGTGGATGAACTACAGACACTGCTAGTGCGTAGCCAGAACATCGGCATCAGAGGGAATAGCAGGGCTGCCTGCCCTGAACTGGTAAAGGCCTACCGACTACGCCGCATGTTGAAACTGGCAATCTGTGTCGCCTATGGCGCCCTGCAACGCACCGAGAGCCGAGGCGCTCATTTCCGCCAGGACTATCCCCAGCGGAATGATGCTCAGTGGCTGAACCGTACCCTGGCAACCTGGAAATCACCAGCCGATACCCTGCCGCAACTCAACTACGAACAGCTTGATGTTATGCAGATGGAGATGCCGCCAGGTTGGCGGGGCTATGGAGCCAAGGACCACATCGCTCACCCTGAAACCGAGGCCCGCCAATCCGAAGTCGACAAGATTAGTGGCGAGATGGACAGTGCCAACAGAAGGGAGATCCAGGATGCGTTGATGCCCTACCGACATCTACTGCCCACAATGTTGCAGTGTAGCAACGCCCGACTGGGAGAGAACGAATGAGTGGTGTAGCACCTGACGCCAAGGGCAGAACGCTTAACTTTCAGATACTGCGCTGTAATCCCCAGAATGAGGCCAGCCTACCGCGTATAGATCATTTTGAGCTGGAGGAGGCAAGCGGTATGACGCTGTTTCTGGCCCTGAATGAGATCCGTGATACCCAGGCGCCATCACTTCAGTTTGATTTTGTCTGCCGTGCCGGAATCTGCGGTAGCTGTGGCATGTTGATCAATGGGCTCCCCGGCCTCGCCTGCCGCACCCTGACCAGCAGCCTGCCATCCACCATCACCCTGGCCCCACTTCCAGGATTTGAGCTGATTCGTGATCTGTCGGTCAACACGGGTAAATGGATGCGAGGGATGAGTGAGCGCCTGGAGACCTGGATTCACGACCAGGAGATGCCAAAACTATGCTCCATGGAGACGCCCATGGAGCCCGAGCTGGCTGAACAGATCTACGAGCTTGAACGCTGTATCGAGTGTGGTTGCTGCATCGCAGGTTGTGGCACCTATCAGATGCGAGAGGATTTTGTTGGTGCTGTGGGCATGAATCAGATTGGCCGCTTCCGGCTCGACCCCCGAGACAAGCGGGATGATGCCGATTTTTATAAGCTGGTGGGGGATGACGATGGTGTTTTTGGTTGCATGACCCTGCTGGGGTGTCACGATGTCTGTCCCAAATCACTGCCTCTGCAGACACAGATTGCATTCCTGCGGCGCAAGATGCTGGCCCATGCCCTTAAATAAGTCCTAGTGGGAGTACATCGGGTCCTACCCCCATACCCCTCAGACACACTCAGGCCGACCAATTGCCCACCACAGATCACATTGCAAATCTAATCTATCCACCCATACAAGCAATCACTGCCGGTTACAGTTGTAGCCATTCAGGTCTGGCCATAGAATAGAGTCTGATCCCGGCCCTTTAGCAGGTCAGGACGAAAACCTGGCCATCGGGCTGGTTAGAGACAATTTGGTAACGCCATGACTGAAGTAGTAAATGAGTTAAAAGAGAAGATTGATCAGGCAGAAGCAGACGGTAGCCAGGTAACCGGCATCCACCTCACGGCAGAGATGGCCAAGGCAATCCGTTGGGAACTGACCCAGATGTATGGCAGCGATCCAGGCGAAGATCTTACCCTGCTGTTCGGCGCTGCGGTAATCTCCCAGGATGCAGACGAGTTGAAGCTGGAGACATAGTAACGGCACTGGCGGCCATGGTTAGTAGTGAACCGCCAACCATATGGTCTCTGTTTCAGGATCGCTCCAGCTGACCCTATGCTTGGTGTGGGCCGAAATATCCAGGTAATCACCCGCCTGAAGATTAACCTCTGTTCCATCTTCAAATGCGATAACCGCACCACCCTTCAACACCACTACCCATTCACTCTGTTCCTGATCGTACCAGCCTGACTCCGGTGACGCCTGCCCGGTGGATACTATCCTCTCTATCCTTACGTGCTGAGTCTGGACAATCTGTTCCAACAACTCTTCATCCAGATCATCCGGAATTGATTCAAAGATATTTCCCAACTGCATCAACCTTGAGGAACAAATTCCCCATGGGGCCAGGATGGGGCCGAGATCGGCTCACCCAAATTGGCCTCGATCAATCTTTCACGCGCCTCCAGCAGACGCCCCACCAGTCCGGGTTCTACCTTGGCGTACTCCTCTGGAGATTCAGAACGCTTTACCACAATCCCAAGAAGTTCGGTGATGGCATTGCCAACAGAGTTCTGTGAGATGGTAACAATCAACCGTCCCTTGTCATCACGATACAGGATCTGCTTGTAGGCGGGACGCCAGCGAATCTCATTAGCAAATTTTGGGTCTTGAATCACATGTTCACGCAGGTCACGCGCCACCCTTAGGAACTGACTGTTCCCCAGCAATACATCGGTTATCTGACTGGGGAAACTCACATCGTCAGGCACTTTGGGATCACCGGTTGCCACCAGTAAGAAGAAGGTGCGGTAGAAGTCCAGAAACCCAAGCAACACCTGTTCATACTCATACCAGAAATATTGGTCCTGCAACTTCTCCGCGCCACCGAGCACCTCCCAGTTTGGAAGTCCCTGGGGATAACCGGTAAGTTCAAGACTGCAATCATCTGACGCCAGGGGGGAGAGGATCTGCAGATCCAACACCTCAAGAAACTCGTGATACACATCACTCAGATGACGCAGGAAGAGACTATGGTGCCCGCTATCGGTAAGGTTTGGATTGTTTGGATTGGCGTGCTCCGCCTTGACCAGATCCTTCATGGGAAACACCATGAAATGATTATGGATCATGCGAATACTTGGCACACCCGGCTTGTTCAACGGCCAGGTGGAATCCAGACTGGCCTCACCACATAGAACCAGGTGCTTGGCAGGGTCGGGGTACTTCTCCAGCATATAGTCGCACAGGATCTGGGTCATCCGGTTCCACACCTTCTTCTGGTCGCGCGACATATGATCACGCCGCACCGGACGTCCGAGCGGATCCAGAATACGGCGCGAGGTATCGAGAATTATCGAGGTATCAAATTCGGTACTGTGCCCGATAATCTTGCGATACATCAGAAGGTTTTCCGGGGTACGGAACAGACCATTCTCTTCGGCCAGATTCTTCAGATTGCAGGGGCTATTGAAGAACTCAACGGGCGCCATACCCTCGGGTATGCTGAGTGACATCTTTGGGTGTGGCGTTATAATCTCACGTGGTGCTGATTTCATCTACATCTCCTTAACCCAATCTCATCCAGAGACAACGGATTAACAAAAACTCATGCCAGAGATAGCGCCATTGATGCAACCATCACCACTCAAAATACTACGAGTTCTCAAGCCTGAATCGAACGGTTTTTTCCGCCTTATCTCCAATAAAGGAGGTAAATTCAGAATAGTTCTCATACCCCATTTTTATAGCATAATCTGCTAATGATGCGATCAGGGCACGGGTGCTGGCAATCTCTTCATGGGCGCGCCCACAACCATCACAGTGGGTTCCACCTTCGGTACAGTTATCCTTTCCACGACAAGGACTGAATTGCATATCATCTCTCCTATCATTTAACCTTATTTAGCCTAATCCAAAACCTGATCGGCGATAATACACCGTCATCATCTTCGCAAAAAAGTTTGCGCGACATAACCAAGAAAACATTATGCCTCTATATCTGTAGATTATTGCCGTATGCAACAACACAACCAGATTGGTATCTGCATCGACAGTTTCGGTATCACTTTTTTTGGAACCCTGAATGAATCAGCGGTTTCTTCAATCTACCGGGCATTCAAGCCGGTCCCGAACATTGCAGATACGCCCATCCCGTTTCGGAGCAATTCCCTTATCACCGGTCCGACGCAAGGCATCAATCACAACCTGAACCAGGTCTGAGCGCTCTGCATCTGGATCTAGCAACAGGGAGCTATCCAGCATCGTATAACCATCCCTGTCACCACTCTCATCAACCAGGTAGGCGTTTACCACCGCCAACAATTCATCACCTTCCCCAATCGGTTTTAATCCAGACTCTGTGACCAGACGCAGGTCATATGCCCTATCGCCTTCCGGATCATGCTTGAAGGCAAAACCACTGATCTGCAACCAGTGGCCATTGCCTGTCCAGTCACTTACAGAATGGGTTATTACCTGCTGCAGCTGTGCTCCAGTCAATTTGATCATCACCAGCTGGGTTGGATAAGCAAACAGTGTATCGACCTGCTTACGGGTAGTTAAATGACCTCCGGCATAGCCGGAGGCTTATTGGATGACGCCCTCAAAGGGCTCAAGTAAGCGCCCAAGGCGCTAATATTGTCCAAACCGCAATTGATCTTGCCGTTCATCCGCTTTTTCTTGGCTTCGGATATAT
>JAAGZL010000067.1 GCA_024206335.1 Gammaproteobacteria bacterium
AGTGCTATGGTTAGGGTTAAGAATAGAATTAGGTTTAGACTTAGGGTAAGGGTTAAAGTTGGGGTTTGGTTGGGTTTAGGTTTAGGATTATGGTTAGCGCAAGTGTTAGCATTAGGGTTAGGATTAGGGTAAGGTGTATGGTTTATCTTTAGAATTAGGGTTAGAGTTAGGGTTAGGGTTAGTGTTCGGGGTTAGGGTTAGGGTTAGGGTTAGTGTTCGGGGTTAGGATTAGTGTTCGGGGTTAGGGTTAGGGTTAGGGTTCGGGTTCGGGTTAGGGTTGGGGTTTAGGTTAGGGTTAGGGTCCAACCCTAACCCTAACCCTAACCCTAACCCCGACCAGGCCCCGGTGCAGGGGTACCTCCGCGTCTTCGCCCTGGGCAGCGGCTGTGGCGGTGCCTCCTCCTCGAGGCGCTCCTGGTCAGGGTCAGGGCTAGGGCTAGGGTTAGGGTTAGGGTTATGGTTATGGTTAGGGTTATGGTTAGGGTTAGGGTTAGGGTTATGGTTAGGGTTAGGGTTATGGTTAGGGTTAGGGTTAGGGTTAGGGTTAGGGTGAGGGTTAGGGTTAGGGTTAGGGTTAGGGTTAGGGTTAGGGTTAGGG
>JAAGZL010000832.1 GCA_024206335.1 Gammaproteobacteria bacterium
CGCGCGCAGCTGGTGCCAACAGGCCAAGATACTTTCCCGGCTCGGTCTCAACACCATGCTCTGGGTTGGCATGAGTGAGGGTCTGAAGATCACTGGTTAGTGTATTGATGGGAGTGACAACGTTTTCATCAAATTTAAACCACACCCAAAGCACGATTCCGACGATAGCAAATCCTGCACCGCCGCCAAATAACACCAGGGGAGCTACCGATTCCGGTCCAATCCGGCCTGCCACCATCCAAAGCGCCGATCCCAATAGCACCGGGACAATCAAGGCGAGCAATGCGAAAAAAAGAAACACCCTAAAGCGCAGCTTCCACTTTTCCATCATACCTTGGCTACCTCGTCATTGATTGCATGGGTAATGCTACAACAGCTATCGCTACAGGTTACCTGATTCTGCACAATTGATGGAGTTTAACCTGATCATTTTGACTACTGAATGAATGCACTGTCGCTGGGGCGAAGGTGATAAAGCGATCTCAACTACACGATCGTTGGGATGACGATCAATTCCGCAGTATAGCTTCACGGCTGACTCCCTTTTCTGTGGCGCGATGCGGTCCTGGCGGTTATGGGCAAAACGGGTTATATCAAACAGATGATGGCGCAGGGCACTGCATCTGTTGCAAATAACTCCCTATCCCTATACCAAAAAAAGCCCTGCCTGTTTTCACAGGCAGGGCTTTTTAAGATTTCTCAGCGAGACTTGGTTAAGCCGCTTTTTTAGCTGCTGACTTCTTTGCTGGTGCTGGAGCAACTGCTAAATTTTCAACCGATTTCTTAACTGCAGCCTGGCTATCGGACATAATAGCCTGAACTTCAGAAATATAGGCCTGTGCGTCCTTAACCGCGACGTTATTACCGTCAATAAACTTCTGGGCGTTAGTCTGAGTAATTTCACCCTGCTCTTTCAGGAAAGCAATGAAGCCGTCTAGGTCACTGATTTTCAGGGCAGCCTTAGAGCGCTCTTCAGCCAGAGACAACAGGCTCTCGGACTCAGCTTGCTGAGTTTTAACAACAGCATTGAATGTGGCAATGTTCAGATCAATGATCTTTTGTACTGGCACAGAGAACAGTGAGTTATTGAGGTTCTGGAATTCTTTAAACATTTTGGTCATCTCCATCAAGTGGTGTTTTAATATTTGCTGCGGCGCAGTATAACGCAATTATATTGCAATGCAACATTTTTTTATTATTGCGCTTGTACGGTGGGTTACAGGGGTATAAAGGGGTGTCACTGGCGTGGAATCCTTAACATTCCTACGGATATTTGCACTTTTACTGGCTGAAGAGTGAGGGATGGAGGAACCACATCATAGCGCTGGTGCGGTCAAACCACATCCTGATTAGAAATCAGAGCAGGTATCTATGAGACCAAAATATGATATTTCTGGTGCCATTTTTCACCCGTGCTGGATGGACAGCAGTCACTAGGGGCGTACAGTCAGCGCATGAGATCATGCCCACTGTAACGGTAAGCAGAGTATTGAGTATAACCGCGCTAGCGGTTGTGGATGTCCAGGCCCACGCTCGCGAGTCGCCAGCCTGGACCTGGGGTGGGGTTACAGAAAACCCATTAATACATATGCTGCCCACCATTCACCGATAGTGTCGATCCGGTGACGAAAGTGGCGTTGTCGGCGACTAAAAACATCACTGAACGCGCAATGTCCTCCGGTTCACCAAGACGACCGACGGGGATGGTCTTGATAATCTTTGCCAATATCTCTTCCGGTACCGCCCGTACCATCTCGGTCGCCACGTAACCGGGTGCGACGGCGTTGACGGTGATACCGCTGCGGGCGCCCTCCAATGCAAGTGCCTTGGTAAAGCCGTGGATACCAGATTTGGCTGAGGCATAGTTTACCTGCCCGTACTGCCCTGCCTGACCATTGACCGAGCCGATGTTGACGATACGGCCGAATCCCCGTTCACGCATACCATCAATAACCGCACGGCTGACATTGAAACAGGAGGCCAGATTGGTCTGGATGACTTGATTCCACTTTTTAAAGTCCATTTTGTGCATGGTGCCGTCACGGGTGATACCGGCGTTATTGACCAGCACTTCAACCGGGCCGATCTGCTTCTCTATCTCCGCAACACCGGCATGAACGGCATCAAAATCACTGACATCAAACTTAAAGGCAGGGATACCGGTACGCTCGGTAAACTCCTGCGCTGCCTGATCATTGCCTCCGTAATTTGCGGCGACTCTATATCCGGCCTCTTTCAAGGCTACGCTGATTGACTCGCCGATCCCGCGAGTGCCACCGGTTACTAATGCTACACGTCCCATACAAAATCTCCTCTGTTATTTGCTGATAACTTACACTTTTTTTTGATATTTAGATGCGCTCGAAGGCCGCTGCGATACCCTGGCCACCACCTATGCACATGGTAACCAATGCAAAACGTCCACCGGTACGTTGTAGTTCATGGATTGCCTTGGTAGTGACAATCGATCCGGTTGCGCCAATGGGATGTCCGAGCGAGATACCGCTACCGTTGGGATTGGTCTTATCCATTGGCAGATCAAGGTCTCGAGCCACAGCCAGGGCTTGGGCGGCAAATGCTTCATTGACCTCAAACAGATCGAAGTCAGTAATTGACATACCAGTGTTGTCTAACAGTCGTTTTACCGCCGGTACCGGGCCGATACCCATGTATTTAGGTTCACATCCCGCTAAGGAGTAGCCAAGCAGTCGCGCCATCGGCTTAAGCCCGTGTGCCTCTGCCGCTTCCGCTGAAGCCAGTACGATCGCCGACGCCGCATCGTTGATTCCAGAGGCATTTGCCGCGGTTACTGTGCCATCTTTCTTGAAGATAGGCTTGAGCTTGGCCATGTCTTCCATAGTGGCATCGGTGCGGAAATGCTCATCTTTTTCAAACAGAGTCGAACCCTTACGGGATTTAATCTCTATGGGAACAATCTGTCCGTCGAAACGCCCCTCTTCCCAGGCGACTGTGGCACGTCTATGGCTTTCAACCGCCAACTGATCCTGGTCCTCCCGGGATACTCCCCACTTCTCAGCGATATTTTCCGCAGTAATACCCATATGTACCGACTCGAAGGGGTCCGTAAGGGCGCCTACCATCATATCCACGATCTTACTGTCACCCATGCGCGCCCCCCAGCGCTGGTTGGTGGAGGTATAGCCGGCACGACTCATGCACTCGACACCGCCGCCGACGGCAAAATCACAGTGCCCGGTTTCAATCTGCTGGGTAGCGGTAACGATCGCCTGCAGGCCGCTACCACAGAGGCGGTTCAGGGTTAAAGCGGGGGTGTCCACCGGCAGACCAGCATTCACCGATGCCACTCGAGAGACGTACATATCCCGCGCCTCGGTGTGGACAACATTTCCCAACACAGTATGCCCAACAACGCTGGGATCGATCCCGGCGCGCTGTACAGCCTCCCGTATGACAGTTGCCGCCAGTTCACACGGGGCGATATTTTTCAGGGTACCGCCATAGCCGCCGACGGCTGTGCGCACTGAACTCAATACTACAATGTCGCGGGTTGTAGCCACTTATAACTCCTCGAAGTGATATTGTTTTCTAGTGAAGTCTTTTAAGGAATAGATGGTATTTGGCCGCTAACAGCCGAGTCCGCCTCAAATCTACCGCTCCATTATTATTAAATTTTTCTATCCATACATCAATACAGTAACACGAATTTAACGAATCACAGTCTCAATCTAAAAAAAACCTCAAAATCAACGGATATGACGTCGGCCAAAACAATTGTTGCACTGCAGCATTCTGCATGTTATGCTGCACCGCACAATCTATGTATCTAAACTTAAATTTTATAGAGGACTTTGACATGACCAACGAATACATTGAGAGCCTTAAAGAGAGAGCTGATGAGTTGCTGGCCCCCGTCCAGAAGCTGAACCAGTTGAATATCTCCAACATCAAGAAATTGCTGGCGTTGCAGACTGCCAGCCTGCAAGCCTACTCAGAACTCGGCTCAAACCGGCTGAAGGCCGCCTTTGAAATCAACGATGCACCAGCATTGGTTGACTACCTGTCAGGCCAGGTAGAATTTACTAAGACCATCAGTGAACAGGTTGTATCTGATACCAAAATAACTGCTGAGTTCAGTAAAGAGTACAGGGCCGAGGTTCAGAAGATCGCAGAAGAGAACGTTTCTGCCATCAGCTCCAGTGTTGCGTAGGTTGGACTCGGGGTTGCCGTCACAATAGCCTCACATGCGGAAACATCCAGTCTGGCTCTGTTTTGGACAGACACGCACAGTGGACTGGGATTAAAATCCAATGACCCTTTGATTTATTTGGAGTTTCCAGTAGCAGATGGCTTTTACGCCCTGATACAGCCATGGACGGCTTTCATCAGGAAGGTGTCCGTAGCGAAGCTGATGCCACGGATGGCTATCAGTCGAGCAAACCACCACCGATATCTCTGGAAATCTGGTCAACGCGTGACCTGAATAACACCGCCCTCAGAGTACTCCTCGAGGAGTACCAAGCGGCATTTAAATGTCGATGACATCAGATTTATTGATACCTCCACTTGACACTACCCACTTGACAAAATGTTGTACGACATTTATGTTGCGCTGCAATAATATTGCATCACACAAAACGGTATAATCCGTATTAGAGGGGAAATATGAGCCTAGCCGAAAGAAAATCTGACGTACGAATAGCCGTTGTAACCGGCGGTATCGGTGGTATCGGAACTGCCATCTGCAGACGCCTGATCAGTGAAGGTAACCGTGTGGTGGCTGTATATCATCCATTGGAAGAGGAGAAAGCCACTGAGTGGTGCCAGGACCGTCAGGAAGAGGGGTTAGGTATCAACATTATCGCCGGTGATGTCTCCAACGCGGC
Source organism: Gammaproteobacteria bacterium (assembly GCA_024206335.1). Lineage (GTDB taxonomy): Bacteria > Pseudomonadota > Gammaproteobacteria > Chromatiales > Chromatiaceae > JAAGZL01. The sequence continues at coordinate 4,866 of JAAGZL010000832.1, forward strand.
AGATGGTATGACCATGATTGACGAGATTGAAAACCAGTTTGGTCCAGTTGACATTCTGGTCAACTGCGCCGGAATCACCCGTGACAAGACACTGAAACGGATGCAGACCGAACATTGGGAAGATGTGATCAACACCAATCTGAACAGCGTTTATTACGTTACCAAACCGGTGTGGGAAGGGATGTTGGAGCGGGGATTTGGCCGCATAATCAATATTTCCTCTGTCAATGGACAGAAAGGTCAGTTTGGACAAGCAAATTACTCCGCTGCCAAGGCTGGCATGCACGGCTTCACCATGGCCCTGGCCCAGGAAGGCGCGGCCAAGGGGATTACAGTAAATACTGTATCACCTGGATATGTGGAAACCCCTATGACCCTGGCCATGCGTGATGACATCAGGGAGAGCATCATCTCATCCATACCTATGAGACGGATGGCTAAACCGGAAGAGATCGCCAGTGCGGTTGCCTTTCTAGCTGCAGATGAGAGCGTCTACATCACTGGCATCAACCTGCCGGTCAATGGTGGTCTGTTCATCAACTGATCCGACTAAATGAAGTAAATCTCTTTACCCGGCCCCTGGCCGGGTTTTTTTGTCCCAGGGTTTGGCTTGAGAACAGCCATGGTGGTAGCCAATAACAGCATTGTGCAATGCATCATGCTTTGTTACGATGCTGACGTGAAAAAATCTGGGCCCGGGCTGGCTATTCATCCCGTTAGAGAGAACTGGGTCGAATGAAGAAGCCATTGAACTGGGGTTCGCTTCAGATTTCCTGCTTCCTTCATCCAGGCCTTATCGTCACCAAGATATTTATTGTCCCCATTTATCTAGAGGATTCGTTATGAGTGAAAAAGTAGTTGTTGTCGCGGCTGGACGCACAGCCATTGGTAATTTCTCAGGGTCACTGGCAGGCATCCCTGCCACCGAGTTGGGAGCCAAGGTGATAAGCAGTCTATTGGAACAGAGTGGCATCGAGTCCAGTCAGATAGATGAGGTTATTCTTGGTCAGGTACTTACCGCAGGTACTGGTCAGAACCCCGCCCGCCAGACCTCTATTGGTGCCGGTCTGCCACACTCTGTACCTGCAATGACCATCAACAAGGTATGTGGCAGCGGTCTCAAGGCGGTTCAATTGGCCATGCAGGCAATTCAATGTGGCGATGCGGATATGGTAATCGCTGGCGGCCAGGAGAATATGAGTCTATCCGCGCATGTGCTGCCAAAGTCCCGTAATGGGGTAAAAATGGGCGATTGGAAGCTAAAAGACAGCATGATCGTAGACGGCCTTTGGGATAGCTTTAATGACTATCACATGGGGGTTACTGCAGAGAATGTCGCTAAACAATATACCTTCAGCCGAGATGCACAGGACTCGTTTGCCGCCGCCTCACAACAGAAAACCGAAGCTGCCCAGCAGGCAGGGCGTTTTGACGACGAGATAATCCCGGTAGAGATACCACAGCGCAAGGCTGATCCCATTATCTTCGCGAAGGATGAATTCCCCCGTCCTGGCACCAAGGCCGAAAATCTTGGCAAACTGCGTCCTGCATTTGATCGCGAGGGCACCATTACCGCCGGTAATGCCTCTGGTATCAACGACGGTGCTGCGGCGGTAATCGTGACCACCGAAAGCAAGGCCAAACAACTTGGTCTGAAGCCAATGGCAACCCTGGTGGCCTTCGCCAGCGCTGGTGTCGACCCGGCAATAATGGGGACCGGTCCTATTCCTGCCTCCAACAAATGCCTGGAAAAGGCGGGATGGGCTGTGAGCGATCTGGACCTGATTGAGGCCAACGAAGCCTTTGCGGCCCAAGCCATGTCGGTGAACACAGATATGGCCTGGGATCCGGAAAAGGTCAACGTCAACGGCGGCGCTATCGCACTGGGACACCCTATCGGAGCTTCCGGTGCGCGTGTCCTGGTCACCCTGCTCCACGAGATGCAACGTCGGGACGCCAAGAAGGGGTTGGCTACCCTGTGTATCGGCGGTGGTCAGGGCGTGGCGCTAGCGGTAGAGCGTGATTAGCCGTCAACAGTAAGATGTGATTGTGTAGTAAGAAGCATCCGCTTACAAGCTGGCCAACCTTCTGGTTGGCCAGCTTAAAGCTTAGTTGATGACGAGATGTACCAGCCATGGTGGATTACACTGTAACTAGCACTTTTCTGTTACAATGCTGGAATAATCCAATTCAGGAGATTCACTCCCAGTGTCAGCACCCAGAACCATAAAGAAGTACCCAAACCGACGCCTATATGATACCAAGGTAAGCAGCTATATAACCCTTGCAGACCTGCATGAGTTGGTTATGCAGAAGGTCGAATTCGAGGTGGTTGACTCCAATACTGGGGAAAATCTCACCCGGTCCATCCTGCTGCAGATCATTTTAGAAGAGGAGTCAGGTGGAGAACCTCTATTCTCCGGTGAGATGTTGTCACACCTTATTCGCCTGTACGGTGGAACCGGACAAGGAATGTTTGCCCGCTACCTGGAAGAGAGCCTGATGCAGTTTGCCAAACAACAGACTCAATGGCAGGACAACTTGGGGGCCAACCCCATGGAGAGCATGACCAAAATGGCCCGCAGCAACATGCAGATGTGGGCTGATATGCAAGAGAGTTTCTTTAAAACCACCGATATGGGGTTTGGTTCAACTAAAGAGAAGGACCAGTAGTCAACTGCCTTACAATCCGCACTCTGGTTGTTTACCCCTGAATAATTGAACCAATCTGAATCCATCAGCTCCGTTTATCTAACCAGGCAGCAATGGCCGGAGTAACCTCTTTTTGGGCCTTGCCACTAACATAGATCCCTATGTGGCCACCGGGAAATGAAAGCTCGGTATAGTCCTCGGTGCCAACCTGCTTGGCCAATGCCCTGGAGGCATCTGGCGGTACCAGGTGGTCTTGTTCCGCAAATACATTAAGCACCGGCATGGTGAGTTGCTTCAGGTCTACCAGGTGTTCACCAATCTGTACGTTTCCTTCCACCAGGCCGTTCTTCTGGTAGAAATCAATAATGAACTGACGAAAGGTCTCACCGGCCTGGTCCGGGCTATCAAAGATCCATTTCTCCATGCGCAAGAAGTTCTTCAAACGTGCTTCATCATTCAGTACATCCACCACGTTTACATATTTCTGACCACCCAGGCTAAAAGGTTTAAGGGACAGAAAGGTCCAGTTCAGCAGCTCTCCAGGAATATTACCCAGGGTATCAACCAACAGATCAATATCCACATGCTGGACCCAGGAGCTCAACAGATTGCCCGGGGTTTTAAAGTCTACAGGGGTGACCATGGCAACCAGGTTCTTAACCTTATCGGGGTGGATAGCACTATAGCAGAGGCTGAAGGTGCCGCCCTGGCAGATACCTAAGATGTTTAGTTGCTGCATGCAGTGACGTTGGCAAATCACATCCACACAGCGATCGATGTAGCCATTGATATAGTCATCCAGGGTCAGGCTGCGGTCTGCGCCATCTGGGTATCCCCAATCTATCAGGTAGACATCCTGTCCCGCTGCCAGCAAGTTTCTGATGGTAGAGCGGTCCTCTTGGATATCGGTCATATACGGCCGGTTCACCAAGGCATAAACAATCAGCAAAGGAGTCTGGTTTTGTACTACATCCGAAGGCGCCTTGTAACGATACAGGACCAGTTTATCCTCGCGATATACCTCAACCTTTTCTGTAACCCCGGCGTCGATTTTATCGGCATTCAGCAGGTTGCTGACCCCCTGCCCCAGCTTACGGCTGTACTCTTGCATCTCCTCGGCAAGCTTGTCGGGGGTAATCTGGTTGGTAAACATTATCAATCTCCTGGACAGGTTGAATTCAGATTAACGCCGCCGTATTACTCATCGGATTTGGTCTGTTGACTGCGGGTGGCCGCCCTCTTTTTCACTACCGCCCTCTTCTTAGGTGCCACTTTGCGTTTTGCCTTTTTCCCGGAGGTGGTTCTGGCCTTTGGCTTAGCCTTGGTTTCTGTGATGCGAGGAGGAATGGAGCTGACATCTGCCAACTGCTTCTTTATGGCATCAACCTCAGAGTGTAACCGCTTGTTCTCCCTTCTGCTCTCCTGCATTCTGTCCTGCAGGGTTTGCAGTTCACTGCGGGTTGGCATATTCATAGTGTCAAGGAACTCATCCACCATGATCCCGGATTGTCGCTTAGCCGCCATAAGCGTATTGAGCAGGTGTCCCTGCAGACAGGCGTACTCGGGCGTGGTAACCAACTCACCATACACCTCTTCACAGGAGGCCACCCAGAGATCGTACAGGGCGCGAGCCGACTCGATCGGGGGATCTTGCTCGTTCATTCCCTCCAGTTTTTTGCGCATCCTGTCAACGGAATTGATACCGAGATTAGAGAAAAACTGCTGATACTCCTGCAACGCCTTCTGGTACTCCAGCACCAGGCGCACCATCTCCTGCTGCTTGGCCTGTGTCTCCCGAGTATGTCCCAGTCCCGGGGTAGAAAGAAATTCATCCATGCTCGCTTTGGAGTCACCGTTTAGCAGATTGCGCAACAGGTCACCAGGCACCAGGGAGAGTGAGGAGACCATGCGTTGCCAGCTATCCATTGGCATTTCCCAAAACGCCATCATCCGATGCAAGGTATCGTCACCATCAGGATGAACTGGAACAGAAAAGGAGCCTTGCAGATCACTGATGCTTCTTTCAAACACCTCAGTCCAATCTGCTGACCCGCCTCCGGCTTGTTGCAGATTCTTGATAAACCCATCGCTCATGGCCAGAAATGCCTTACCCTGGGACAGGATACGCCCCATTAACTCTTTGGTCTGGTCTGGAGCGGTCGGTGAAACAGTCTGCCACCAGTGATCCAGGGCGCTCTCCCACGGGCTTTTTGCAGGTTCGTTCGAATCCGTGGCATTGCGGCCCATTTCGGCCCAGTTTTCCCAGTACTTACGCTGGGTATCCATCCAGTCGTGGCTCCAATAATCGAACTCGCTCATGCGGTATTCACCAATACGGTTGTAAAATGTAAATAGTCGAGCCTGAAATAATCATTCCTGACACTCAACAAACTGCCGGATGGGGTTTGTCATACTCGTTCTGCTCAATTACCCACCTGGATTTTGTCCAGGTTTTTCTGATACCCACTGCTTTTCTGGACGTCTATTCTATCAAATACGAACTCTTATTTCATGCAAATCAACGTGTTACAAACCAATAAAGATCGACCACCTACCATCCATAGCACAACTCTATTCACAACATATCACCATCTACTTTGCATGGAGCACAGGCTCTGGATCAACCACTGACTATAATGTAGTTCACTGGCAATCCTGACACAGCAACTGGTGCATTTGATATGATCGGCTTCCGTTTGCTTATCTATCTCCGATTATGACTCTAGCCATATTGTATACAACTTGGGTGACGGCTGGGCGACCCTTTTGTCTTGGAATTATTCAGAAAAACGCGTGTATTACCAAATATTCGAGGGTAATCTGGTACGAATATGATTAAACGATGCACATGGGCAGTGAACGGCTCCCCGGAGGAGGTCGAATACCACGACCGGGAGTGGGGTGTACCATCCTACGATGATCGGCACCTGTTTGAGATGATCATCCTGGAGGGGGCCCAGGCCGGGCTCTCCTGGTCCTGTGTGCTGAAAAAGCGCCCAGGTTATCACCGGGTATTCGATAATTTCGACGCCGGCAAGATTGCCAGTTACAGCGACAATAAACTGGAGCAGATCAGACAGGACAGTCGCATCATTCGTAATCGTCTGAAGATAGCTGCGGCCCGCAGCAACGCCCAGGCCTTCTTGAAGATCCAGCAGGAGTTCCCCAGCTTTGCCGAATACATCTGGCAATTTGTCGGCGGCGAACCGGTTCAGAACCACTGGCGCTCATCTGAGCAGATACCGGCCTCCACCCCGCAATCCGAGGCCATGAGCAGAGATCTGATACAGCGCGGTTTCAAGTTTGTGGGACCCACCATCTGTTATGCTTACATGCAGGCCACCGGGATGGTAAATGACCACACCACAGACTGCTTCAGGCATAACCAAGTGTGAATAATACAACTTAATCCTACCAGTTCAGATAAGACAAAAGCCAGTGACCATATAGAGAATCAGATGCAATACAGAACCCTTGGAAACACAGACACCAAAGTAAGCCTGATCTGCCTGGGCAGCATGAC
>JAAGZL010000833.1 GCA_024206335.1 Gammaproteobacteria bacterium
TAGACAGTTGTGTTGGAAGGCGCACATGGACTGCCATTCCAGCTCCTGTTCCAACTCACTCCCCCTGGCCTTGGATGCCAGGGTTTTAAGGCTGGTCCTGATGGGGTGGTAGCTGCTGGATAGGATTAGCAGGTTCTGTTGTGACAGGGAGTTTAGCTGTGACAGCATCTCTGCCAGGGCGCTGCTATAGGCTGGTATCTGCCCCTTGCCAAGATCAGAGGTCAGCTTGTCCAGGTAGGCGCAGATGGCCTCTGCCACCTCTTCTGCTGTGATGAACTTGCCTGACGCATCCAGGGCCTCCAGAAATACCTGGAGAATGGTTGTGGCGCATTCCGGGCCGGCATCGTGGGCCAGGTAACGGCTGTTGTTCTTGAGTACAAAGCTTCGGAATTCCGGCAGGATCAGGCGCCAGTTACGGAATGGATGGTTGAGTTCGTACAGCAGTTTGTCCAGACCCTTGATCAGCCCGGAATACCCCTTTACCGGTTCCCTCAGGATCTCGTGATGGGAGCTGATCTGTACATTATCCACTGCGGTTTCCAGTAGATTGGCGCGCAGGGCGTCGGAGCTATCCAGGCCGGATTGTTTCTTATCTGTCATGGGTCACTATTACATTTATCTATTTTGCGGTTTTTTATCCATTCTTAAACAGCCTCTAAAATAGGCTGTCTAGTGTCTGCCAGGAAATGCTGTTTCAAACCGCAAAGAGCGCAAAGAAAACGCTATGTTAATATATATTTTTAACTTCGCGCTCTTTGCATTCTTCGCGGTTAATGTTTGTTTTCGGACAGACACTATTTAGGTTTAACCATGAACCCAGGGGTTCAGGTTTAAATCTCCTGGGATTGCATATGGTTGATCAGGTCTAGCATGCGGTTAGAGTAACCCCACTCATTGTCATACCAACTCATGATCTTAACCGAGGTGCCCAATACCCGGGTACAGCTTCCATCCACAAATGAGGAGTGGGGGTCGCCCTGGAAATCTATGGATACCAGGGGTTCATCTGTATAACCAAGATAGCGATTGGCTGACTCAGCCAGGGCTTGGTTGACCTCGGATGTCGTGGTCTCTCTCTCCACCTCCATTACCACGTCCACCATGGATACGTTTGGTGTGGGAACCCGTACCGCCAGGCCATCAAACTTGCCGGCCAGTGCCGGTATCACCAGGGAGACGGCTGCTGCGGCGCCGGTGCGGGTGGGGATCATGGAGAGGGCCGCGGCGCGTGCCCGGCGCAGGTCTGAGTGAGGGAAGTCCAGCAGGCGCTGGTCGTTGGTGTAGGCGTGGATGGTAGTCATCAGCCCGCGTGTGATCCCAAACCGATCCATGATTACCTTGGCCACCGGCGCCAGGCAGTTGGTGGTGCAGGAGGCGTTGGAGACGATGGTGTGCTTGTTGGGGTCATACTCATCCTCATTTACCCCCATGACGATGGTTTTGACATCGCCCTTGGCCGGGGCGGATATAACCACCCGGCGTACGCCGCCTCTCAGGTGCCCCGCTGCCAGTTCATGTTGGGTAAACAGTCCGGTGGATTCGATTACATAGTCCACGTTGTGATTACCCCATGGGATCTCTGTCGGATCCTTGAAGCGGGTGAAGGTGATCTCGTTGCCGTCCACCACCAGGCCGTTGTCTGTTGCCGATACCTCGGCGTCAAAACGCCCCATGACCGAGTCGTATTTAAGCAGGTGGGCCAGGGTGTCCAGCTGGGTGAGGTCGTTGACCGCCACGATCTGCATATCTGCAAATGCCTCATCTTGGCGGATAGCACGAAATATGTTTCTGCCAATGCGTCCAAAGCCGTTGATGCCGATGCGGATAGTCATAGTTGATACCTCTTAATATGTAGATTAAATTCAATTTTCTGATCTAAGTAGTTGTTTCTGGTTGAATCAATTGATTCAGATTTGGTGTTTATCCAGAAACACTGGTTCAACCCGTAAAAACCACAAAGAAAAGATATGTTAATCAGCATATTAACTTTGTGTGCTTTGCGGATAATATTATGTTCGTGGGCAAACCCTAGTTTACATCCAACCAGGATATTTCGCTTGCTGTTTTGGTTCCAATTATGCAGCTATCCAGGCTCAGTGCCATATTGGAGTGGGTACTGGAGTCTGGTATACGACCGGCCATGATCTCGGCTCGGAATTGTGGGTGCAGTGGCCTACGTTCAGGTTGGGCGTATCCCTCTGGGAATACCGGGTTGCCCTGATTGTCGTATTTGTCGGACGCGCCGACGGTATGTAGTAGCTCATGGGCTATGACCAGATTGTTCTGTTTGCTCTGTGATTCCATTGCATAGGCGTGGACAATCCCGAGCAGCCCTTTCTGCAGGCCGAGTGAGTGCTGTAGTGGCTTGCCATTGTCCATACCGTGATATAGCACAAATATTCTTACCCTGTTGTTAGGCGTGTTGTCAGGGGTATTGTGCCAGGCCCAGTATCGTAGTTTCAGGCTCCACAGGCCTATCTTAAGAAAGAAGGCGTTTTTTGGTGGTGGTGGTGGCGGGATTGAATTTACGGCAGGGCCCAGTCTGGTAATGGTGGGCTGTTCCTGGTACAGGTTGTGCCGCTTGGCCTCGCTTGCGGTAAAGCGGTCGATATTCGCAAAGGAGCTGTCACTCAGGTTGGCGATATAGGCCGCTGTTTTTTCTGAGTTGTCACCGTTGATTGGGAAGACCACTATTTCTAGTGGCTCCAGCCATGAGGTGGAGTGCATACGTTGCTGCTTGGTGTAGATGGCGGCGAAGGCCAGTAAGACCAGCAGTAGGAGTATGCGTAGGTTGCGGAAGCTGAACAGTTTCATCTGTTTTTAATCCTTTTATAGGCCTTCCGCAGAGACGTCAAGAATATATGAGGCCGGAGTCGATGGTGGTTAATCATATGCATCTTACTATTTCAATGACAATCGTTTCCTGCGCGGCAAATAGGTAGGCCGGGATAAGCATAGCGTTCCCGGCAAGACGCCGCAGGCCATGTGCCAGAAACGCTAGCGCTTATTCTGGCCTACGGTCTTCACTGTTCCTTGTCTGTTTTAGAGGAGAGGCAACTCCAGTCGATTGTGGTTAACTATATGCATCTTACCTGCATGCCTGTGTTATCGACTCCGACCAGAATTGCACCTGCTTAGGCCCCTTCAAGATGGTCATTTCAATAACCATCGTTTAGCACACGGCAAACAGGTCGGCCGGGATAAACATAGCGTTCCCGGCAAGGCGTCGCAGGCCATGTGCCAGAAACGCTAGCGCTTATTCTGGCCTACGGTCTTCACTGTTTCTTGCTTGTTCTAGAGCAGCAGCAGCTCTAGTAAGGCCTTCTGAGAGTGGATGCGATTCTCAGCCTCTTCCCATACCACGCTGTCGGGGTGGTCGATTACGGATGCCGCCACCTCTTCTCCACGGTGGGCCGGCAGGCAGTGCATGAACAGGGCGTCCTGGTCAGCTTGGGCCATAATCTCATCGTTAACCTGATAGTTAGCAAAGGCCTGCTCCCGCTTGGCCTGTTCATCCTCCTGGCCCATGCTGGCCCAGACATCGGTCACGACTAGATCGGCATCTTGCGCCGCGGCCATGGGGTCATGGATGATCTGGCAGCGGTCAGCGGCCGGATTCAGGATCTGCTTCAGTGGTTCATACCCCTTAGGGCAGGCGATGTTCAGTTTGAAATCAAACTGCCTGGCCGCGTTGATATAGGAGTGGCACATGTTGTTTCCATCTCCGATCCAGGTGACCGTTTTACCGGAAATATCTCCCCGGTTCTCAACATAGGTCTGCATGTCGGCCAGCAGTTGGCATGGGTGCAGCAGATCGGTGAGGGCGTTGATTATCGGTACCTGAGAGTGTTCGGTAAACAGTTCCAGATCTTTCTGATGATAGGTGCGCACCATGACGCAATCCACCATGCTTGACATCACTCGGGCGCTGTCTTCAATGGGTTCGCCCCTCCCCAGTTGGGTATCTCGAGGTGAGAGAAATATGGCGTGTCCACCCAACTGTGCCATGCCAGCCTCGAAAGAGATCCGGGTGCGGGTGGAGGACTTTTCAAACACCATGGCCATGGTGCGGCCTTTGAGGGATGCGTGGGGTTCACCTGAACGTAGCATCTGCTTGAGTTCGGTGGCCCGTTTCAGCAGACCTTGTAGCTCCTCTGGAGTCAGGTCCAGCAGCGACAGAAAGTGCCGTGGTTTTTGGTTTGTAGTGTTGTCAGGCATAGATTTATCACCTAGTTAGTGTTTATCCAGAAACACTGGTTTAAACCGCAAAGTTTGCAAAGAGCACAAGGAAAGTTGTATTAATTAATGCCCGGAATTTGTGTTCTTTGCGGTTATTTTAATTAATGGACGTGCGCTAGTTATCCTGGTCCACAGCAAGAAACTGTTTGATTAGTTCCGATAGGATTTTAATCATCTCGTCACTCTGTTCATCACTCATCACCAGTGGCGGCAGTAGCCGTATGGTGTGATCGGCGGTGACGTTTATCAGCAGGCCATGTTTCAGTGCTGTGGTCACTAGTTCACCGCAGTTGCGGTCCAGCTCAATACCTATCAGTAGACCGCAGCCGCGTATCTCTTCCACCCCGGCAATCCCCTCAAGGGCGTCTGCCAGGTCGGCTAGTATCTTGCTGCCCAAGGCCTCGGCCCGTGCCGGCAGTTGCTCCGATTCCAACACCTCGAGTACTGCAGATGCAGCGGCGCATGCCAGTGGGTTTCCGCCAAAGGTGGAGCCGTGGGTGCCGGCGCCCAGTACCTCGGTGGCTGGACCCTGGGCTAGACATGCGCCGATGGGGACGCCATTCCCCAGCCCCTTGGCCAAGGTCATTACATCTGGGACAATCCCGTTGTGTTGATGGGCGAACATGCGTCCACTTCGCCCCATGCCGGTTTGGATCTCATCTAGCATCAGCAGCCACTGGTTGTCATCACAGATGGTGCGTAGCTGGTTCAGATAGTCGTCGGGTGGGATATTGATGCCGCCTTCGCCCTGGATTGGTTCCACCAGTACTGCCACTACATTGGGATTGTTTTGTGCCACGACCTGCAGGCTCTCGGCGTCACCATAAGGGACCCGGACAAAGCCACTTACCAGTGGTTCAAAACCGGCCTGTACCTTGCGGTTGCCAGTGGCGGAGAGGGTGGCCAGAGTACGGCCGTGAAAGCTGTTCTCCATCACCACGATGGCTGGACTTTTTATATCCCGGTTATGGCCATAGAGTCGGGCAATCTTGATTGCCGCCTCATTGGCTTCAGCGCCGGAGTTGGAAAAGAATACCTTGTCCATCTTAGAGATGCGGGTCAGATTTTCCCCCAGCTGCTCCTGTCTGGAGATGCCGTAGAGATTGGAGGTGTGTATCAGCTCTCCTGCCTGTTGGCACAGTGCGGCCTTGATTGCTGGGTGGGCGTGGCCCAGGCCGCATACGGCGATGCCGGACAGGGCGTCCAGATAGCGTTTGTTGTCTGTGTCCCACAGCCAGGTGCCCTCGCCGTGTTGGAAATGAACCGGCAACCGCTTGTAGGTAGACATGATGGGGTCTGACATTTACTCGTTCCCTAACTCTTTAAAAAACAAAAGTCGGCCCCGTTACAGTGACCGACAAGCAAAATATCCCTAAAAACCGCGGGAAAAAACCTTAATCCTATTAAATTAGGTGCTGGTTAGCAATACATATGGCAAGGATTTAGTCTAATAACCACAAACTTTGTGGTTGCGTATGCTTGTTATCAGGGCTATCTTTGCGCCCGGGAGTCGGCCGAATGATCGCTGTCCCGCAAGGGAGAGAGGAAAGTCCGGGCTCCAAAGGGCAGGGTGCCAGGTAACTCCTGGGAGGCGCGAGCCTACGGAAAGTGCCGCAGAAAATATACCGCCAAATCCGATGGTTCGCCGTTGGACGGTAAGGGTGAAATGGTGCGGTAAGAGCGCACCGCGCTGCTGGCAACAGCAGTGGCAGGGTAAACCCCACTCGGAGCAAGACCAAATAGGGGGGCAAGTGGCTTCGGCCATAACGCGTGGCCCACGCGGTCCCCGGGTAGGTTGCTGGAGATGTGTGGCGACGCACGTCCTAGATGAATGATCATTCAAGACAGAACCCGGCTTACAGGTCGGCTCCCATTTAATTACTAACTTGTTGAAGTTAATGAGAAAGCTATTGTCTATATTCCTGGTCCTGGGTGTGATTTAATCAAAGCGCTTGTTGCGCGCAGAGGATTGTTTTCAGGCTGAGACCAGAATGTAGCCACTTGCTTTTTACCATAAATACAAACGTGCGTTTGACTATAGAATAATTCTGGTAGCGTGAAGCTCGCTGGTTTTTAGCTGCAGGGGGCTCGATGTCTGTTTTTATTAATAGAATTTGTGTGCTGACGGGGTTGTTTGTGCTTTTCTTTCTGTCTTCAGTAAGTGCTGAAGTACCAAGTGGTATTGTCCATCTCCTGGAGCAGCAATGGGATTGTGTCGAGTTTAAGCGGGGTGATGAGTATAAGGGGCTTTGTATAACCGAAGACCAGGCGGGACATGTGCAACCATGGTTACTTGATGTAGAGGGAAGAGTAACAGTACTGCAATTTGAAGATTGTCTGGCATGCACCTTATCTGAGATATCTCTTTCTCAATCCGAGCGGTCGCTGGCGGTAATTCTGGCTGAAGAGGGGCATGAAGTGCTGTATCTGTTGGATGCACGCGCTACTATAGCTCTCAGACAACCAGAAGTGTTTTTTGTGCGTGGTATCTACCCCGGAAGCATCTCAATTGTCTGCTGGCAGGAGGAGATGTTGGTGCTGAGAAGTGATCAGGACTTGATGCGGGGGTGGCATCAATCAGAGCTAGAGGGGGATATTGCTACACACTACCTACTTGATCCAATAACCGCTTCGGTTCGGCCTGTTACCGAAGACCATTGTAGTTCCATACGTTAGTCGATTGGTGTTGGTTTCTGGCGTGTGCGCGCTGGTCGATGTAGAGATTGTCCAGCAGATGGCTGTGTTAGAAATGTGCCGTGGTGGAGTGTCTGTTTTATGGCTATGGGCGTAGATTGGGCCATGAGATGAGCTTGACTGAGTGGTGAGTCATCACCGCCTTTTTTTTATCTATGCTGGAGATGGTCTGTATTGGTAATAGGTTAAATCGGCCCCCGTGTAATGGGGGGTGCTCTGTCTTGGTAGGGGAATTAAATTCGCAAGATTCCTAATAAACTACTTTAAGTAGCGTTCTTATCGTTCTGTTTTTCTGTGTTTTATTCTAATTGATCTCCGTTAATTCATCTCCGTAACTCACTGTCTTTAAAGGAACTTTTCCTGTTTCTGTGGAGTAATTGCCTTGACAAGTGGGGAAAATGCTACTTATTATGGCGCTAAGTGGGAAAAAGTGGGTTTTTATGGAAATTTAGGACGGAGGTCCAACCTTGTTTCGAGGGGTTAACAGGCTCAATCTGGATGCCAAGGGGAGGTTTGCGATTCCGACGAGATATCGTGAGCGCCTCAGGGAGTGCTGTGCCTCGCAGCTTGTGATCACTGTCGACCCCAATGACCACTGTCTGTTGATCTATCCGGTGCCTGAATGGCAGGAGATTGAGCGCAAGCTGATGAAGCTCCCATCCTTTAATAAGGCCGCCCGGCGCTTGCAGCGCCTGTTGGTGGGTCACGCTATAGAGGTGGACATGGATGGTCAGGGCAGGGTCTTGCTGCCACCACCACTGCGGGAGTTTGCCCGAATGAATAAGCATGCAGTGCTGATTGGGCAGGGCAATAAGTTTGAGCTGTGGGAAGAGGTGCGTTGGAATGAGTTGCGTGAGAGCTGGCTTGAGGAGTCTGATCTGGAGCAGCTGGATCTGCCGGCAGATCTGGAAACGTTGTCGATCTGATGGGTGCTCCACGCGACCATATACCGGTGCTGTTTAACGAAGCGCTGGAGGCCCTGGCTATATCACCGTCAGGCATATACATGGATGGGACTTTCGGGCGTGGTGGGCATAGTGGCGCAATTATGCAGCGTCTTGATAGTGCTGGTCGTTTGCTGGCGATAGATAAAGATGCGGAAGCGGTCGCCTATGCCGAGCAGATGTTTGGCGGGGATGAGAGGTTTTTAATCAAACATGGGTCATTCGCCATGTTAGAGCAGCTGGCACAACAGAGCGGTGTAGCTGGAAAGGTCAATGGTCTGTTACTGGACCTGGGGGTCTCTTCACCGCAACTGGATGATCCTGAGCGTGGTTTCAGCTTTCTGCGTGATGGCCCACTGGATATGCGCATGGATACCAGTTCTGGTCAGAGTGCTGCCCAGTGGTTGGCCACAGCCGATGGCGGTGATATTGCCAGGGTGCTTAAAGAGTACGGGGATGAGAAATTTTCCCGGCGTATCGCCAGGGCTATTGTAGATATACGTCAGGAGCAACCCATAGTTACCACCGGACAGTTGGCGGCCATTATTCAACAGGCTAGCCCCACCCGTGAGCGGGAGAAGCATCCGGCTACGCGCAGCTTCCAGGCAATTCGTATCTATATAAATAGGGAGCTGGATGATCTGCAGCACTGTCTTGAACAGTCTCTGCAGGTGCTGGCCCCGCAAGGACGTTTGGCGGTGGTCAGTTTTCATTCTTTAGAGGACAGGATTGTAAAGCGCTTCATACGTGACTGTGAGCGTGGTGATGATTTCCCTGTGGGCTTGCCGGTAACTCAGGCGCAGCTGCAGCCAAAACTTCGCAGTGTGGGTAAGGCGATATATCCCTCCGTCGATGAGATTGAGGCCAATCCCAGGGCGCGCAGTGCTGTGTTGCGGGTGGCGGAGCGGATGGCATGAGGCTGGGCAATATGATCTTTATGATCCTGCTGGGTCTGGTGGTAGTGGTGTCAGCCACGGGTGTGGTGTATGCGAAATATGCTTCACGTAGGCACTTTGTGGAGTTGGAGTCGCTGCGGGCGCAGCGTGATGCGATAGATGTGGAGTGGGGTCGATTGCAGCTGGAGCAGAGCACTTGGGCCACTCATGGGCGGGTGGAGCGTATCGCTCGGGAAAAGTTGAATATGCGTATTCCTCTGGTGGAGGAGGTAAAGGTGATCAGGCCCTGATTATGACTGGTGAGAAACGCAAAAAACGGGCAGCGACAACCCTAAGGCGTGAGCAGGTTGAACTGCCGCGTTTTCGTGCTCGGCGCTGGACCCTGGTCACCCTGTTATGGATTGCTGGGGCGGCGGTGATATGGCGTGCTGTGGACCAACAGATATTTGATACTGATTTTTTGCAGCATGAGGGTGAGAGACGTCATCTGCGAGTGGTGGATGTTCCAGCCCATCGGGGTATGATTCTGGATCGCCGTGGTGAGCCTCTGGCGGTAAGTACCCCGGTAGATTCCATTTCGGTCAATCCTCGGGTCATAAATACCAAGATTGAAAATCTCTCCTCCCTGGCGAAGACCCTGGGCCAGGATGTAAAGGTCCTGCAGAAGAGGTTGCGGCAGCGACAGGATCGCTCCTTCATGTATCTGAAGCGACGGGTCAATCCAGACCTGAGTGAAAAGGTGATGCAGGTGGTTCGCAGCGAGAAGTTGGCTGGGGTGGAGTTGCAGCGTGAATATCGGCGTTTCTATCCCAGTGGTGAGGTGTTTGCCCACGTGGTGGGTTTCACTGATATAGATGATCAGGGCCAGGAGGGGATGGAGCTAGCCTTTAATGACTGGCTGAGTGGCACCTCGGGTAGCAAGCGGGTGATCCGTGATGGTCGAGCCCGGGTGGTAGCGGATGTGGAGAATATTCAATCGCCCAGGCCGGGTCAGACGTTAACCCTGAGTCTGGATTGGCGAGTGCAGTTTATGGCCTATCGTGCATTGAAGGTCGCAGTCAACAAACACAAGGCCCGTTCGGGGTCTGTGGTGGTACTGGATGTTGAGACAGGTGAGGTGCTGGCCATGGTGAATCAGCCGGCGTTCAACCCGAACGGCTCAAAGCATGGTGGCGGCCGTATACGCAACCGGGCCATGACTGACCTGTTTGAGCCCGGATCTACCATAAAGCCGTTTGTGGTGGCCAGTGCTCTGGAAAATGGGTTGATTCAGCCTGAGACCAAGATCAACACTACGCCGGGTAGGTTTAAGGTGGGTAAGAATCTGATCAAGGATATCCGCAATTACGGGGTGATTGATATCGCTACTGTGATCCGGAAGTCAAGTAATGTTGGGATCAGCAAGATTGCCCTGGGCATTCCGCCGGTGGATCTGTGGGAGAGCTTCCTGGGGCTGGGTTTTGGAACTTCCACCAATAGCGGTTTTCCGGGTGAGGTTGGTGGGCGGCTTGCTGCCTTTGATCAGTGGTCCAAATTTGATCATGCCACCCTGGCTTTCGGCTATGGGTTGTCGGTAACACCACTGCAGCTGGCCCGTGCCTACTCAGTCCTGGCGTCTGATGGCCTCAGTCGTCCGGTAACTATTCAGCGACGCGAAACAGCAGCAGAGGGTACCAGGGTATTTAGTGCCTCCACCGCTCGAACCGTGCGCTCCATGCTGGAGGCGGTGGTCTCTTCCAGAGGAACTGCTCCGGCTGCGGCTATCAAGGGTTATCGGGTGGCAGGCAAGACCGGCACAGTGCGTAAGAGCATCTCCGGTGGATATTCAGAGGATCGGTTTTTCTCTGTGTTTGCCGGCATGGCCCCGGCCACCAATCCACGTCTGGTGGCAGTGGTGATGATAGATGAGCCCAGTGCCGGCAAGTATTACGGTGGTCAAGTGGCCGCGCCGGTATTCTCTAAGGTGATGGGTGGTGCTCTGCGTCTGTTGAATATATCACCGGATGAATTTTCTGGTGACAGTTTGCGCCTGGCCAAGAGTGAGGGAGGGCGGTGATGACTGGTCCGGAGAACATGCCTGAACTCAGACTGTCCGATCTGTTGCGTGGCCTCGCTGAGGCCGGCTCGGTCATGGATTGCAGCGTCAGCTCTATTGCCATTGATAGTCGTCAGGTGCAGGCGGGAGGCCTGTTTCTGGCCTGTTCCGGTAGTGACCATCACGGTATGGATTGTTTGCATCAGGCGTTGGGGAACGGTGTTGGTGCCGTGGCCTATGAGCCAGATGCCAGCTGGGATGAGCAGCGGGTTCAGGCCATTCCCTATGATCTCACTATTCCGGTAGTGGCGGTCAAGCGGCTGAGTGTGTGTGCCAGTGAGATTGCCGGGCGCTTCTATCAGCATCCTAGTCGTCACATGAGCATAACCGGCATTACCGGAACCAACGGCAAGACCAGCAGTGCGCTGTTTCTGGCCCAGGCCATGGGGGAGCGTGCCAGATGTGGTGTGGTCGGTACCCTGGGTAACGGGTTTCCTGATGATCTGAAACCAGGCACCCATACCACCCCCGACCCGGTGGGGCTGCAATATATTCTGAATGATCTGAGGCAGGAGGGGGCCGGCCACGTGGCCATGGAGGTCTCTTCTCACGCCCTGGAGCAGGGGCGGGTGGAGGCGATACATTTTGATGTGGCGGTATTCACCAATCTGAGCCGGGACCACCTGGACTA
>JAAGZL010000834.1 GCA_024206335.1 Gammaproteobacteria bacterium
ACGAGTCAGGCTTTTCCTGGTGTGCACTAGCATAGAAATGTATTCTTGGGAAAACAAACTGACAAAAGTAGTAGCAGTGCATAAAGCATAAAGGAACAACACATTTGCTGCATTGAGTCGATAGGGAAAACTTAGAAATGGTACCAGTAACAGTAAAACTTAGAAATGGTACCAGTAACTGGTATTGGGTAAAAGGGAGAGAGAATATCGACAGGGTACTGGTGTAGTTGGGAACACATCCACACTGGATTATAGGTACGAGAAGAGGCAAGAGAGAGGAGAGACAAGGAAAAAAAGCATTACTGGTAACTAACAAGTAACTCGATAGTAGCGAGCTAGAGTAACTTTTTACTTCAAAAAAACAAAAAAGAAAGGCAAAGTGAGAGAGGAAGTAAAAAATGTACTACTAGTTCCACCCTGTTAATAAAAAATTTACAGAAAAAATGAACACAACACATTTGCTGCATTGAGTCGATAGGGAAAACTTAAAAAAGGTACCAGTAACTGGTATTGGGTTAAAAGGGAGAGAGAATATCGACAGGGTACTGGTGTAGTTGGGAACACATCCACACAGGATTATAGGTACGAGAAGAGGAAAGAGAGCGGAGAGACAAGGAAAAAAAGCAATACTGGTAACTAACAAGTAACTCGATAGTAGCGAGCTAGA
>JAAGZL010000835.1 GCA_024206335.1 Gammaproteobacteria bacterium
GAGGATAAAGGAATTTTGCTTAAAGATATTATTGAAAGTGGGGAAGTTGATAGAGAAAAAAGTCTAGTGGTAACAACTAGGGTTGCAGGAGCTACAGAAAAAAGATACAAAGAAAAATCAATGCATCAAATGGTTGTAGATAATGATAGAGTGAAAGGTATTACTGAAAATAAGGATGGTTTTAGACCCCACCAGGGGGGTAAGAGCAAGTCAGGCATAAGTGAATTAGGCAGAATATTAAAACCGGAAGCCAGCAAAACTGGCACGGTGACTGCTAGTCATGCACCTAAAATGCTGGTAGACAGAGATAAATCTTATTGTATTGATGCCAATTATTACAAAGGGGGCAATTTAAAATCTTATTTTGAAAAACACAGAAGGCAGTTGGTTTTTAAGGCAAGCAATGGTAAGAACGTAGTTGTAAAAGAGGCTGATTTGCAGGGTTTACCTAAGACTATTTACGAAGATAGGACAGAAGAGGGTAAAAAATATCGTAAAGAGTATAGGGAAAAAACAGGCC
>JAAGZL010000836.1 GCA_024206335.1 Gammaproteobacteria bacterium
TTACACCCAGCGGATCAGTTATGCGGCATTTTTTGAGGAAGTTACTGGCCGTAATCCGCTCCAGTGCCGTCATTGTGGTCGAGGGATGGAGTTAGTTCGGTTATATCACCCAGCCAGAGGTGTGTTTTACGATCTGCTGGTACCTCCAGATTAAAACTGTTGGTTATGACGGCGATAACAATTACGCATAGCTAATAGGTCACGAACTTTAGTAAACTAATCCGACTTGCTGTTGGTGCTCATGCTTTGTCGGGAGTGCTTTTTGTTCCATTTCGCCCGTTGGGCATGGTTGGCTTCCTCCGCTAGAGCCCGCGGAAGTACTGTACCACGCCTCCCCTGCTCTTTACAAAAGACGCATTCTGTAAAGAGTTCACAAAGGATAAGATCAAGCGCTAACCTCCCTCCCCTGCTGCGCTTACTCACAGCCATCGTGGATAACTCTTGGGATAGTTGCTGAGAAACCAGGGCAGTGAAGGTCTGACAGCGGTGATTACAAAAAAGGCAATTGATTTACCAAGGCAAGTGTCATGCTATCAGTGATCAAAATCTAGATAGGCTCGCCGTAATGGCAAATATGCGAGTTATGCATATGTCTTTTCTCCTTTTCTCCTTTTCTCCTTTTCTCCTTTTCTCCTTTTCTCCTTTTCGATAGGCTAGGCGGCCTCTCTCGTTTGTGATTGTTGCTTCAGGACCACTATGACTTACTGGAAATTAGATAGTACCGCAAAAAAATGCACTGTTTGCCATAAA
>JAAGZL010000837.1 GCA_024206335.1 Gammaproteobacteria bacterium
AGCGCTAGATTAAACACAAAATTGGTTGGCTTGTTTAGATTTTCGGGTGTATTCGGTATCTCCGTGCCAGATAATCGGCGTGAACTCTTGATTATTGGATCTGGTTATCTGGAAATATAGCTTTTATACTTCTTATACCTTTCTTGAGAAGCAGAACTTCATGAAAAACCGAAGAGAAGAAGAATAAGGAAACTGAAAGGATTCAGGGGGTCACCCTGAGGTTCCCCCAGTGTGACGAGGAATGACGGGCAGGGGCACACACCTCCCTGACCATGGCAGGCACAGACACTGGATCAGTTGAAGCATGCAACCAGGGATTGTCCATTAGCTGAAAATATGCAATAAAAGGAACCTGTTCCCATTCTCGGACCCACAGAGACTAGCAGATGCTCACAAAGGGTATAACAACAAGCATAGCGTTTTTGATGGCTTTCGCCCTGGCCTTCAGCCTGGTGGCACAGGCCGAAGACGACTCTATCTGGGATGACTTTTTTGACAAGGAAGATGGTCAGCTCGACGTCGGTGACTGGCTGGGCAAGCAGTATGGGTTTCTGCCGACGCCCATCCTAATCACCGGGCCCACTTTTGGCAATGGTTTTGGACTAAACCTGCTGTTTTTGCACGGCAGTTTCTCCAACAACTCCGCCGCCACGGGCCGTTACATTCCACCCAGCATTTCTGGCGTTGCGTATGCCACTACCGAAAACGACACCAAATTCGGTGCCGGCTACCATATCGGATTCTGGAAGAATGACACGGTCCGCACCACGACACTTATTGGCCGCCCCGACGCCAGCCTGGATTTTTATCCTGATATCCCGATTATCGGTGAACGCGAAATCAGTATGAACCTGGAAGGCTGGGCTGGTTATCAGGAGGTAAAATTTCGACTCGGGGAGAGTAATTTTTTTGCCGGTGGCCACTATCTTTATTTTGGCTCAACAACGTCTCCGAACGATTTGCCATCATTCATTCCAGATGACCTGTTGGAGCAAGAGATCACCGTTGCCGCTCTTTCGGCGGTTATCGAGTATGACAGCCGCGACAGTATCTTCACCCCGAACAATGGCATCTATGGCAAACTGGTCGCCGCGCGATACGACGAAGCCGTCGGCTCTGACTTCGACTTTTGGAATTACCGCGGGAAAGTATTCTATTTTCAGCCTGTGGGTAAATCCTTCAACCTCGGCCTGCGCTCCGAAGTACAGAGCATCGATGGAAAAGCGCCCTTCTATATGTACCCCTCGATCGATATTCGTGGCATCGCCCATGCCCGCTACCAGGGCCAACATACCTTTGTATTCGAAGCTGAAGCCCGCTGGGCAGTTTCCAATCGCTGGAGCCTGATTGGATTCGCGGGATCCGGCAAGGCATTTGGAAACAACACTTTAAACCTTGAACAGGATTTCTCCGAAGCGGACTGGAACAGTTCCTGGGGCGTTGGCTTTCGCTATAACATGGCCAGGAAATTCGGCCTGCACCTCGGGCTGGACTACGCTTTTGGCCCGGAGGAAGACAGCATCTATATCACGATGGGACAGGCCTGGAACGCTTTTTTCTAGCCTCTCAAACGCAAATGGGGCAGACCCGAGTGGCGCTAAGTCAAGCGAGTCATTACAGGCCGACCTGTGACGGGGCTGAATCAAACTCCCGGGGGAAATCGTGCGGCCAGTTCGTGAAGCTGGTCGTCACGCAACACCCTCAGCGGTAACCAGGTTCCTGGCGCCTAGTGTTGAATCACTCAGTAATCTGACACCGTCCAAAAATAGCAAAGGTCTGGAGTTAGCTGGTATGATCGGCTCTCTTTGATCGAGGGCCTTCCCATGTCCAACGCAGAATTGCTTGAGCGACGTAAAAGGCTGATCGGAAGCGC
>JAAGZL010000838.1 GCA_024206335.1 Gammaproteobacteria bacterium
AGAGAGACAAGAGTCAAGAATCGTTGCTTTTAAGGTCCAAGGGAGTGCATCTTCATCTGATGCTTTCTTTATAGCTCCCGGTTTGCACACTGTGACGCAGTCACCACAGAAATCACAACCACCTTGGGAAAAATCAATCTCAGGATAGCCGCCACGGTCGATCTTGATCAGCTCATATTCACAGGCGGGAATACAGTCGCCACAGCGATTGCACTTATCAATGAACTCTGGCTCCGGCAGGGACCAGGGAGGACGAATTGGGTCGCGCTTACCGGAAAGGCCTCCGCGCAAAAACTGAATACGATTTATGCCACTACTCATCTATATTTGCCAGTTACCAAAACCATTTGGTTATCACGACGCAATTCTTACATTCAATCGACAACAGTAGCGTTGACATCAGTCAATAGATTATATTATTTTCTTAGTTATTTCAGGCACATGCCTACATAGTGGTAGGGACGGCATACCTCATTGGTGGTACTTTGTACTGACTTGTTGGTATTTCCTAGTTAGATAGTACGAATACTACTATTTTTTGTTTAATGCTTGGCTCTATTCCAGGAACAGCTTCCGATTATCAAATATTTTTCAGGGACCACACAGCAGCCTCGACCCGGGACTTTAGATTCAATTTTTTCAAGATATGTTTTACATGCACCTTAACAGTGCCCTCAGAAATATTCAGGCTGTCACCAATTGCCCGATTACTCATGCCATTGGCAATCAACCCGAGGATCTCCTTCTCTCTTGCAGTCAGTTCAACCAGGGCGCCATTTTTTGGGCTTTTGGCCTCTTCACGCAACGCCTGCGCCAGAAGCTGGGTCAGGCGATCACTTATGATTATCTTGCCAGAAGCCCCGGTTTTAATTGATTCCAGGATATCCTCTGGCTCCATATCCTTAAGTAGATATCCATCTGCACCCAGACGAAGCGCGGTAACCACGTCATCTTCATTATCAGATACCGTCAACATCATGACCCTGGAGTCCACATCCGTTTCCTTTATCGCCTTAAGCGTCTCCAGACCATCCATCCCCTTCATGTTTATATCCAGCAAGATCAGATCAGGATTATGCTCCTGGGCAAGCCTCAGTCCATCTTTGCCATTATCGGCCTCAGCCACCAGACTCAAGGAAGCATCCATGTCGATCAGATCAGAAACCCCCTTCCTAAACAGTGGGTGGTCATCAATGGATATAACAGAATAGGTACTATCATTGCTCATAATTCATCCTCTGGAGAACATTTTCATGGATATTGGAAGGGGCACTCTCTGCGGCCTCAAAAACAAGTCTTACGCTCGTCCCACCTGATGAAGACTGGCTAATGGTCAGGTCACCACTTAGCCATTCCGCTCGTTCTTTCATAATAGGTAGACCATAATGCTGCATCATATCACCCTCATCATCCAGGGCCATGCCCTTGCCATCATCCTCAATCAGGATGGTAACCAACCCATCAAAGTCACACTCAATCAACACCTTGGCCTTCTCGGCATCGGCATGACGACTTACATTGGAAAGGGCTTCACGAATAATTTGAATAACATGTATCTCGGCATTAGGGCGTAACTGGCAGTTACCTATCTTGTTGATCAATTCAATATCCAGGCCGCTACGTTCCCGGTACTCCTGAACCGTCTCTTCCAAGGCAGCAATCAATCCCGCCTCACTTATACGCAAACGGAAGGTGGTTAACAGCTCCCTCAACTCCCGATAGGCCCCATTCAGGGCGCTACGGAGAATACCGGAGATTTCCAAGGCTGTCTTTGGATCCTGTTCGGCTAAGACCTTGTCCAGACGACTTACCTGAATCTTCAGGTAGGAGAGAGTTTGCGCCAACGAGTCATGCAGTTCACGGGCAATAACACTTCGCTCTTCCAGCAGCGACAACATCCGACTACGGGATACCTGCTGTGCCATATTCAATCCCATGGCTATATGGCTGGCAACAGTTTCCACCAGTCGCTGCTGCCAATCACTCAACTCTGCTGAACCGGTTTCGTCAGACAGTTCCAGGACCAGGACCCCGTAATGCTGCTTCTGGTCCTTTATCGGGGTGGAAAACATGTGCATGACCTTTTGGCCCGGCTGCTGCACCTTAAATGTATGGGAGGTCCCATCACCAAAACAGGTCTGGCAATCCAATGGATCTTTGCTGTTATCATTCATCCCATCAAGGCTGGCAACAGCCAACCGGAACGCCTGTTTGTCACCAGGCTTCCCCAAACAGACATACCCACCCTTGGTCCCGGTAGCACGTTCTATGTCATGTATCAGTTCCTGCATAACCTCTTCTGTCGGGGCTGACTCGGTCAGGCGCTTGGTAGCCGCATATAACAGCTCAAGGGATTGATTACTCTGCTCCAGGTCTGATGTCTTTTCCTTTACCCTCTCCTCAAGGTCTGTATATATCTTGGAGAGGTCTTCCGCCATAACATTGAATGACTGACCCAACTGACCCAACTCATCCTCCTCCAGATAGTTACTACGGACGGAGAAATCCCCACGCCTGGCAGCACGGGCACAGACAAGGAGATTACGCAGGGGAATGAGAACGCTGGTATGCGTCATATACATACTGGCGGCAACCACCAATAGCATGAGGGCCATGGCTATAATCTGAATCAGTCTCTGCTGCTGGATCTTTTCCTCAGCATCCAGCTCCAACACCTTTACCAGATGGTGAATATCATCGACGAAGCTATCAACATTGGAAAGATAGAAGATCTTTTCGTCTAAACCTTTGGCATCACCATCTTCCACCTCGGAATCAGAGTTTGCTGCCAGCAGATATGCCTTGAGTTGCGGTAAAAAACTGTCCTGCCAACGCCACTCGACAATATTATAGGCCTCCTCAACCCGCAGGCTGATCCCCTTTTCCAGTACATTATGTATGCGCGGGCTATAGATCCGTTCCTCAAACTCATCAACCAGCCCACGGGTAATCTCCCCAGCCCGCCCGGCCTCAAGTTCAGTACCATGCACCAGACTACTGGCAATGCGGTAGGACTGCATACGCAAGGTACCCGCCTGGTTGATCGCTGCGGCAAATCCTTCCGAGGTTTCGGCAATGATCACAGAGCTCAACATGCCTACCACCGCCAGGCCAAGTATGGTTGCCATTGCAACACCCACTCGCACCAGAATGGACTTTTTCAAGAGTACAGGTTGACGTTTAAACAAACTCATGTAATTACCCAGAAGGAGTATATCTTTAGGGACTCTATATCTGTATGCGTAGGCAAGGCAAGTCCAATCTCCGTAAAAACTCCAAGGCAGCGTTTTACCTGCACCTCCGTTGTGAGACAATCCCGCCCTCTCCAGTAGTAGCTCAAGACCAAACAATGCCCAATCACTCTGAAATAGATACAGTCACCACACCCCTTTTCGACCCCACCATGCCACAACTACCAGAACAGGAAGGTGACCGTCTGCAGTGGGGGCGCCTGTATGGGATCAGCGATGCCCTGGCCATCGCTTCGGCAGCCAGAGAGTTTCCTGGTTTGGTGATGGTGGTGCTGAAGGACGTGCAGTCAGCATCTGAGCTGGCAACCAGCCTGAGGTTCTTTTTTTCCGGCGAAGATATCCCGGTTATCAGCTTCCCCGATTGGGAGACCCTTCCATACGACATATTCCCGCCCCTGCCAGAACTGGTATCTGAGCGGCTCAAGACCCTGTACCGCCTACCCAGGACCGGCAAAGGGGTACTGATTGTACCCATAGGCACCCTGCTACAGCGCCTGCCACCCCGCAGCTACGTGGATGCAGGCAGTTTTCTCTACCAGGTTGGCAACCGACTCCCTCTGGATGACACCAGACGCCAACTGGAACAGAGCGGCTATCAATGCGTATCCCAGGTCCTGGCCCATGGTGAATTTGCCGTACGCGGCTCACTCCTGGACCTGTTCCCCATGGGCAGCCAGCATCCACTGCGCATCGACCTGTTCGATGAAGAGATAGAGAGTATCCGCACCTTTGACCCGGAGAGCCAGCGCAGCCTGGAGAAGATAGAGCAGGTGGAGATCCTGCCGGCCAGAGAGTTCCCCATGCATCAGGAGGCCATAACCAGATTCCGCCGCGCCTTCCGCAACACCTTTGAGGGTGACCCCGGCAGCAGTCTGATCTACCGCGAGGTATCCGATGGCAACTGCCCCGGCGGGCTGGAGTACTACCTGCCGCTGTTTTTTGAGCAGACCGCAACCCTGTTTGACTTCCTCCCGGACAACTATCTCACCATCCATCATGAGCAGAGCCGGGATCAGGCAGAACAGTTTCTGGAGCAGGTGACCACACGCTATGAACAGCGCCGCCATGATGCCGAACGGCCGCTTCTGCCCCCTACGGAACTGTTTCTCACCAGTGACGAACTGGCCAACCGGTTAAAGAGCGGTCGTTCAATCCAGCTCAATCATGCCGAGATAGAGTCCCGTGCCAGGGGCTATAGATCATTCCATAACTTCAACACAAAGCCCCTGCCACCACTTGGCTTCCAGTCCCGAACCACCCACCCAGCCGCTGCCCTGCAACGCTTTCTGCAAGGCAAGCCGGGGCGGATCATGTTCGTGGCCGAGAGTGCTGGTCGCCGTGAGATGTTGCGCGAGACCCTGACAGGCTACGGCATAAAGACCACCCCGGTGGATGGCTGGATGGAGTTTATCCAATCAGAACAGGAGTTGGCGCTGGCCGTGGTGCCACTGGAACAGGGGCTATGGCTCCCGGACCAGGGCATCGCAGTCATCACCGAGACCCAACTCCTGGGGGAGGTGGTACGCCAGGAGCGCCGACGCAAGGCCAAGTTTGGCGACTCGGATCAGGTGGTACGCAACCTCACCGAGCTGCATATCGGTGCCCCGGCGGTACATGAGGATCATGGGGTGGGACGCTACATGGGACTGCAGACCCTGGAGGTGGGTGGCATGCAGACCGAGTTCCTCACCCTGGAGTACGCCAAGGGGGACAAGCTCTATGTCCCGGTCTCCTCCCTGCACCTGATCAGCCGCTACTCCGGCGCATCCCCCGACAACGCCCCCCTGCACCGTCTGGGCGGTGACCAGTGGGAAAAGGCTAAACGCAAGGCCGCCGAGAAGGTACGAGACGTGGCGGCGGAACTGCTGGAGATCTACGCCCGGCGCGCCGCCAACCAGGGCTACGCCTTCCCGCAACCTGGTGCCGAGTACACCAGCTTTGCCGCCAACTTTGAGTTTGAAGAGACCCCGGACCAACAGCAGGCCATCGATGCCGTCCTGCAGGATATGGAATCACCCAGCCACATGGAGCGGGTAGTATGTGGCGACGTGGGTTTTGGCAAGACCGAGGTAGCCATGCGCGCCGCATTTTCTGCAGTCCAGGGGAATAAGCAGGTAGCAATCCTGGCCCCTACCACCCTACTGGTACAACAGCACTTCCAGAACTTTGCCGACCGCTTTGCCGACTGGCCGGTGCAGGTGGAGAGCCTGTCCCGGTTTGGCGGGGCCAAGCATCAGCAGCAGGTGATCAAGGGACTGGCCGATGGCAAAATAGACATAGTGGTAGGCACCCACAAGCTGCTACAGAAAGATGTCAAATTCAAACGGCTGGGACTGATCATCATCGACGAGGAGCACCGTTTTGGCGTGCGCCACAAGGAGAGTCTTAAAGCTCTGCGGGCTGAGGTGGATATCCTGACCCTTACCGCCACCCCCATACCACGCACCCTGAACATGGCCTTGAGCGGGTTGTACGATCTCTCCATCATCGCAACTCCACCGGTGGCACGACACCCGATCAAGACCTTTGTCAGCCAGTGGGATGATGCCCTTATTGTTGAGGCCTGTCAGCGCGAGATCAAGCGCGGCGGCCAGGTCTATTTCCTGCACAATGAGGTAAGCACCATAGAGAACATGGCGCACAAGCTGGAAACCCTGATGCCCGGAGTAAGGCTCCAGGTGGCCCACGGCCAGATGCGGGAGAAGGAGCTGGAGTCCATCATGCGGGATTTCTATCACCAGCGTTTCAACATCCTGATCTGCACCACCATTATTGAAAGCGGCATCGATGTACCCAGCGCCAACACCATACTGATCAACCGGGCCGACAAGCTGGGACTGGCCCAGCTGCATCAGCTCCGGGGCCGGGTCGGACGCTCCCACCACCGCGCCTACGCCTACCTGCTCACCCCACCACCCAGGACCATGACCCCGGATGCCAAAAAACGTCTGGAGGTCATCGAGTCCATGGAGGACCTGGGCGCTGGATTCACCCTGGCCACCCATGACCTGGAGATCAGGGGCGCCGGAGAACTGCTGGGCGAAGGCCAGAGCGGCCAGATCCATGAGATCGGCTATACCCTCTACACCGAACTGCTGGAGCGCACGGTAGAGGCCCTGAAGGCCGGACAGCAGCCCAACCTGGACCGCCCTCTGGACCATGGCGCCGAGATAGATCTGCAGCTTCCAGCCCTGATACCGGAGGACTACATCCCAGACGTACACTCACGCCTGGTGCTGTACAAACGCATCGCCAGCAGCAGATCCACAGAGGAACTGCGCGAACTACAGGTAGAGATGATCGACCGCTTTGGCCTACTGCCGGAACCGGCGGCATTCCTCATGGGCATAACCCAGCTCAAACTCAAGGCCAACCCCATGGGCATCCGCAAACTGGAGGCAGGACCCAGCAGCGGCCGCATTGTATTTGAGGGCGAACCCAGGATCGACCCGGTTCACCTGATCCAACTGATCCAGACCCGCCCCAAGGAGTTCAAACTGGATGGCGCCGACAAGATAAGGTTCTTCCGGGAGATGCCGGAGCGCGATCGGCGCTTGGAACAGGTCGCAGCCATCCTGGATGAGATCAGGGGTTGAACAATAACCACTCGATTTTTTCTCCCGAGTGGGAAACAATAGACCCATGGATGTTAAGCACCAGGGCAAACCCAATATGAGAGCAATTCTAAAACTACTTCTGCTAGGCGCCGGTCTACTGATCACCGGAAACCTGATGGCCGCAGCCAAGTACGACGTGGAATTGGTCATCTTCGAGCGTACCTCCCGGGCAGCCGCCATGAATGAGGCCTGGCCGAAAGATCCCGGAAAACCTGATCTGCACAAAGCAACCAACATCGCTAGCAAAAAGGGACTCTACACCAGACTACCCAACTCAAAACGGACCCTAACCAATGCAGCCAAGAGAATGCAACGCGCCAGTGGCAAACCAGTCAGGCTAACCCACATGCTGTGGCGACAACCGGCAGTAAGCAAAAGCAAAGCCACCCCCATCCATGTGGCTGGCAAAACCAAGACCGGTAAGGTTACCGGCACAGCAAAGGTAAGCGTCAAACGCTACCTGCACCTGGACCTTGATCTACTGCTGGAGACAACCAATGGCCCAGCCCCTGGCCGTTTCCGCATGCAGGCACATCGCCGTATGCGCAGCGGAGAACTCCACTACATCGACCACCCGATCATGGGTGCACTGGTGAGGATTACACCAGTTAAATAACCCCCCTGCTTGTATTAAACAGTAGAGGATCTGGACGGCCTAAACAGAGAACCAGAATTCCGTCTGTTTAAATCAAACAGCCATACTGGAATCACCAGCAATCTCACTCTATTGTTAAGGTCTGCCGCATACTTATTAACCAGTACCGGCTTGAAACCTAACAGATATCCGCCACCAACTACAGTCGAGTACATTTATGGATTTTTCGGTAGCAACCACAGCAGATATACCTGAACTCTGTACTCTATTGGATTCTCTCTTCATCCAGGAGATTGAGTTCACACCTGATCACAACATGCATACCCAGGGCCTAAGCGCTATAATCTCTGATCAGGGCGTTGGCGATATTCTGCTGGCCCGGCATGATGGTAAAATCATAGCCATGGTAAATCTCCTTTACACCATATCCACGGCCTTGGGTAGGCGCGTAGCCATTCTCGAGGATATGGTGGTTTCCAGCGCTGCTCAAGGTCAGGGCGTGGGAACAAAACTCATGGAGTTTGCGCTGGATTTCGCACGCAAAAAAGGGTGCAAACGTATTACTCTACTTACAGACGGAGATAATGCCGATGCTCACCGCTTTTATCAGCGACACGGCTTTGCCCGATCATCGATGGTGGTGATGCGGAAATCAATCGATCAATAGTATTCAGCACGTACACATCGGAAAAATAAATGCGTCCCCTTTTTCCACACAACACCAAAATAAAACTGGCTACCAGAAAAGCTTACGGTTTTCGGACCTACCATGCGGCTGAAATAGCCTTGTATCATGCGCTTGGTGCGCTACCCGTACCTAAATCAGCCCATAATTTTTTCTGACGAGGCAATAAAGTAAAAAAGAATAAGCGAGTCTTTGATCTCGTGATGCGTTTTGGGACATCCCAGTCCCCAAAACGCACTCGATCTTCGACAACCTGTTATTGCCCCGGTCGTCCCGGTATGGCGAGGGCATCAACATATTGACCTTCTGCCCGATCACCTCATCCTCGTGATAACCGAACATGTTACGAGCCGCCGGGTTGAACGTTTCGATAATCCCTCTTTCATTGATGGTGATGATTCCATCAAAGGCTGTATTGACAATCTCACTGATCCTTTCTTCTTTATCGTGTAAAGCCTGTTGCGCCTCCTTCCGATATAACATTCCACGAGTCAAAAACAAGGCGGCAACTGCCCAGATCATGACGATAACTGCATTGATAACAAAATACACATTTTTATGCGGAAGAAACCGATTATTGAGGATGTCATAGGGGGTGTGCTGAATAAGCTTCCATTTCAACCTATCAGTTGTTGCAGGATCACCCGTAGCATTTGGATTCTTAGAGCCCAATCTGGCATGAAGCAAGCTCTGTGGAGTAA
>JAAGZL010000839.1 GCA_024206335.1 Gammaproteobacteria bacterium
CCTGCTCTAGACCGACCCATAGCCGACCCCCGGATATAGAAAGTTGCAGTTCGGATAGAAATGTATTTATACCGTATTGAAATTTATACAAAAATGGTGGCTACGCCCTGATTTGAACAGGGGACCCCATCATTATGAGTGCACGGTGTTCTACGTTCGTTAACTGCTTTAGATGCGCGCTATTTGACGATAATCTAGGCATATCAAAGACTTACTGATGATGTTTTGGCTGAGGCATATATCAAACTATGTCAATTAAAGCCAATTAATGACGTCTCTTTTGTCACATTTAAGCGTGCGAAAATGTCGTTCCTTTTGACCTGTCCCTACCAAAAACTCCATCCATGAACAGCTCCCTCTATTATATCACGAAAAATTAAGCTGCGCGCCGGCAGGTTCTGTCAAGTTGACCAATAATTGCAAAAAGGGCACTCACAAATATCAGCTTTCCTGCTCAGCAGGCACACGTCACCTGCTGCCATGTTTCAAATGATCGGTTTCTCAAGAGCCGATCGTTGGCTGCGCGAAGTAAATGCCGCCCCACGCGGATGAGGGTATGGACCTGGCGGTGAACAGCCAGAAGTCGCTGTGCTTGTCCGGGTGACTTAAATCGGCGCATCTGCCGCTCCTGTGCTCGCGTGTGTTCATGTGAGACTTCGGCACGATTATTTGCATAGCGATCATGGCAATGCATTGAGGTAGGCATGACCACTTTTCTCGCCG
>JAAGZL010000840.1 GCA_024206335.1 Gammaproteobacteria bacterium
AGTTTTTTACACACCATGTAGACCTGGAGTACTTGTGTTCCAACATACCTTTACACACTTGTATATACCTATAGGCCTCAGTGCAGCAGTTCATCATCTACAATAGGAGTACTTTACATCTTTGCTACTGCATGGAATGGAGACAACTACTAGACTGTTTGCAATGCAATTCCAACTGTTTTGGTCACAACTACTTACTCAGGATCATTGTTTTTTACACACCTGGATGAACAACAACTTGCTACTGCATGGAGACAACAACTCCTGACCAAACTGTTACTGTTTATTACTACTTTCAGCTACCACAATGAGATCAGGAGTTAGTACTAGACATGTCAACCCTGCCAGACCAACTAATAGGCCAACAGTGTAGCAGCTCATCATTTACAACTAGACACTTGTTAGCAACACCCCTGGAGATATGCCTGATCAGCATTCCCACCCGACATTCAACATGTGAAGAGTACTTTTAGCCAAGTTATACAGTAGGTCAGAATACGAACACTAAGCTTTCCCCTCTCTAACAGGAGGTTCTTTTTCGTCTTTTTCTTTATGTCTCCCTGGGCAGGAGTGGTCAGAGGTAGGTGGACCAACATACAAAGCACCTGCAACAGCCCTATTCTCTTGTTAAGTCATATTGCTTTTAGTCAGCACACCATTAGGATCATAGAGACATAGCACCAACAACATAGATCTCTTGTCCTCACTAATACCATGAACCTTTGCTTTTACTTTACACACTTAGTATTCCTCATAGCCTGGAACGGGTCCTCTCATAAGCAGCATTTTTTAGTGCCCAAGGAGGAGTTTAGTACTCTATGGGGAGTGCATTATCCTATTCATATGTTGGGTAACTGGTTTACACAGTATCTATATTCATTAGTACGTACACATTGCGAGTATCAGTAGTAGCACGAAGGACATTGATTGGGTCTCAGTACTCATGGTGGTCTGGTAATGCAAAGTTCATAGAGTTAAGTGGTAAATTCCTAGGAGCACATGTAGTATATGCAG
>JAAGZL010000841.1 GCA_024206335.1 Gammaproteobacteria bacterium
CTGCATATACTACATGTGCTCCTAGGAATTTACCACTTAACTCTATGAACTTTGCATTACCAGACCACCATGAGTACTGAGACCCAATCAATGTCCTTCGTGCTACTACTGATACTCGCAATGTGTACGTACTAATGAATAGAGATACTGTGTAAACCAGTTATCCAACATATGAATAAGATGTTGCACTCCTCATAGAGTACTAAACTCCTCCTTGGGCACTAAAGAATGCTGCTTATGAGAGGACCCGTTCCAGGCTATGAGGAATACTGCTGAATACCATGTTGTAATACTCCTATAACGAAAAATGAATAGATATCTGTTACCTGACCACCTGGGCCTACTCCTAATGCTAGTGCTGCTAAATGGGGAAGTAGAATAAAACCTTGCTCGTATAACGGCTTCTCAATAACATAATGAGATACTTCGAAAAGACACATAGAACCACTCCAAAACATAATTAATCCTGCATATACTACATGTGCTCCTAGGAATTTACCACTTAACTCTATGAACTTTGCATTACCAGACCACCATGAGTACTGAGACCCAATCAATGTCCTTCGTGCTACTACTGATACTCGCAATGTGTACGTACTAATGAATA
>JAAGZL010000842.1 GCA_024206335.1 Gammaproteobacteria bacterium
AAGTAGTTGCAACAGCAAATAATTTACGGGGTGTGGCTTACAGCTCGGCAGACGAAGTATTCTGTGTTGTTGGTAATGGTGATGAATTCTGGAGATCCTTTGATGGGATCAATTGGACTGGCGGTTTTAATCAGGACCTAGTGGACAGTGCTACTTACGACCGTGGTGATGAGAACGCTCGAATAGAATACAGTGCCATCACCGATGAGTTTATTTGGTGCTACCACAAAAATAATACCATCACAGGCGGCATCTCAAACTATTACTACAACCTTGTATCTACATCAGATTTAGGAGTTACCTTTATGAATCTCGGAAGTAGCCTTGGTATGTTACCTCGAGGAAATAAAGAGCATAATATAAAAAGTTACTATATTTCGTGCAGACACGGTTACCTTCGGCACTCCGAAGAAGGGAATGTTTATACTTTCCCGAACTCTACGCACCCACATATTGTCCGTCACAACTTCATAAATGAAACATGGTTAGCAGTTGATGAACGTGGTGTAGGCGCGAAATCTTCTGAAGCTAATGGTGATTCTGGGTGGACGGCATCAACAACTAATCCGTGGGCTACACTTGATGTTTGCAATAATGTCATCAATTCGGTGT
>JAAGZL010000843.1 GCA_024206335.1 Gammaproteobacteria bacterium
AGCCAGAGTGCTCTCAATGCTGCCCTCAAATCTGTTTTACGCAGTTCGTAATACTCAGTTTCGAAATATGTATTGCCATTTTCGTCTTGCTTTTCGACGTTACGCTCATGGATTACAGGGATCTCGCCCATTGCCATCTTGTATAAGCGTACACTTTCTTCCAGTACCCACTGAGCATTGATTTCAGTTTTGTCTCGGAGCTTTTGGGCCTTCGATTCGAGGTACTGTCTTACCTCAACTTTTCTCAATGTACGCGATCCGAGTTCCTCTGCTGATCTTTCCTTGACCCGGGGATGAAAATATAGCCAGCATCGCTTGGCATTGCCACGGCAGTTATCGGGCCCGCCGAAATACCTGTCAGCGAACATGCGATCCTTACGAGATAGTTCAATGCCCATGTAATGATCCTAATAGGTCGATGCCAAATTCTAACATTGTATTCTTATCTCAGCGATATCCTACGACCCTTGGAAAAACCGCTCAGGCGGCTTTCTTGTATTTATAGTACCCCAAGGCAGGGTAAGAAATATGGTCGCTGAAACCGCCCCATAGAAGAGTGTAAGAGGAATCGCTCCGATTACTGATCGGGCGCTGGCAATGGGGATAGCCCAAGTTCCTTCAGAAATTCGTTATGCTTCGCAGTTGACTCCTGAATCTGCTCGTCGATCTCGACCAACTCCTTGTGCGTGGCTGACAAATCTATCTGGACTTCCGCCTTGGCTGTGCTGACATAGCGCGTGATATTGAGGTTGTAGTCATTGGCCTCGATTTCGGCCATGTCCACTCGTCTCGCGTACCGCTCGATCGGCTTCTCAGGCCGGTGCTGGTAGGTGTCAATGATCTTTTCGATGTGCTCGTCCGACAGGTAATTCTGTCGCTTGTCCCTCTCGAAATGCTCGGACGCGTTGATGAACAGGACATCGTCGGGCTTCTTGCACGGTACTGTCAAGTTAAGGACTAATAGGTCAGACTGATGACATGAATCAAACAAACTCAGATTACCACGGATACCGTTTCCCTCCCGAGATCATCAGTCATGCAGTCTGGCTATATCATAGGTTTTGTCTCAGCTATCGCGATGTTGAGGACCTTCTGGCTGAGCGCGGGATTGTTGTTTCCTACGAATCCATCCGCAACTGGTGCAATAAACTCGGCCCAGCCTACGCTCGATCTATCAAGATACGCCGAGGGTCACTTGGTGACACGTGGTATATGGACGAGGTTTTTATCAGCATTGGTGGTAAGCAGCTTTATCTGTGGCGCGCAGTAGACCAGGATGGGGATGTTCTC
>JAAGZL010000844.1 GCA_024206335.1 Gammaproteobacteria bacterium
AAATGCACGTGTTGCACAGAACCCACATTGACATTGCTCATCAGCAACGATTGAGAGCCCACTATCGTAACCGCACCAAACGCAGAGTCATTTGCAGTTGCGCCCAGATAATCTTGTCCTGCCTCAACTTGCTCAGGGGTTGGTTGCGTTGCAGTGTCTGTAGCAACAGTAAAGAGAATACCTGTGGCCTCATCGGTATCTACTTTGCACACTAATCCAGCGGTATCACCTTCTGATGTGGGGTTGGTCAGGGTGGGAGCAACATCATCGAAGGGAATGTAGGCGGGATAAGCACCGATTGCAGGGAAGGGGGAAAAAGGCTTGCCGTCAGCACCGTGAGTAACACCTACATCAATACCCATGCTAGTTAATTGACCACCTTGTGCCGGGGTATAGCCGTCAGCCTCGTAGGGATCAGCAGTGACTGTTACACCATCGAGGCCGGGGTGAGTACCATCGTCTGATGCGTTATTCGAATATGTGCCTGAGTATGTGCCAGCAAAGCCTACCGCGCAACCCGAGGTGTTAACATTGACCATTGACCCCGTGTGGGTGACGTTCATATAAACACCAATCGCACCCTCAAATGTGCAGCTTGTTAGCACTAAATCAGCGCCATTTGCCGCTACCGCGAGTCCAGCAGTAAGTTCAGACACACCACGACAAGCTATAAACTCACAGCCAACGCCAAGAACACGGAACGCACCTTGTTGGGTAACCCCATGCGATTTAGCGATAACATTTTGAAATTTAGCAACGTTGGTTTCAAGTGCGTGCGAAGGATTAGCCACCAAAGTATTGTGAACGGAAAGGTTTTTAACTGTTATGGCTCTAGCCTGGTATAGTGGTTCCCAAGCGCCAGCACTATCAGCCTCAACCCTTGCACCGTTACCGAAATCACCGTCATGACGTACCGATTCTTCAACGTCTAAGATTACTTCAAATCCATCTCGATCATGGGCGAGAAAATCAAGATCAGTTTTAGCACCGTAAGTATAGATTTTATTATCGGTTAGTATGCCCTGCATATCCTCGGTTAGTGGATCATGGGTTTTAACGTAGTCTGTCCATTCACTAATTTCCTCGAAGATCTGACCCGTTCCGATGTATTGAGTATCCATTATT
>JAAGZL010000845.1 GCA_024206335.1 Gammaproteobacteria bacterium
AATATATCCGAAGCCAAGAAAAAGCGGATGAACGGCAAGATCAATTGCGGTTTGGACAATATTAGCGCCTTGGGCGCTTACTTGAGCCCTTTGAGGGCGTCATCCAATAAGCCTCCGGCTATGCCGGAGGTCATTTAACTCAAAATAACATTTGGCTGAAATAATTTGTTTAATCTACGACATTCATCCTACCATTTGAACTACCGATATTTAAAGACCATATCCCAATCACCCTGGAAAGCCACCGATTAGTCTATACTTTCTGTACACAGCATTTACACATGAGCAGTGCCAAGCATCAAAGCCAGCAATAAAGAATTCTGCGTCTACATAGATCTGAAACCACTCAACAGATAGAACACTCAAATAGCATGAAACAAGAAATTTGGATCCATACCCTATGAACCGCGAGTATCAATATATGGATTATGAAAACAATAAAAGCAGCCACTCCATTCAAGAACTTCTGGAGACAAGATAGTGTCCATAATCGGCATTACTCTGGTATTGATAACAGTATGGAGACTTGCCTATAAGCCAGCTAGACCCGTCGTATGGATTACGGCCATACCAACACTGCTGATTACTCTTCAACTCAGCTATCTGTTGACACTGGGGTTGGCCATTTTTTTCTGGGCCATCTACGCCATCTGCCTCACCATATACATGGCCACGAAACAGCGGCGCCAGTGGATAAGCGCCCCCCTGCTACATCAGTTTCGCAAGGTCATGCCCAGGATGTCGAAAACCGAGCAGGAGGCGTTGGATGCCGGCGACGTGTGGTGGGATGGTGAACTATTCAGTGGCAGCCCAAACTGGGACCAGCTGCTGCACTACCCCAAGTCAGAACTGAGTAGCGAGGAACAGGCCTATATAGATGGCACGGTAAACGAACTCTGCCAGATGCTGGACGACTGGCAGATCACCCACCACGACCAGGCCATGCCACCCAAGGTCTGGAACTTCATCAAGGATTCCGGCCTGTTCGGGATGATCATCCCCAAGGACTACGGCGGGCTGGAGTTCTCTGCCCTGGCCCACTCCACCATCGTGATGAAGATCGCCAGCAAGAGTATTGCCGCTGCGGTTACCGTGATGGTGCCAAACTCCCTGGGGCCGGCCAAGCTACTGCTACACTATGGAACCGAGGAACAGAAGGAGCGCTATCTGTATGGACTTGCCTCTGGCAGTGAGGTGCCATGCTTTGCCCTTACCGGCCCCAAGGCGGGCAGCGACGCCGGGGCCATCCCGGACCTGGGCATAGTCACCGAGGGTACGTACAAGGGCAAAAAGACCCTGGGCATCCGCCTGAACTGGGAGAAGCGTTACATCACCCTAGCCCCGGTCGCCACCCTGATCGGTCTGGCCTTCAAACTGGAGGACCCGAACCATCTGCTGGGTGACATCGAGGATCTTGGAGTCACCCTGGCCCTGATCCCGCGCCGCACCAAGGGAGTGGAGGTGGGTGAACGCCACATGCCCCTCAATATCCCATTCCAGAATGGCCCCACCCGGGGCCGGGATGTGTTTATACCCATGGAGTTCGTGATCGGAGGCCAGGAGCGGGTTGGTCAGGGCTGGCGCATGTTGATGGAGAATCTGTCCGAGGGACGCGGCATCTCCCTGCCCGCACTATCCACCGGAGCCGGCAAGATGGCCAGCCGCTACACCGGTGCCTACGCCGCGGTGCGACAACAGTTCGGCATGCCCATCGGCCGTTTCGAGGGGATAGAAGAGGCCCTGGCACGCATCGCTGGCATGACCTACCAGATGGAAGCAACCCGCCAGCTCACCCTGGACGCACTGGATAGCGGTAAAAACCCATCGGTCATCTCCGCCATAATCAAATACCACACTACCGAACGCTATCGCCAGGTGATAAACGACGCCATGGATATCCAGGGTGGCAGCGGGATCTGCCTGGGTCCATCTAACCTGTGGGGACGGGCCTACCAGGCCATACCCATAGCCATAACCGTTGAGGGGGCAAACATTCTTACCCGCAGCATGATCATCTTCGGCCAGGGCGCCATCCGCTGTCACCCCCATATCCTGGGAGAGCTGGAGGCAGTAAATGAAGATAATGAGGAGTTGGCGGTAAGAAAATTCGATAAGGCCCTGTTCAATCACATCTTCTTTGTAATAGCCAATATCGCCCGCACCCTGTGGCTGGGGCTAAGCCACGGCCGCCTCTCCAGAAGGCCGGTCTCCGGCGTTGCCGGACTCTACTTTCAGCGCCTCAACTGGATGAGCGCCGCCTTCGCCCTCTCTGCCGATGTGGCACTGATGACCCTGGGTGGTGCCCTCAAACGCAAGGAGCGCCTGTCAGCCAGACTGGGGGATCTGTTGAGTGAGCTCTACATCGCCAGCGCCACCCTTAAACATTTTGTAGACCAGGGCAAACTGGAGCAGGAACTGCCACTGATGCAGTGGGCCATGGAAAACTCCCTCTACCGCATGCAGGAGGCGTTGCGCGGACTGTTTCGTAACCTGCCACTACGTCCATTGGCCTGGATCCTGCGGTTCCTGGTATTCCCCACCGGCCTCAGGTTTCATCATCCCACCGATCGCATGGACAAGGCGGCGGCCAAGCTGTTGTTGCAACCCAACGAGACCAGAGACCGGCTCACTCAGCATATCTACACCTCCCGAAACCCAGACGAGAGAGTGGGCCTGCTGGATCTGGCTCTAGAGGCCGCATCTGCCGCGGCACCGGTGGAGAAGATATTGCGCGATGCCAGGCACGCCGGCAAGATAAGCCGCAAGGGTGCGCAAGGATTGGTGGGGCAGGCCCTGGAGCAGGGCGTTATCAACCAGGATCAGGCAGACAAACTGGCCCGCGCCGAGGAACTGAGGGACCAGGTAATTCAGGTGGATGCATTCAAGGATCTGAAATCCAAGGCCACCCCCAAGCCAAGGACCAAGAGAGCAAAGCCAAAAGCCAAGCCAGCAGCAGAAACCGAGGCCCCATAGATTTTGCCATCAGCGGTGGTAACAGATCTGGCGTGAGGAGAATATGCAGAATAACAATACCTATGCAAAACCAGTCTACATCGTGGATGGCAGCCGCACACCATTTATCAAGACCCGCAGCGGCCCCGGTCCCTTTCGCGCCTCTGATCTGGCAGTAGCCGCGAGCAGGCCACTGCTGGCCCGCCAACCATTCCTACCAGAGGCACTGAATGAGGTGATCCTCGGCTGCGTCTCCTCCGGCCCGGATGAGTCCAACATTGCGCGCATTGCGGCCCTGCGTCTAGGCTGTGGCGATCTGGTTCCGGCCTGGACCGTACAACGCAACTGCGCCTCCGGCATGCAGGCCCTGGACAACGCGGCCCAGAATATAGCCAATGGTCGTTCCCATCTGGTACTGGCCGGCGGCACCGAGGCCATGAGCCACCACCCGGTACTGCTCAATAACCGCATGGTGACCTGGCTGGCGCACTGGAACCGAGCCCGAAGCATAACCGACAAAGGGAGACAACTGGCGGCCCTGCGCCCACACCATTTTCAACTGATCATCGCCATATTGCGCGGCCTGACCGATCCAGTGGTGGGACTATCCATGGGGCAGACCGCAGAGAAACTGGCCTGGAGATTCAACATATCCCGCCAGACCATGGACCGCTTTGCGGTGGCCAGCCATCAACGCCTGGACCTGGCCAGCAGGGAGGGACGTCTGGATGAGATAGAGCCCATCTTCGATAGCAAGGGCAAGCTGTATGAGAGGGATGACGGGGTACGCCCGGATAGCAGTGTGGAGAAACTGGCTGGACTGAAGCCGGTATTCGACCGCCCCATCGGCAAGGTCACCGCCGGTAACAGCGCCCAGGTATCAGACGGGGCCGCCATGCTACTACTGGCGTCTGAAGAGGCGGTAACAGAACACCAGCTCCCGATACTGGGACGCCTCCTGGACACCCAGTGGTCTGCACTCGACCCGTCCCAGATGGGATTGGGACCGGTGCATGCCATGGCCCAACTGCTGCAACGCAACGGGGGTGACGGCAGTGACATAGATTACTGGGAGATCAACGAGGCCTTCGCCACCCAGGTACTGGCCTGTCTCGAGGCCTGGAAGGATAGCGATTACATGCAGAGCGAACTGGGAATCGACACCCCGTTTGCCCCCATCCCCGAGGAGCGCCTGAACGTGGACGGTGGCGGCATCAGCCTGGGCCACCCAGTGGGGGCCAGTGGCGCCAGGATCGTGCTGCATCTACTCAAGACCCTGCAACAGAACAGCGCCAAACGCGGCATCACCAGCCTCTGCATCGGCGGCGGCCAGGGTGGCGCCATGCTGCTGGAGGCAGGCTCATGAACAAACACTGGAGAGTGGAAACCGACAACCTGGGGATCACCTGGCTCCATTTCGACCACCAGGACAGTCCCGTCAACATCCTATCCCATGCGGCACTGGAGGAGTTCGACACCATCCTGGGAGAGGTGGAGAGCGACAAACCCACCGGCCTGATCATCCTGTCGGATAAAAAGAGCGGATTCATCGCCGGGGCCGACGTAAAGAGCTTTCGCGACAACACCGACCGGGCCGCCATTGAGCAGCATATAAAAGAGGTGCACCGCATCTTCCAGCGCCTGAATGATCTCAGCACGCCCACCCTGGCCCTGATCCACGGCTTCTGCCTGGGTGGTGGACTGGAGTTGGCCCTGGCCTGCGATTACCGGATTGCCCGCGACGACGAATCCACCCGGCTGGCCTTCCCCGAGGTCAAGCTGGGGCTGTTTCCCGGATATGGCGGCAGCGTACGCAGCATAGAACGCATGGGCGCACTGCCTGCGCTTAATTTCATGCTGGCCGGACGCAGCATCAACGGACGCACGGCCAAGCGTATGGGGCTGGTAAACAGCACCGCCCCGGAGCGGCAGTTAATGGCCGCGGCGGCAGACCTGATCAGCAAAAAGCCCCGCAACCGCAAGCCACCTTTCTATCACCAACTGCTCAATCTGAAACCTGGGCGTCTGCTGCTATCGAGAGTATTGGAGAAGGAGGTGCGCAAACGCGTGGTCCGGGAGCACTACCCGGCGCCGTTCGCCCTGATCGATCACTGGAAGGAACATGCCGATAACCCTCAGGCCATGTATGCCAGTGAAGCGACCAACCTGGCCAATCTGCTCAGCGGCGATACCTCACAAAATCTGATCCGCGTCTTCTTCCTGCAGGAACGGCTAAAATCCCTGGGTGGTGGCAGTAACTTCAGGCCATCCAGACTACATGTGGTTGGCGGCGGCACCATGGGCGGGGATATTGCGGCCTGGTGCGCCCTGAAGGGAATGCGGGTCAGCATTCAGGACCGCGAGGCCAAATACCTCTCCAAGGCCATGGGGCGCGCCCATGCCCTGTTCAAGAAAAAACTGAAAAAACCCCGCCTAGTACAGGCCGCCATGGACCGTCTGATGCCAGACCCCAAGGGTTACGGCGCCAGCCATGCCGACGTGGTGATCGAGGCCATATTTGAAGATGCAGCGGCCAAGCAGGAGCTGTTCCAGGAGCTGGAATCCAAGGTGCGCCCAGATACCCTCCTGGCCACCAACACCTCCAGCATCCCACTGGAGACCATCAGCGAGTCACTGAATAATCCTGAGCGGTTGATTGGGCTGCACTTCTTCAACCCAGTGGCCAAGATGCAGTTGATCGAGGTCGTACACGGGGCCGGGACCAATCCGGAACTGATCAAACAGGGCGCGGCATTTGCCCGCCGCGTGGATCGCCTGCCGCTGCCGGTAACCAGCAGCCCGGGCTTTCTGGTAAACCGAATATTGATGCCCTACCTGCTGGAGGCGATGGAGATGCTATCCGAAGGCATACCGGCACCGGCAATCGACCGGGCCGCAACCAACTTCGGCATGCCCATGGGGCCGGTGGAACTGGCCGACCGGGTGGGGCTGGACATCTGTCTGGCGGTGGCCAACAAGCTCTCCCCCTTCTTCAATCTGAAAGTACCAGAACGACTGGAGACCATGGTGGAACAGAAGAACCTGGGCGCCAAGACCGGCTCCGGTTTTT
Source organism: Gammaproteobacteria bacterium (assembly GCA_024206335.1). Taxonomy (GTDB): domain Bacteria; phylum Pseudomonadota; class Gammaproteobacteria; order Chromatiales; family Chromatiaceae; genus JAAGZL01. Next base: position 6,023 of record JAAGZL010000845.1, read on the forward strand.
ACAACTATAAAAACAGCAAGGCAGTTTACGCCGGGGGGGAAGAGTCAAACAACATCCCCACCGATCTGGCCGACCGCCTTATATTCCGTCTGCTAAACGAGTCTGTAGCCTGTGTGCGGGAGCAGATAGTGGAAGATGCGGATCTGCTGGATGCCGGGGTCATCTTCGGCACCGGCTTTGCCCCCTTCCGTGGCGGCCCCATGAACTATATTTATAACAGCGGCATGCAACAGCAGCAGCAACGGCTACAACAACTGGAACAGCTCCATGGTGAACGGTTTCACCCCGACTTGGGTTGGGATGAACTACTACAAGGTAACAACATATGAGATATAGCGCAGGTCTGACAGATCGCATTCTGAGCATAGACGGCTCTTCCGGTACCGACTGGAACAACGATGTAAACACACAGCGCACAGACTACATATCGCTACAAACCTGGGACACCATAGGGGCTGTATTCAAAGAACGAGTGCGACGCACCCCGGGCAAGACCGCCTACATACAGTTTAATGAAGATCGGGGCGTTTGGCAGGATATCGACTGGCGCACCATGTCCCGGGAGGTGGCGCGCTGGCAGGCCGCCTTCGTGCAGGAGGGACTAGAGGCCGGCGACCGGGTGGCAGTGATGCTGCGCAACTGCGTACAGTGGGCCATGTTCGATCTAGCCGCACAGGGCCTGGGGCTGGTAACCGTCCCCATCTTCACCAACGACCGGGCAGAGAATATCGGCTACATACTGCAGGATGCCGGGGTACGCCTGTTGCTGCTGGATACAGATGATCAGTGGCAGGAGCTACAACAGATACAGGAGCAGCTAGCAGCGCTCACCCGCATCGTCACTCTCAACCAGGTAGAGCCAAACCAGTTGTCTGAGCTGGTGAAAAATATAGATGAGTGGCTGCCACAGAACTGCGGTCCATATACCACCACCGAGATTGCAACCGATGAACTGGCATCTATCGTCTACACCTCCGGCACCACAGGCCGTTCCAAAGGGGTGATGCTGAGTCACCGCAATATGCTCTGGAACATAGAGGCCGGACTACAGATCGTAACCATGTACACCAACGATATGTTCCTCTCCTTCCTACCCCTATCTCACACCCTGGAACGCACCGTCGGCTACTACATGCCTATAATCGCCGGTGCCGAAGTGGCCTACTCCCGCTCTATTCCACAACTGGGCGAGGATCTGCTGCAGATCAAACCCACCGTGCTGATATCAGTACCCAGAATATTCGAAAAGGTATACGCCAAGATCCAGGACAAGCTGCACGCCGGCCCCAAGATCGGGCGTAGACTATTCCACCTGGCAATGAACGCCGGCTGGAAAAAGTTTGAGCATGACCAGGGACGCGCACCCTGGTCACTATCACTCCTGCTCTGGCCCCTGTATGAAAGACTGGTGGCGGGAAAGATCCAGGAGAAGCTGGGGGGACGTCTACGCATCGCCATCTCCGGTGGCGCCCCCCTATCCGAGGACATTGCCCAGATGTTTATCGGTCTGGGCGTACCCATCGTGCAGGGCTACGGACTTACCGAGACCAGCCCCATAATATCCGCCAACCCACTGGCAGATAACATACCCGCCAGCGTCGGCGTACCCCTGCCAGGCATTGAGGTAAAGATCGGCGAGGATGATGAACTGCTCACTCGCAGCCCCAGCGTCATGCTCGGCTACTGGAACAACCCGCAGGCCACCAGCGAGACCACCGATGAAGACGGCTGGCTGCACACGGGGGACAAGGCCAGGATCGAGAGCAACCACATCTTCATCACCGGCAGGATCAAAGAGATCATAGTGCTCTCCAATGGTGAGAAGGTCTCCCCCAGCGACATGGAACTGCACATCACACTCGACCCACTATTTGAACAGGCCATGGTCATAGGCGAGGGCAAGCCATTCCTCTCTGCCATCGTGGTACTGGACCACAAAAGCTGTGAGAGGTTTGGGATCAAACCAAGCGACACGCCGGAGACCCAAGAGGTGGTTCTACGGCAGATCGCCAAACGCATCGACTCATTCCCAGGATATGCCAAGGTACGAAAGGCCATAGTGATCGCGGAACCATGGACCGTAGAAAATGGCCTGATCACACCAACCATGAAGACGCGACGCCGACGCATCAATGAGAAATATGAGGCCAAGATAACGGCCTTGTATGAGGGATAGATATTAGGATATCCGGGGTAAGCACATATGTGGACTACCCTAAGGGCATATCACCAATCCCTTCCGCGATGACGAGGCTGGCCCTTCACGTTTACCCGTGGCCTTTTGTCACTGCATGCCTGAAGGCAGCCATCATTGATTCAGTGTATTTAACTCATCCAATAGTTTAGATGGTATGCATAGCCCTTCCTGTCGGGCTTTTTCGCGGCGCGCACCTCGTAGTGCACCCGGCAGCCTGACATTATCCTGAGTCACTATTTCCGAGAGTAATTCCTCGAGTCGCACGGAAAATCCGCCGCCAGAAAAAAACGTCGGATCAAAGGCTAATACCAGCTGCCCAACACCTGGAGGTGGCCCTTCTGCGGTAAAGAAGGATGTCGCTTCATAGCCAAAATTGGCACCACTTAAACCTGCGGCCATGATCTCAACCATCAATACCAGCGCAGCCCCTTTGGCATCACCCATCGGCAGCATGGTCCCATTCAACGCTGCGCTTGGATCCGTCGTCGAATGACCACTCTCATCAAGCGCCCAGCCCTCAGGTATTGGCTCACCATTCTGTTGGGCAACCATTACCTTGCCTCTGGCAACCTTGCTCAGACTCAGATCAATCAGCAACGGAACATCGTCGACTCTGGGCGCTGCAAAGGCAATGGGGTTGGTACCAAAAACCCCCTTGTTACCGCCCCAGGGGGCGATAGCTTGAGGACTATTACCGAAAACCAGTGCTACCAGACCACTCTCTGCCAAACGCTCTGCGTGATAACCGGCCTGGCCAAAATGATGGGAACGAAAAACTGTCGCTGCAGCAATACCTGCCCCTCTGGCGATGGTCGTCAATTCAGAAATAGCAAGATCAAAGGCTGGATATGCAAACCCATTGGCGGCATCTATGCGTACGGCGGCACCTTTTCTCCCTACCACGATCGGAATAGCCTTGCCGTCCACCTTTCCAGATGCGGATTGGGCGGAATAGGATGGGACACGTGACAGCCCATGACCTCGCTGGCCATCCATTTCAGCTGCTACCAGCGCCTTAGCAACATGCAGCGCATTTTCAAAGCTGGTCTGGTGGCGTTCAAAAATAGTGACAACAAGATCTTGGGCCTCTGCCAGCGAAAGGGCAACATCGGTCATTTTGCTTCTCCAAGATGTTTAGCGACCACTTCGGCGATCATCGAGCTTACCCTTACATTTGACTGCTCTGTCACACCAGCAATGTGTGGGGTCAAAATTAGATTATGAATGTCAGCGAACCGTTGACCTGTCTCCTCATCAACAGGCTCATTTGCAAACACATCAATCGAAGCACCACCCACACGACCAGACTTCATTGCCTCGATCAGAGCTGCCTCATCAACGATGTCACCACGTGCGGTATTTATTAGAATGGCTCCCTCTTTAACCTTGGATAACGCATCTGAATCAATAAGATTGCGAGTTGAATCTGTGAGTGGTACGTGCAGGCTGATGACATCAGCTGAGCCAAGCAATTCATCTAAACTATCAATGCGTCCAATCACCGACCACACCTTATCATCAGGTTTCACAAAGGGGTCGTAAGCGATAACACTCATGCCAAGAGCTTGAGCACGTTTTGCGGTTTCCCGGGCAATACTACCGCAGCCAATCAAACCCATGACCTGTCCATGTATTTCGCGCCCCACACAATTCTGACGAGGCCAGATGCCGTTTATCACCTGGGTGCTCGCACCGTAAGCACGGCGAGCCAATATCATGGCAGTACCAACCACATACTCAGCCACCGCAATGTCATTAGCGCCAGTTGCCGGATAGACGGTGGCTCCTCGCTGTTCACAGACTTTGAGGTTAATGTTGTCCAGACCGACACCTAAACGGCCTACTACTTGGAGATTTGGAGCCTGATCCAATAATTCGTGACGAACCTGTGTGCGGTTACGTACAATAATTGCCCTTGCACCAGCTAGCGCCTCTTCTAGCTCTTCCGGCTGATCAACAAGATCAGGCGAATAGAGCACATCAAACCGGGCTGACAGATCATCCACTGCGGATTGATCCATAAATTCAGTAATAACTATATCAGGCATAACAAACCTTTTCGTAATTGAACGACTTGCATGAAATCAAGGGAGAAATTGGTGCGGTTATTCGAAAAGCGTTCCAACTGGCAATGGTACAAGCAGTAACTCAGCAAACATGAAATAAAATCCAATCACAATCACGATACCCGCAAATGGAAATAGAAGTCGTCGCGACAGTGTCCACTCGTCATACATGGCAAGCATCATAATTGAGCCAAAAGCCAACACTCCAGAAACCAGAAAACCCAGCCAAGGCATAAGAAGTGAACTGACAACCATAGCTAAAACCAGCCCGATTCGACGCGTGGTCGAGCCTCCCACAACCCTTGCCTCATCATTTCCCTCTATAGATGGGTAAATCATCTGTGTCACAATAAAAAGTATACAAAAGCTGATCATGGATATTGCTATCGCACGAGGGAATACAAAAGAGTCTGCATCAGTCATCTCTGTTGTATCCCAGAGAGCTAGAACCGCAACTAAAATCAGTATTATTGCAACCAACATACCGCTGATATCCGCCTTTTCCAGTTTTGTTATTGCATCAATCTTCATTTGGATTCCCTCTCATACCAATCAAATATCCTCGAATCATGGGGTAAAAAAAGGTAGCTGCAATAAATAGAATAATCGCCATACCGATTGGGCGACCAAAAAACATGCCAATGAGGTTGTCAGTTGCACTACCTATTGTCCAAGCCTGCACAAAGCCCTGTTCCGCAATACTTCCTAGAATCAATCCCAGCACAATCGGAGATGGACTATAGCCAGCCCTGTTTAAAAGCCAGCCCACAACGCCAAGAATAACCATGATTACCACATCTGAGACACTGTTTCTGATGGAATATGTACCAATCATAGTCATAAACGAAACTGTGGGAACCAGCATCGCCTTCGGTACTGTGATAATTGTTTTATAGGCATAGCGTCCAATAACTAATCCCGTAGGCAACATTAGAACCGTTGCTAGAATCAATCCAAAGATGAATGTATAGACAATAGAGCCGTCACCGGCAAATAGCGACGGGCCAGTACGCACCCCCTGAATCAGGAGAGCGCCGAGGATAACCGCGTCGGGAGGCGTGCCTGGTATTCCAAGAACAAGGGTAGGAATAAAGCCACCACCAACGGTAGCATTATTGGCTGATTCGGTAGCCTGAATACCCTCAGGTTCCCCCTGGCCAAATGTGTCACTGTTCTTCGAGGTACGTCTGGCCTCAGAGTATGCCACCAGGCCGGCAATTGAACCACCAGCTCCCGGTAGAATACCAACCAGTGTGCCAATCACCGAGCTTCTGATTAGGTTGAATTTATGCGTCCAAGATATTTGTAACGCCTCTATCAAACGAAACCCTTTCGGCGCATGAGTGACCTTTAAATGCTTGTCTGATGTTGCAACCAAATCTATCAGCACCGGTACACAGTAGAGACCAATAAGGGCAGATACGGTCTCTATACCACCAAGTAATACTTCACTACCAAAAGTGAAACGCACATCTGCACTGATTTCTGCGACACCTATTGTTGAAAGCAACAGTCCAAGACAGGCACCAATTAGCCCCTTCAATAGATTACCTTTCGAGAGGGCAGAGATAAGCGTCAAGCCAAATACCGCAAGCCAGAAGTACTCAACCGGACCAAACGCAAGGGCGACGTCAGCCAAGGGTGGCGCGAGGATGAGCAGAAAAACCGCACCTACAATACCACCAACCACAGACGCCAGACAGGCCAGGGTAACGGCAAGATCACCGTCACCCCGCTTGGCCATGGGAAATCCATCAAAGGTAGTCGCAATAGCTGACGGGGTCCCAGGTGTGTTTAGTAGAATAGCCGCATAGGCACCGCCATAAATTGCGCCCGTATAGATGGCACCCATTAATATGAGTGCCGATGCCGGAGGCATGGAAAAGGTGATGGGTACCAGGACGGCAACTGCCATGGTTGCTGTAAGCCCAGGAAGTGAGCCAATGACAGTGCCGGCTATCACTCCACCCAAGGCAAGGGCCACATGAAACAGTGTTAGTGCTTGCAACAGATTTTCAATCATAGCGATGCCGTCCTGTGACAAATTATTTGCCAGGTTGTAAGATCAGTTACTTGATGATGCCGCCCTCCCGAGCTGCATCTAAGTAAATACCTGTCATCTTTTTGATGAAGGCATCGTATTCAGACGCGTCAACGTTCAACATGGCCATACCATCATTTTCCATCTTCTTCTGAAATTCAGGATCAGCATTGATCTCCTGTATCATTGTGGATAATTTAGTTCGTATTGCCTCCGGGGTAGACTTAGGTACAGCTATACCACGATACGCACCTGAAACCAGGTTATATCCCAGCTCCTTGAATGTCGGCACATCCGGGAATTTTGGATGGCGTTTCTCCATTGCAACTGCAAGCATCCGAACCTTATCTGAATGCTTGGCTCCTACAGAGGTGTATCCCCACTCGGCGCTCACCTGAGAACCCAACAAGGCAGCGACGGCCTTACCTGTACCTTTAAAAGCTACATATGTAGTCTTAATATCAGCCATTTTATCAAACCGCACTTGCGCTAAATGATTTGCGGTACCTTTGCCAGAACCAGAAAAAATGGTTTTCTTTGGATTTTTCTTTGCATGGTCGATAAGATCCTGCAGCGATTTGAAAGGACTGTCCTTGTTAACCACGATGGCGTCTGGTGTGTAATGAAACATATATACACCTGAAATATCCTCAGTCTTAAATCCAACATTCTTCTGCTTTGGCTTAACAATAATATGGGGGAGATTGATACCCATGATGTTATACCCATCCCCTTTCATTCGATTCAGCTGCGACCAGCCAACTGCACCGCCGCCACCTGGCTTATAGGAGATAACCAGATCCTGTCCAAACTTGCCTTTGAAGAAAGACTGTTGATGGCGCGCCGTAATATCTGACTCTCCACCAGGACCAAACGGAATTACATAGTTGACCGGCTTCTCTGGAAAACCGGCAAAGGCTGATGTCACAGGTAAAATCGCAGCCATTGTAATGGCTGCCAGTTTCATAATTTTCATATTATTTACCTCACTCCTTTCAAATTGATAGTAGAATAATTAACTTCTAGTAGCGCTTTAGAGACCCAATGCCACACCTTGTCAATCCGGTCTCGAATCCAATTGATGCACAGTATTCTTTTATTAATTAATGGCCATCCACTCCACGCTGATGCCTTCGCCCTGTATCACGCACTTTCATACAGTCTTGTGAGAACAAACTCATTATGTCCCAATGCCTCTGCCGCTGTGTTACGACCATTAGCCGTACGCAAGGTCATTTCCAGCAAGGCATCACCCGCATCATCCGGTGACATCTCCCTGCTCAGCAGACCGGAAACATCAACATCCACATGCTCGGACATTGTCCTAACCGTTCTTGGATTCGCACAGATCTTAATCACTGGAACAATAGGGTTACCAATGATATTGCCCTGCCCGGTTGGAAACAGATGCACGGCATAGCCAGCCGCACCACATAGAGTCACCATTTCAGCTGCAGCAGATGAAGAGTCCATAAACCACAGACCAGGACCAGTTGGCTCTTCAGCCTTATCCAGTACACCATCAACGACGCACTTTTTACCGATCTTCTGGATATTACCCAACGCCTTCTCTTCAATAGTGGTCAAACCACCGGCGATATTGCCCTTGGTCGGTTGTGAATCCGACAGGTCGCTGGTCTTGTGCTGCTCGATCATCTCCTGGTAGCGATCAAACATGAACATAAACTGTTTACGCACTTCATCATCGCGACAACGATCCGCAACCAGATGTTCACCGCCGGTAATCTCCGAGGTCTCTCCAAACAACAGTGTATTACCCTGTTCGTATAGTTTATCGAAGGCATTACCAACGGTCGGGTTGGACCCACAACCGGAGGTGGTATCTGATTCACCACACTTGGTTGATACCCATAGCTCTTTAATAGGCGCCTCTTCCCGCTGCAGTTCAGTGGCCCAATGGACATACTCTTTAGCTGCCTTGGAGGCACGCATAATGGTGTCGTGGTCGCCGTGCAACTCAATACCGAAACCAATCACAGGCTTGCCTGTTTTAGCGATGCCGTCTACTATCTTCTGCGTCCAACCATCTTCAATACCGATAACCACAACAGCGGCCACATTGGGGTTGGCACCAGTTCCAATCAAGGTACGGAAATGCAGGTCAAGATCGGCACCAAACTGCAGACGGCCATAGGGATGCGGGAGGGCCATGCTGCCCTTGATATTGTTTGCGACCGCTTCAGCCGCGGCATTTGAGATATCATCAATCGGCAGAATGATGACATGATTACGGACACCCATGCGGCCGTTTTCGCGCCGGTAGCCCCAGAAGGTTGCATTGTTTAAGTCCAGTGACATAAGTAAATCTCCAAAAATAATAGGTTAGATGTGGTTAAGAGGGCTGCTTACCAGCGCTTGGTCTTGATGTTGTGAACATGCGCATGCTCACCGGTACCGACGTCTGCCACTACGCGACCTATATCTACGCCGTACTTAATTACAGTGTCACCTTCGGCAAGCGGACGAATGGCCAGCTTGTGGCCAATTGGGATGTCACCACTCGCTTTAAAGGTGATCTCCTTATCCTGATCCATGATCCAGCCGGACATCTCATCACCGGCCTTCACACCCTCTACTACTACAACCCCTACTGAGTCGTTTTCATCATGAACAACAAAATGAATCATCTGTTTTCTCCAATTAATTACTATCTGTTAATAATCTGGGGTCAGTACGATTTTCGCCGCCGGGGTATCCCCGTTAGCAAGATCAACAAAGGCACTGGCCCCTTCGCTAAGTGAGCGTTGCTCAACCCAATCCAATGGACCGAGCGCACCTGAATGGAGGGCCTTTACCGTGGCTCTGACATCAACCATGGTGTAGGTATAGCAACCTATAAAGGCCACCTCCTGAAGGGTTAATTTGCGGACATCCAGACCACCACTGTTATCCATCAGGCCAATATGAACAATGGCACCGCCGGGTTTTACTGCGTGGGAAGCTGCATCGCGGGTGACCGCGCCACCCACCGCATCGATAACGATATCCCAACTGTCGGCCTCTGGTGCCGGGTCATTTATCGGGTCGTAGACATCACAAACCTGGGCTGCCTGCACGGTCTTACGGCGCAGTCCATTGGTCTCACCGAGTCGGATATTGCGACATCCATGACTATTGAGGATCAGCGCCACAGCAATACCGATGGCACCACCACCCAATACCAGGACGCGGGATTCAGCCAAGGGGCGACGCGAAGCCCTTGCTGCCTCTAGAACTGCATGCATTCCCGTGGATACCGGTTCGGTCAGGGCAGCGTGCAGATAGCTCATCTCGTCCGGAATATCTATCAGGTTGCACTCCGGCATCCTTAGCAACTCGGAGAAGGCCCCCTGACGTGGCTCCATGCTGATGATCTGACGCTGCCGACAAAGGTTGGAGCGACCACTCAAGCAGTCATCACAGTACCCACAGGTAACCAACGGATTGACTACAACCCGTTGTCCCTGCCGTTCACCGCTAACCACTTCACCACTAACCTCATGCCCCAGAATCAGCGGCGCCGGACGTCTTTCATCGTGACCAAAATAGGCGTGCATATCCGAACCACAGATACCGCTGGCCTTAACCCGAACCAGGACCTCTCCGGCCTCTGGTACCGGATCTGGCTCATCCCGATACTCCAGCTTATTGGGCGCAACATATACTAATGCTTTCATAGTGTTTCCGTTATTTTGCCGTATATCCACCATCAACCGGGATGATCTGTCCGGTGATGTAGTTCGAGGCTGCTGAGGCCAGAAAAACAGTAACCCCATCCAGGTCCTTCAACTCTCCGTTTCTACCGATTGCAGTCATACGCGCGTTGTGGTCGAGTATCTCAGGGTTGTCATAGACCTTCTTGGTCAAGGCTGTGGGAAAGAACCCTGGCGCAAGCGCATTTGCCATCACACCATCGCTTGACCAGCACTCGGCCATGGCCCGGGTCAGTTGGGCAACGCCACCTTTGGAGGCACCATAGGGAAAACTGTTGGCAAAGGCTCGGTAGGACTGCAGCGAAGCGATATTGATGATACTTCCACCGCCCTTCTCCTTCATCCCAGGTACACAGTGCCGGGCAAGAAAGAATGGGGTAGACAGGTTGATACCCAAGGTCAGGTCCCAGGTCTCATCGGTAATCTCATCATAGGGCTGACGCAGATTCACCCCAGCTGCATTGGTGAGTATGTCAGGCGCTCCCAATTTTGATGTCGCTTCAGCCACCAGATCCCCCAGAATGGAACGATCAAGCAGATCGGCCTGAAGGGTGGCAACCCCACCGGCACCATCACTTTTAAACTGCTCTGCGGCGTCCGCCAGCCCCTTCTCATCCCGATCAACCAGAACAACATCTGCACCACCCTGTGACAGGGCCCAAGCCATACGGCGACCTATACCGGACGCCGCTCCGGTACAGAGCGCTACACGTCCGCTCAAATCAAAAAGTTTTCTCATATTCTCTTGCATAGCTATATCCTCATAACTCCCCAGACTGCCATCTGTTGCACAACCGGTAGTGAAGGGCATAACCGCCCTCCACCAGCTGCAGATTAGTGGCCCAGGTTAAAGGTCTCATCCGGGTAGTATTTCGCCAGTCGCTCATCACCGGTTCGGGCATGCCCTTCCATACCTTCATGACGGGAGAGACGTGCGGCCGCGGCAGCCACTGTGCGGGTAGCCTCTCTGGTCTGACGCTGGTAAGTTACTACCTTGATAAATTTAGAGGCACTCAGACCACCGGTATAACGCCCCGCCCCCTTAGTGGGCAGGATATGGTTGGTACCGGAGCATTTGTCGCCAAAGGCCACGGTGGCCTCTTCACCGACAAACAGAGAACCATAGTTTTTAAGCCGATCCATCCACCAATCCAGGTCTTCAGCCTGGACTTCCAGGTGCTCGCCAGCGTACTCATCACTGATGGTAGCCACCTCTTCTCTGGAATCACACAACACCACCTCGCCATAGTCTCTCCAGGCAGCGGTTGCGGCATTGCGTTGAACCTCTGGTAACGCATCGATATAACCAGGGACCTTCTCAATCACTGCATTAGCCAATTCACGGGAGTCGGTGAACAACCAGGCTGGGGAGTCAGGCCCGTGCTCTGCCTGACCAACCAGATCACATGCAACAATCTCCGGATCGGCTGTCTTGTCAGCAATAATGGCAATCTCAGTGGGACCAGCGAACAGGTCGATACCGACACGACCGAACAGCAAACGTTTTGCTTCAGCCACAAAACGGTTACCTGGGCCTACTAGGATGTCGGCAGGTTTACCACCAAACAATCCATAGGCCATGGCTGCAATACCCTGCACACCACCCATTGCTAGAATGGTATCGGCTCCAGCCAGATCCATTGCGTAGAGGATGGCAGGATGAACACCATCTTCACCATGGGGAACCGAGCAGGCTATAACATTCTCGACACCGGCCACCTTGGCGGTTGCCACACTCATGATGGCAGAGGCGATATGGGCATAACGGCCACCCGGCACATAGCAGCCTGCGGTGGTCATCGGAATCAGTTTTTGACCAGCAAATAGACCGGGGCTGAGCTCTACCTCGAACTCTTTCATACTGTCACGCTGCTGCCTGGCAAAACCACTAACCCGATCGTAAGCAAACTGGATATCATCCTTCAGCTGTTGCGGTACTTTTTCTTTGGCCACCTCAATCTGTTCACGGGTAACGATTGGACTGCCCTGGTCCCAACCATCCAGCTGCTTGGCATACTCCAACGCCTTCTCTTCGCCGCCTGCTTCAATTTCACGCAGCATCTTGATAACGATCTCACGGGTATCATCTTCACCCGTTGCTGAGGTTTTTGCGGCCTTCTTAATATATTCGATAGTCATAGATATTCTCTCTCGGGTTAAATGTAAGCGCTTACATATTTTTAGCGCAAAATGATTTCTCTACACGTTTTTTCAGGAAAAGAAACAATAATTTTTTTACTATTTCAGGTTGTTACAGAAGCCGCAGCCAGCCTTTCCACCAACCCGAAAGGCTTTAAGAGTGCGGTTTAGTTTAATCAATCTTTTTACTCTCCACTCCAGCTTCCCAACACAATCAGAAGGCCCAGAGAGAAAGCTGTGGAATAAAGGCAATCAGCATCACCACGCTTATCAAGGCCAATACATAGGGAACCGCTCGTACCGCTATGGGCAGTATCGGAGTGTTGGTCAAACTGGATACAACAAACAGGTTGAGTCCAAACGGTGGGGTAATAAAACCCGCCCCCAGAGCGGTAACCATCATGATGCAGAAATGGATCTCACTCATCCCGATCTCCTGCGCCAGAGGCAGTAGCAGTGGCGATAGGATCACGATATTGGGGGTGGTCTCCATGATGCAACCCGATATCACAAGAATAGCGATCATCATCAGGATCAACACGTTTGGATCATCCGACAGCGAAGTCATGTACATCACAAAGCCTTGTGGAATGTCCAGCGCCGCCAGTGTCTGCGCCAATGGAAGTGAGACCGCAATGATAGGCAGAATCACACCATTTACACGGGCAGAGCTTTCCAACATTTTGGGGAAATCAGATACCTTCAGTGTGCCCTGGAAGAGTCCGATGATAATGGTACTGACCACTGCTACAGCTGCCGCCTCAGTTGGCGTAAACATGCCACTGTAGATACCACCAAGAATTATAAACGGGACCATCAGCGCAAAACGTCCATCGTAGACTGCGCGCAACCAGCGTTTTATAGAGAAGCCACGATCTGAACGTTCATATTTATAGATGCGGTTAACCACCACATTGGTCAGCATGATTGCCAACATCACCATCAGACCCGGTATCATAGCTGCCAGAAACAGGGTCGAGGCAGAGATACCCAAAATAAGACCGATAATAATATAGGCGATCGATGGAGGAATCAGAATTCCGGTACAGGCCCCACCGGCTACCAAGGCACAGGCATAGGGCCGTGGATAACCTTGCTCAACCAAGCGACCAATGGTCATCCGTCCTACAGCAGCAGCACCGGCAGCATCCGAGCCTGATATGCAGGCAAAGAAGCCACACCCCAAGACGGTGGCGGTACCAAAACCACTCTTAAAGCCACCCACGGTGGCCTCAGCCACATCCAGGAGTTTATTGGCCAGACCGGTTCGGGCCAACACATCACCGGTCAGGATAAACAGGGGTATGGCGATCAATGCAAAGGCATCGATGCCATCAAACAGCGCCTCACCCATCAGTGTGGTTGGCAGTACCTCAGTAAAGTAGAGCATCCCTACCGTACCCAGTCCGAGTGACACCCAGACTGGAACAGCCATAGCAATCATACCCAGGATTGCCATCAGCGGAAGGTAGAACTCCCAGCCCAGATCAGGACTCATCTGTTGTTGTAGAATTTCATACATAGCAATACCTATCCGTCAATAAGGCTGTCGCCTTCGTATACAGGGCGGCCACCAATCAAGTCATTCACATCGCGGTAGATGGATTGAACCAACCTAAAGGTCAACATAGAGAAGCCGAATGGAACCGCCGCGAAGAACCAGGCCTGGCTAATGCGCAAACCATGGGTGACTGAGCCAAACTTTATCGAGGTCAGTACCGGCTCTACAGACAGGTGAAGAACAATCACCGCAAGGAACAGAGTGGCGATATCTCCGAACAGATATATTGCAGCCTTGCCACGATTTGGAAGGTAGTGCAGAAGGATATCGATACGGATATGTGCACGCCTTTTTACCGCCGCCGAGGCACCAACCCAGGCAAGGTAGATAAAGGCGTATCTTGCAATCTCTTCACCCCATATAGAGGAGTAGCTCAGACCAAAACGACGTACCACTTCAACCGTAATCGTGGCAACGATGGTTGTATAAAAGATCAGCAGCAGCCAGCGCTCACCATCTTCATCAATCTTTTTTAGAACCTCTTTCATAGTGTCCACCTAATGTATAAAAAAGCCCTCCCAGAAGGTTGGGAGGGCGATATAGTCAATTACACATCATGGACGTAATATTTACCTTGGGTGTTTGCCGCCTCAAGCAGCTTGTCAAAGGTAGCCATTGAACCGGCCAGTTCTTTCTTGAATGAGTCCCATTGGGGCAGTTGATGACCACCCTTGGCAACCCACTGAGCCATCTCGTCGGCAGTAGGTGAATAGAATTTGATATCATTCTTTGCCAACTCAGCCATGGCATAACCCCTGGCTGCCGGCACCTTGGCAAGATTCTGCTGTGAGGTAACCTCCGCAGCGAAGTCAATACCTTCACGAATATCTAATGGCAGACCATTAAACCACTCCAGATTACAGGAGTAGACCTGCGCATCAGGTACCGAACGGATGAAGGTAACCGATGAGAGAACATCCTTAAAGCCGAACACATTCAACGCCTCTACCGATGGATCCAGCGCATCGGCAACACCCTGCTTGATTGCTGATGGCGTCTCACCCCAGGCTACCGGAGTTGGGTTTGCACCCAACAGACGGTAGAACTGCTGCAGGATCTTGGATCCGGGTACTCGAAATTTAATCCCCTCCATCTGATCTGGAGTCTTGATCGGCCCTTCCATCCCCTGGCGTACAGCCACAACACGTGGATCAATGCAGACATACCAAAGTGGTTTAAAGCCCTTGGCTTCAACTTTGGGATTCACCTCTTGCTTCCAGGCATCGGAATTAACCAGATTGATAAATTTCTGGTTTTCGCCACACCAGTAGGGGATATTAATCAGGTCAACGGTAGGCGCATAAGGGGCAAAGTTAGACAACGAATGCTGTGCTGCCTGAATGGTTCCGGCCTGTACCTTTTGTGCAAGCGCACCACCTGCTCCCAATTGGCCAGCAGGCGCTAACTTTACATACACCTGACCATTGGTCAGATTCTGGATGTTCTCTTTCAGGTCCAGTTGCATGATCGGATAACTGCGAGAGGCCCCAAGAACATAGGCTGTAGCAATGATCATGGTGTATTTTGCCGCCTTCTTGCGCTGTTTCTCTTCATTCGCTGTACGGGCCACGGCCTCACCTGACAACAAGGTTCCAGCACCAGCCGCCACCACGGCAGTGGTGAAGCCAAATTTCCCTGATAACTCAAGAAAGCGTCGGCGTTCTAGGGATTCAGGGTGCTCACTATTTCGATTACGTGCCATTGGTTTATCCTCTCAACTGTAATATTTGTGTTTAAAGTGATTCTGATACCTTTAGTGCATGTATCTTGCATGTGTTTACGACTCTCCTCGGGTCTTCTCCCGCTGCAGCGCAAAAATCACGAAAAAGATAGCGACGAGAAACAGCAGCAAAAACTCCATTACGTCACTGAGTTTGAATAGGGGACTCAATCCAAAGCTAATCACTGCTTTTCCATAAAAAATATTGGCAACAAATACCAGAAAAAGAACCAGAGAAATCCGCCCTGCTGTATGAACAATCATGTTTGCCATGGACTTTTTACCCTCATCTACCGATATAGAAGCATTTTTGGATCTCAGCGATTATGCTTTGTAAGCGCTTACATTTAGACTAATCTCATTAGCATTGTTTTGTCAAGCAATAATTCAGCTTATTATAAATATATTTACACTATTTACTATATTATGCTATGTTTATCAACCAGATAGATAACGCTAACAGAAGATTTGAACTTGGGTGTCCAAGCAAATATACTTCAAAAACACACCGGTAGCGTTTACAAAAGGAAGGTAATGAGACAACGCAAATCAAATGGAAAATCCGTTTCTTTAAGCGATGTAGCTAAATATGCGAACGTTTCAACGGCAACTGTCTCACGCGTCCTGAACAGCCCCGAAAAGGTAGCCGAGAAGAAACGGGAGCTAATTCAAACCGCGATCGAAGAACTGGGATATATACCGGATGGAGCCGCCCGGGCACTTGCATCCCGCCACACCAAGACGATTGGTACAGTTGTCCCAACACTGGACAACGCAATCTTCGCCGCAGGAATCCAGGCCCTTCAGAGTCAACTGAAGCGACTGGGTTATACCCTTATTGTAGCCAGCCACGAGTACGACCTCAGAGAGGAGCTGCTAGAAGTAAAGACCCTAATGCGCCAGGGCATAGAAGGTATAATGCTGATTGGCTCTTTACACGAGCCACAGTTACACCAACTTCTTACAAATCAGAACATGCCTTATGTGTGCAGCTGGGCCTCAAGCCCATCCTCTCCCCACCCATATATTGGATTTGACAATAGACGAGCGGCACAAAAAATAACCGAGTATTTGCTGGACCTGGGGCATCGTAAATTTGCTGTGATCTCTGGCTACACCAAAAATAATGACCGCGCAGCAGAGCGCTTAGAAGGAACCAGGGCGGCAATAAAGGCCAGGGGCCTGGATCTTCCCCGTGAAATGATTTTGGAACGTTCATATTCCGTCAAGCAAGGCCGGGAGGCGATGCGCATCCTGTTACAAAATGAATCTCTGCCAACCACAGTTATATGCGGTAACGATGTGCTGGCACTGGGAGCACTCACTGAATGCCAGGCAGCAGGCATCCAGGTTCCGGATGATATTTCCATTACCGGTTTTGATGATCTTGATATCAGCGCGCAGTTAATCCCAGCACTTACAACCATGCACGTACCGGCAGCAGAGATGGGAAAACGCGCCGCAGATTTTCTTGTGGCGAAAATAAATGGAGAGGCAACCCTGCTCCATACCGAGGTTAATGTAGACCTAATGATTCGAGATACAACCGGCAAACCACGTACTACCACCAAGATATCAAACTAGTGGAACTTGCAGTAAGTAAGGTAACGCGCAGCCAGCGACACCTCGGAGAGCCAGGAACGATGACCGCCTATTCCAGCCTACGTACAGATCAATTTATCATGGCGTGAGGGTAACAGCAGAAATTGCATGTTCTATGTTTGTTCTATATACTGATTTCCCCGTTAAGCATTGGCGCCATCATGAATCCTACCGTTGCACCATCACCACACCCTCCATGGCCCAGGGCCATTATCCTGATGGATATGAACGCCTTCTTCTGCAGCGTGGAACAGGCGGACCACCCTGAGCTACAGGGGCGCCCCATAGGCATTACCAACGGTTCCCAGGGCACCTGCATCATCACCTGCTCCTACGAGGCCCGCGCCTTTGGCATCCACACCGGCATGCGCCTGCGCAAGGCCATGCGCCACTGCCCGGACTTCATCCGGGTTCCATCCAACCCCAGACGCTACGCCGAGGTATCCACCAACATCATGGACGCCCTCACCATGCTGACCCCGGATGTGGAGGTGTTCTCGGTGGATGAGGCATTTCTGGATATCACCCACTGCCAGCGGCTCATGGGACCACCGGAGCAAATCGCCAGGATGGTAAAGCAGACCGTACTGGAGGCATCTGGCGGCATCCTCTGTTCGGTGGGACTAAGCGGCGACAAGACCACCGCAAAATATGCCGCCAAACTGAACAAGCCGGACGGCCTCACCATCATCCCACCCTGGGAGTCACGCCAGACACTGGCTGCCGCACCGGTTACAGACCTCTGCGGCATCTCCACAGGTATAGGTGGTTTTCTGGCTGATCGTGGCGTTAATAACTGCGGTGACATGCAACATCTGCCCATAGGGGTGCTGGGGAAACGCTTCGGCAACCTGGGGCGCCGCATCTGGCTCATGGCCCAGGGGCTGGATCCAGATCCAGTCAAAATCTCTATCCCAGAACCAAAATCCATAGGCCACGGCAAGGTGATGCCACCAGACACCACCGACCCACAGATCATCCACACCTTCATGTTGCACATGGCAGAGAAGGTGGCAACACGCCTGCGCCGCCACCAGTTTCGGGCCGGACGTTTCTTTATCGGGCTACGCACGGCAGACGGCTGGCTGAGCACAAAACAGCGTTCCGTACTGCCCACAAACCACGGGGCGGACATAATGGAGCTATGCCACAAATTCATGACCAGAGAGTGGCGCGGTCAGGCGGTATTCCAGGTGCAGATCACCGCCCTGGATCCACACCCGGCAGATAAACAGATGGAGATGTTTGTCCCAGACCGGGGACGCCTGGAGCAGCTCAACCAGACCCGTGACCAGATAAACCGGCGCTACGGCGAGTTTACCCTAGCCCCGGCACGCCTGTTGTTGCGCTCAGATATGCCCAACGTAATAGCACCGGCATGGAAACCGTCAGGGCATCGTGAAACCATTTTGGAAAACTAGATAGTGTCTATCCAGAAACAAAACATTAACCACGAAGAACGCAAAGAGCACGAAGCTAATATACCTATTACCAAGGTATCTTCTTTGCGGTCTTTACAGTTCAAACAACTACTTCTGGGCAAACACTAGATATGTGCGGCGGAGTCTATTACATCATCGATGGCGAAGAGGTTCGCACCTACTTCCCCAACCCCAAGGCCTGCCTGCCGATTAAGAAACGCGAAGGTGGCGTTAAACTGCTGCCCTGGGGACGGCGCAAAGAACAGGCGGGAAAACTACCACTGGGGGGCTGGGCCCGACTCGACTCCATCTATGCCGGGCGCTGGGACAGATGGTTCCCCACCCCAGTCAAACTGATGGCCTCCCAGTTCATGGAGAAGGATATCGAGAGTCACAGCCACTGGTTTGATATCACCCCCGGCAAGTGGATCCAGGGGCTGGTAGCACACTACGACAGGGAGCGGCGGGTATACGTGGTGACCATCACCCCGGAGATGGAAAACGCAGTACATGACCGCTGGCCACGCATCCTCAGCGGCTGATCCTGCATTCCGGCTATTGACCACCACGCTACAACCACAGAAACTACTCTGTGATGATAGACCTTAACGACATGCTGC
>JAAGZL010000068.1 GCA_024206335.1 Gammaproteobacteria bacterium
CCACCCCGGACGTGTTTCATCGCGATCCTGTGAGATATGACGCCTGAATGTCCCGAAGGACCTGGACGCACAAGCACGGCTCCAGTCAGACGGCTTCTACCGGTTATTAAGCGGCGAGAGCGTAGTTGTCGTCGTTGGCAACTATAATGTTACAGAATTATTTACGAGGGTATCTGTATCCTCGGCATGCACCTAAGGTTTTGCCACCCACGTCGAAGCCAATGTCGCCCCCATGTGGTTACAAACCAAGTGACATTATATATGGCAAGATGGTTCCTTGCTATGTTTTATCGGGCAGATGCTGATTTGCCCTTGTTTCTGGTGGGATTGTGGATGATAATTACCATGCTTGTTGCGGTTGAATGCAGTGGGCATATTATGTTCTTAGGACAGAAGTAATGGAATGGAATTCCACATCGCATATTTTATGCGCATCTTTCGCATATCCATTCTCCATTATTTTCTAAAATGGCCCATTGCTGTTATTAGGTGGTGGGCGCAATAAACTCACCAAGATTGGTGACACGGAAACAACAATCACGGAGGAAGTACCATGGATGGATCTAAGTTATTAGGCCTGCTGGCCTTGATGTTTACAATTACCAACCCCCTCAAGCTCTCTGCCGCATCTATATCACCAGGAGATTTGATCATAAGTGAGGTTATGGCCAATCCAGCAGCGGTATCTGATGCAAACGGTGAGTGGTTTGAGATCTATAATCTCACTGGAAACAGTCTGGATTTGAATGGGATTACCCTATCTGACAGTGGTAGTAATCTACATGTAGTTGATTTTGCCGGGCCCTTGACCATTAGCTCGCATGACTATCTGGTGTTTGGGCGAGGTGGGGTTGCATCGGCAAATGGAGGTTATGCTGCTGATTATGTCTATTCAGATTTCACCCTTTCTAACAGTTCTGATGACATCATATTAAGTGCTGGTGGTGTTGAGATTGTTAGGCTGGAGTATGCCTCAGGGTTTGCGGTTGCTGGTGTGAGCCGTGAATTGACTGGTACTGTTGGCCCTCTACTGGATGGTGTTGATTATGTGCTCAGTATCTCTCCCTATGGTGATGGGGACATTGGTACACCGGGAGCTGCCGGTGATTCAAGCTGGACACAAACGCCTAAGCCGGTGCCGGTTCCAGCAGCAATATGGCTGCTTGGGTCGGGTCTGGTGGGGTTGCTGGGAGTGGTGGGCAGGAGGGATAAAACAGGTTGTAACTCTGGATAAGGGAGCTTGTTGTGTTACGGCCTGCAATGGGCACCAACACCTGCTACAGGAGTGCTGTAGCAGGTGTTTATATGTCATCCACTGGCCGGCATAATGGCTGAACATAGTGCCGGGTTAATAACTACAGGCCTTCGCCTAATAGTAGGGTGAGTTACATGCCCGACGGGGGCCATTATAGGGTTGAAAGGTGTTGTCGTAGGCACGATATGAACGGTATCTGTTATAACACCAGTTTATATGCGCGTCTCCATTCCTCCGTTCGTACCTTCCGCGATAATTACGATTTTTGTTGTACAGTATGGTGCCAAGAGCAATACCACCAAGAATTATGGCAGTATTCCTTCTCCCTCTTCGACCTACCTTGATAAATGATCCATCGTAGTTAGAAGTGGCGGTGTCGTTATAATGCGGGTTCCAGTCACCCCATTGGGCGCTGGCTCCACCAGATGAGATACTAATAACCACGAGTGCATATATCATGGTGAGGCATAGTGACTTAACTTTGCTCATCGCGCTCTCCTTAGATTACTTTTAGTTTGTCCAATAATTACACCATTTAAGTGTAGAACAACAGACCATTCGCTGCCGGTCAGGTTAATAGTAGCCGTAGAGTCATTGAGGTAGCTATGTTGAGTGCATCGAGGGAGCGATAGTGACATACGTTGAACGAAGACGTAGCGGGTGCAGGACGGTCGGGGCAAAAGGAAAGGCTGCCGCGTAAATGAGTCATTTTTGGATAGGGACAGCCTAACAACTTTGTGAGTTAGCGGCACTATCGTATTTTTTGTGGTGGTGCTTATTGGGGGCTGGCGGATTAGGTGGGTTTTTTTGTGTAGATATCTGCAGAAGCCCTCTGTTTATCATGGTTTATAGGTCAGATAGTATTGGTCTAGAAAAAACAGCCTAAACCGCTAAGGCCACAAAGTGCGTAAAGAAAACATGAATTTAATCAATAGGTTGACTTTGTGCTCTCTGCGTTCATCGGTGATGTTATGTTCCTGAGTAGGCTCAGCTGTGCTTTAGGATACGCTGCTTGTCCCGCTGCCAGTCGCGATCCTTGTCGGTGGCGCGTTTGTCATGGAGCTTTTTACCCTTGGCCAGACCAATCTCAAGCTTGGCAATGCCCTTATTCCAGTACATGACCAGGGGGACCAGGGTAAAACCACGACGCTCAACCAGGCCGATGAGTTTATCCAGCTCCTTGCGGTGGAGTAGCAGTTTGCGGGTGCGCACCGGGTCGCTATGGATATGCTTGGATGCGGTGGGCAGGGCGGTGATGTGGGCGCCAAATAGAAAGGCCTCGCCATCTTTAATGGTGACATAGCTCTCGCTTAGCTGTAGCCTGCCTTCACGCAGGCTTTTGACCTCCCATCCCTGCAGGGCAAGACCGGCCTCATATCGATCCTCTATGAAGTATTCGTGTTTGGCCTTCTTATTCAGGGCAATGGTTCTGCCTGCGTTTCCGGCCTTCTTTTTTGGTTTCTTCGCCATGGTGGGCATTGTATTCGAGCCGATGCCCTATATGCCAGCATAGAGCGTAAATAATTGCCGTCCTTGTCCTGGAGCTGAATTTAATTAAAAATGTGCCTTTCGGGTGCGGTGTCACCACCGCTCCTGATCTTAATAAGATAAATAATATTTTGAGTTACCCTGATGTGATCCGTACTTATGCGTATGGATGTGATTTGGCTGATGCCAGACTATGCCGTGCATATTTGGAACAGAGCCTGGAACCCCAGGGTTACATCATTTAGGATGCTGTGCTGTAAGGCACCTGACCACTGAACAGTTATGGGACGATAGATTATGACTGAGCGCACCTCTATTCATGGCCAATGGTCAAACCGGCTGATGTTTGTCCTGGCCGCAACCGGTTCTGCCGTTGGTCTGGGTAATATCTGGAAATTCCCCTATATAACCGGAGAGAACGGTGGCGGCGCCTTTGTGGTGGTGTATCTGGCCTGTATCGCCATTGTTGGTGTGCCCATCATGATGGCTGAGGTAATGATTGGTCGTCGCGGACGCCAGAGTCCCATCAACACCATGCGTACCCTGGCTCGGGATGAGAAGGCTGGCCGTGCCTGGGTCCTGCTGGGGTGGGGTGGGGTGTTGGCCGGTTTTTTTATCCTCTCCTATTACAGCGTCATCGCCGGTTGGGCCCTCTCCTATGTATTTCGCACAGCGGCCGGAATGTTTAATGGGGTCACCGCAGATGGAGTGCAGAGTATATTCACTGAGCTGGTAAGTGATCCGGAGCGACTGTTGGCCTGGCACACCCTGTTTATGGTGATGTGTATGGTGGTGGTGGCCCGTGGGGTACGCCATGGGTTGGAGAAGGCGGTGCGTATCCTGATGCCGGCCCTGTTTGTGCTGTTACTATTGTTGTTGGGCTATGCCTATAACACCGGGGCCTTCGACCAGGGGCTGGATTTTCTGTTTACCCCCGACTTCAGCAAGGTGTTCTATAAGTGTAAAATCCTCAGCGGTGTCGAGAGCTGTAGATTTGATGGAGGGCCCATGCTTGTCGCCATGGGGCATGCATTTTTTACCCTCAGTCTGGGTATGGGCGCCATCATGGTATATGGCTCATATATGCCGAAGGGTAGCTCAATTACCGTTTCGGCTACCATGATTGCGGTGCTGGATACCGCAGTCGCCCTGATTGCAGGTATGGCCATCTTCCCCATCGTATTTGCTAACGGCCTGGAGCCCGCTGCTGGCCCCGGACTGATCTTTCAGACCCTCCCCATCGCCTTTGGGGCCATGCCAGGAGGGCATATATTTGGCACTATATTCTTTACCCTGCTGGTTTTTGCGGCCTGGACCTCTGGCATCTCCCTGATTGAACCGGCAGTGGCCTGGCTGGTAGAGAATAAGAGCATGACCCGGGTCAGGGCCTCAATCTGGGTGGGCATGTCGGTGTGGCTGCTGGGACTGGGTAGCATATTTTCCTTCAATATCTGGTCAGGCGAAGGCTACCAGCTGTTTGGCAAGACCTTTTTTGACCTGCTGGATTATCTGACGGCCAACATTATGCTGCCAATGGGTGGTCTGCTGATTGCGATATTTGCCGGTTGGAGCATGACCAGGGAGTCATCGGTGGATGAGTTTAATATGAGTTTCAGCCTCTTCTACCTGATCTGGAGGGTGTTAATCAGGTATATTACGCCGGTGGCGGTGGTTATTGTATTTTTGAACGCAATTGGAGTAGTTGATTGGCTGTTGTCAAAAAATCTGCTTTGGTGATGTACTCTGCCAGGCAGATGTTCAACCTGGTAAATGATGTAGAATCCTATCCGGAGTTTCTGCCCTGGTGCAGCTCCACCACGTTGCTGAGTCGCAGTGAGGACAAGGTATGTGCTGAGCTGGAGGTGTCCAGGCTGGGGGTGAGCCAGAAGTTTTCTACCTGTAACCGCATGGTTTCGGGTGAGAGTATGAACATTGAGCTGGTTGAAGGACCATTCAAACACCTGAAGGGTGGCTGGGTGTTCAAGGCCCTGCGTGAAGACGCCTGCAAGGTGGAGCTGGAGTTGGATTTTGATTTCTCCGGGAAGTTGATAAATGCCGCCTTTGGGACGGTATTCCATCAGGTTGCAAACACGTTAGTGGATGCTTTCTGTAAAAGAGCTGAAGAGGTATACGGTAGTGAATGAACAAATTGAGGTAGAGGTGGCATACGCCACTCCAGAAGAGCAGGTCATCCTAAAGGTTACGGTTGAAAAGGGTATGGATGCCAAGTCAGCCATTGTGCAATCCAAGATCTCCGAAACGTTTCCTGAGATCGATCCAGAGAGTGCCAAGGTTGGCGTCTATGGCAAAACCGTAAAGCTGGACCAGGTGTTGGATAGTGGCGACAGGGTAGAGATCTATCGCGAGCTGATCGCAGACCCCAAGGCGGCCCGCAAGAAGAAGGCCGCAGCCAAGAAGGATGACAAGCCTAAGGCCAAGGCTGAATCTGAGGATGCAAACAGCGACTAAGCTGCGGCTTGCACGATGCCAGGAAAAACAAAGCCGACCACCGTAAACTGCGGTGGTCGGTTTTTATTGATTGGGGATAGGGTGTGACGTATATGTTGTTGTTTTTGTGTTGGAATTTAGTGCGCTATTAGTAGAGAATCTAACTGGGTGCCGTGGCTAAAGAATAGAATATGAAAACAAAATCATGAAGAAATTCGTAATCAGATTAACCACAGTGCTGTTTCTGTTTAGCCTGGCTGGAACAGCGAATGCAGCTAAATCTGCAACTATCGACAAAGTACTACAAATAACACCCCCCGTTCTCTAAAGGGGACGAAGTGACCTGGCGGTTAACAGTAACCAATACAAGCACTGATGACGAAGACATTACGAATGTGGAGGTTACCGATGTGTTGGGCGCTGGCTTCCAATATGTCAGCTCTTCTTCTACGGCCCCACCAGGCCAGATAATTTTCTGGGACAAAGGAAATAATGGTGGCTTGGGATCCATACCTGTCGGTGTGTCTGTGACTATAGATATCACTGCCAAAGTTATAGCCACTCAGAACCTTGAGAATCGCGCGGATGTGCGTTTTGGTGCAAATAGCAGCCCTGTGGATACCGAGTTTGACAGTGCGGTTGACGGTGGAACCGCCAACGTTGTATATAGCGCAATCTCTCCCAGGGTCTCTTCAATTACCCGCTAAAACCCGTCTTCTTCTCCTACAGCACAAGATACCGTAACCTGGCGTGTAACCTTTTCTGAAGATGTCAAATATGTCGATTCTGCCGATTTCTCTGTG
This sequence comes from Gammaproteobacteria bacterium, assembly GCA_024206335.1. Classification (GTDB taxonomy): domain Bacteria; phylum Pseudomonadota; class Gammaproteobacteria; order Chromatiales; family Chromatiaceae; genus JAAGZL01. Next base: position 5,995 of record JAAGZL010000068.1, read on the forward strand.
GCTGGAACCTCGGCGACTGTCTTTTCGGTCACAGGAGGTGCCTCTAGCTATGATGTGACTATAAGTGGTGGTAATCTCGCAACGCTTAATGGAACGGTTACCTTGTTATTCGATGGGGGTCAAAATATTCAAGACCTTTTTGCTACCGCTTTGACCAATACAACTCCAACCGGAACAAATAACAACACATTTTTGATGCAACAGGATACTGAATCTCCTTCAGTTGAGATCCTTAATGCCCCCGCAACCGTTACCAACCAAGACCCTTTTAGCGTGACATTTGAATTTAGTGAAGACGTTACCGGTTTTGCTGTCGGTGATATAACCGTAGGAAATGGTAATGCATCCAACTTTGGCACTACTGATGCCAGCACCTATACAGCAGATATTACCCCGACTGGTGCTGGTGATCTCACCATAGATATCAATGCCGGGGTTGCTCAAGATGCTGCCTCAAATCCCAATACTGCTGCAACACAAGTACGGGTCAGTTGTGGGCCAGGTTGTGGAGAAGATGCCACGATTGCACATACTCAGCGAGTGCTGCAAAACTATACAGGTAAACGTATTCGTCACATAACTGCTCAAGGTCCTGAGTTGTCAGGGTTATTGAAAAAAGCTGATAGGAGGGGAGGCAATGGTTTCCCTAATACGCCCTTTGATCTTAACTACAAAGGTACAAAAGGTTATTTCTCTACAGGTCTGCGGCAAGTTGCCAAATCCAATCGTAACCTTAACTTAAGCAGTAATGGTATTCAGGTTAAAAATCCAAACCCTTCAGCTACAAATGTCTGGATCAAAGGCCGATGGGCAAAGACAAGTGATGATCGAGATGATATAGATGATGAATCTGATTTTGGTATTATTTATCTGGGTGCTGATTACCATTTCTCTAACGATCTGCTAATCGGTCTGCTGGGTCAATATGACTGGTTTGATGAGTCCTCCCAGGGTTTTGGATCTAAGGTTGAAGGCAAAGGTTGGATGATCGGTCCCTATCTGGTTTCTCGTCTTAAAGATAATTTAACTATGGATGTTCGTGTTGCCTGGGGGCAGTCTGATAACAAGATCAACCCAATAGGCAGCTATTGGGATAGTTATGATAGTGAACGTTGGCAGATAGAGAGTAATCTGACTGGGAGCTTTCAAGAGGGAAATTGGCATGTCGTATCAAACCTGGGTCTGAATTATTTCAAGGAGACCCAGGAAAGTTATATCGATAGTAATGGATTTACCATACCTGAGCAGTCAACCGTGCTGGGTACCCTGAGCTTTGGCCCAAAGATCACCTATATGGCAAAGGGCTATGATGGTTTGAGGGTGCACCCGTTCATGACTGTAAAAGGTATCTGGGACTTTAAAGCTCCCGATATCTATGATGTAAATGGTATTGCATCAGGCACCGAAGAACTGAGAGCGCAGGTTGGTTTTGGTATGAGTATCTTTACTAGTCAAGGCACGAATGTTCAGACTAGCTATACCTATGATGGTATTGGGATCGACGATTATGAATCTCACTCGGCCGATCTGTCAGCGATCGTGTCTTTAGAAGATAACGGTTTTCCAAAAGGTTCAAATCTAAGAGCATCTTATTCATTGCAGAATGTTCTCATGCTGCAGACGGAAGCTTCTCAAGCTGGCAAGGTGGAGTTGAGTATTCCCTTCAATTGAGATAGCTAAAGGCGAAGCAAGGGCTTCAAAAAGATCATGTCGAGTATATATAGCAGGGATATCAATTCAAGGTGCTGGGTCCAGATGTGAGATCTCACATCCGGCAGCTGTGTGGACTTGTTGCCCATACATGGCGAGATTGGCGAGCCGTATGACCTGGAGGTGATGCCAGGGGGCGGTTAGAAACCAATCGCCTCCAGGGTTCTACTGAAGAATCCCTTCTCTTCTTCTGGTTTCTGGGTGTTGTCTACCTGTGTTTCCTGTTCCTGTATCTGTGTGCTGCCTGCCTGTGCTTCCTCTGCTGTTTGTGGCAGCTCATCTTCACCACTGTTGTTCATCTCCGGCAACTTGTCATCTTCACCCATCCCAGCCGCGCTTGGCGTACTTTCCACCTCATCTGTGTCTATACCCATAGACTCCAGGGTGCGTGTGAAGAAACCCTTCTCCTTTTTGCCGTAGTCAGGGACACTGAAGACGGTCTCTTCGCCATCAGACAGTGGATCCTTCTTTGGTTTTGGGCGAAAATCTCCCTCGACCTTGATAAGGGTGTCATCTTCAAAGAACAGGGAAATCTGCTCTTTGTTGTCTGTGCCACCGCCGGTTTCACGGGTGTAGATATAGTCCCAACGGTCTTGGTGAAAGGCGTCAACCAGCAGCGGAGTTCCGAGGATGTAGGTGACCTGTCTACGATTCATGCCTGGCTGCAGCTTGTCTACCATCTCCTGGGTTACCACGTTACCCTGTTGTACCTCGGGTTTGTAGACGAGGGGGATTTCGGTTAGAACATTCGGCATAGCGTTCCCCATGTCATCCATGGTGGAGCAGCCTCCGACAAATAGAGTTGCGATAAAGAAACCGGAAATGAAAAGCTTTTGCATTAGATAACAACCCAGTATGATTGAATTTACGAGATAATACCTGATTCATCTGGCGAACACACTAAGGAGCCAATATCTTGGAAGATGTAGAGATTAGAAAGGCTGGATTGAAGGTTACAGTTCCACGGCTTAAGATTCTAGAGGTGTTGGAGAAATGTGGCGATCAGCATGTAAGTGCTGAGGATGTCTATAAGATTCTAATCCAGCAGGGTGAAGAGATAAGCCTGGCCACCATCTATCGGGTGCTGACTCAATTTGAGACTGCACAACTGGTGATCAGGCATAACTTTGAGGGTGGTTTTGCGGTTTTTGAATTGAATCGCGGTGAACACCATGACCACATCCTGTGTGTTGTTTGCGGTAAGGTGGTTGAATTTACTGATGATGTGATCGAGCAGCGTCAGTTGGAGATCGCCAAGGAGATGGGGTTTGAGATTGAGGATCACTCTCTGGTTATCTATGGTCGTTGCAATAATCCCGAGTGCAAGATGGGTAAGGCGTGAGTATTTATTAACCCAGCTACCTTTTGATTATTCTATTAGTTAGGGTCTTCAAGAATATGCCAGCCCATCGTTACGACTTTTGCTAATGGAGCGACCATTAGCTGCAAGCCGCGCCTTGCTTTGGTATTTTCTTGAAGACCTGAACGTCACCTATAAGGTTGCTGGGTTAATAGCTCAGCTCTGAGAGTTTCCAACCATCTCCTCAGCGTGGGCCAGGGTCTGGTCGGTTATCTTGACCCCGCCCAGCATGCGTGCAACCTCCTGTATCCGCAGATCCCCATCCAGTGGCACAACCCGGGTCTGTACCGTTCCATTCTCACCGCTCTTGGTTACCTGCAGATGGTTGTGGCCTTGGGCCGCAACCTGGGGCAGATGGGTGACACATAGTACCTGTCGATACTCTCCCAACTGCCGTAGCAGATTGCCTACAATCTCGGCGGTGCCACCGCCAATGCCCACGTCCACTTCGTCAAAGATCAGCACCGGGGTCCCGGAGCAGCGTACTGTGGCAACCTGTATCGCAAGGCTGATGCGGGAGAGCTCGCCGCCTGAGGCCACCTTGATCAGTGGCTTGGGCGGTTGCCCTGGATTGGCGCTGACCAGAAATTCGATGCGATTGAGGCCGTTGGCGCTGGCCCGTTCTGGTGCGAGGGTCTCGATGTCGATCTTAAGCAGGCCATCTGGCATCCCCAGGGTGTTCATGCTGTTGCTGACATCCCTGGCGAGGCCTTCCCCCGCCTTGCGACGGCTTGAGTCTAGTTTATTGGCAAGCTCCATGTAGGCTGCCCGTTGGCTCTCCACCAGTTGTTCCAGTTCTGCCAGATGGATGTCGGCGTGTTTCAGTTGCTCTAGCTCTGCCTCCAGTGCAATCCTGGTAGCGGGTAACTCCTCTGGTCGGCAACGGTATTTACGGGCCATATCATGGATATCTGCCAGGCGCTGTTCCACCAGCTCCAGACGCGCCGGGTCCAGTTCGATCCCGCCAGCGTAGTGACGCAGGCTGTGGGTGGCCTCCTGTACCTGGATAACCGCCCCATCCAACATCTCACGAATCTCGGAGAGAGATGGATCGGTGGTGATCATCTGTTCCAGTTCACTCTGGATTCGTGACAGCCGTCCCTGGATGGCGTTTTCATCGTCATACAGATTGCTGAGGATGAAGTCGCAACCGGTCTGAAGCTGTCCGGCGTTGCTCAGCCGGGAGTGTTCCTGGTCTAATTCCAGCAGCTCTGATTCGGCAAGTTTTAGCTCATTCAGTTCGGATACCTGATAACGCAGCAGTTCCAGCTTCTCACGCCGCTCACTGGAGGCGGAGCTCAGTTGCTGTAATTTCTCCTGTGATGCCTGCCAGAGCTGAAATGCCTCTGCCAGCTGTTGTCGGAGTTTCTGGTGTCCGGCGTAGTCGTCCAGTAGTTCCCGCTGCTGATTTCGCTTGAGCAGGGAGTGGTGGGCGTGCTGGCCGTGGATATCCACCAGCAGATCCCCCAGGGTCTGGAGTGATTTGGCGGGCACTGGGCTGCCATTTATATAGGCCTTGGAGTTTCCGGAGCGGGATAATACACGGCGTAGGATGCATTCATCGCCTGCATCCAGGGAGTGTTGTTGTAACCAATCGGTGGCCTGATCCAGGTTGGAGAGATCCAGCATGGCGGTGATTTCCGCCCGCTCGCAGCCATCGCGGATCATCTCATTATCTACCCGATCCCCCAGTACCAGCCCCAAGGCATCAATCAGGATCGACTTGCCGGCACCGGTCTCGCCGGTGAGGGTGGTCATTCCCGAATTCAGGTCCAGTTCCAGAGAGGAGACTATGGCCAGGTCTTTGATATGGATATGGGTGAGCATATATGGCTTAGACTGGGTTGTCGCTCCATCCGAGTTTTACCCGCAGGGTGTTGAAATGGTCGTGGTCCTTGGGGTGAATCAGGCGGATTGAGTTGGGGTGTTTGTTGATCAGTATGGTGTTGTCCACCGGGGCGGTGGTGGCCATGCCGTCGCAGGTCACCTGGATGTCTTTATGGGTGGTGTGTCCACACACCACTATCTTTATTTCAGCATCGCCATCCACCACAATCGGCCGGTTGCTCAGGGTGTGGGGGCAGATGGGCACCAGGATGTTAGCATTGAGGTTGGGGTGTACCAAAGGGCCGGCGCAGGAGAGGTTATAGGCAGTGGAACCGGTAGGAGTTGATATGATAAACCCGTCCGAGCGCTGGTTGTTTACGAACTGACCGCCCACATAGGTCTCAAATTCGATCATACGTGCAATGTTCCATTTATGGATCACCACGTCGTTGAACGCCTTGAAGCTCTGGCCTGCCACCTCAACCTTCAGCAGGGTGCGTTTCTCTTCGATGTACTCTCCATCGAGTATCGCGCCCACAGCATCGATCATCCCAAAGGGGGAGATGTCGGTAAGGAAGCCTAGTCGGCCCATATTTACCCCCAACAGGGCAACCCCGTAGTCTGCCAGGCTGCATGCAGATTGGAGCAGGGTACCGTCTCCTCCCACCGCAATGGCCAGATCGCATTTCTCCCCGATCTCGTGCATGGTAGCCGCCTGCAGGCCATGCCCTTCCAGGTGTTCTGCGGTTTTGCTCTCAAGCAACACGGTGAGACCTCTGCCGATCAGGAACTGGCTCAGGCTGAGTATGGTATCTCTGATGCCACTGCCACCATGTTTGCCTATTAGCCCAATGGAACGGAATTGTTGTTTCATATCTTTTTATACCAGAGAGAACCGGTCGGGGTTCGATGGAGGCAAACTTATCATGGCTCCATAACTCCGCCAACAATAATCTGTTTTTATTCAGCCCATAAACAGGCTTCCACCAGTATCGGTCGTCACCACTGTTAGATAGTACAAATCAACCATTAAACCACAAGAACAGTATTGAAACTCAAGGTCAATTCTTGACTCCTGGTCGCAGAGGCCGATAATTGTGCATGATTAGCACTCAATCTGTTAGAGTGCTAATCGATCCGGGGACAGGTCTTTCGTTTGAGGTGGAATTTGCCAGCCAGAAAAGCTGTTAGTGAAAACAGTGTCAATGAACGTGCTCAGCACTTTCTGAAAGTACTCATAGAGCGTTATATACGTGACGGTGAGCCCGTTGGCTCCCGCACCCTGGCGCGCGATGCCGGTATGGATCTCAGTCCGGCAACCATAAGAAACGTTATGGCCGACCTGGAGGATGTAGGGCTTATCACCTCGCCCCACACCTCGGCAGGCAGGGTGCCAACAGTCGATGGATATCGCATGTTTATTGACTCTCTGCTTACCCTGAAACACCTGGATGAGTCAGAAGTAGATACACTAAAGAGCAAGCTTGGTAATGATCAGAGCTCTGCCGTGGTGCTGGAGTCGGCCTCGAGGATACTTTCCAGTGTGACCCATATGGCCGGGGTAGTGATGATGCCGAGACGGGATCACGTATCCTTCCTGCACATAGAGTTTCTGCCCCTGTCCGGGGATAGCGTTATGGTGATTCTGGTGACCAAGTCGGGTGAAGTATTGAACCGCATCATCACCACCAAACGTAGCTACTCCGCCCCGGAGCTGGAGCAGGTGGCGAACTACATCAACCAGACCTATTCAGGGCACACCCTGACCAAGGTCAGAGAGTCGATGATCAACGAGATGCATCTGGCCAAGGCGGATATGAATCGTATCATGACCCGGGCCATAGAGATGACCGAGCAGGTGCTGGATCCGGTGAAAGGCGAGGGGGACTGCCTGATTGCCGGCCAGACCAACCTGATGAATTTTAATGAACTCTCCAACATGCACCGGCTGCGGCAGTTGTTTGATGCCTTTAATGAGAAGCATGAGATTGTTCAGTTGCTTGATGGATGCCTGCATGCAGATGGGGTGCAGATATTTATTGGTGAGGAATCGGGCTACAGTCATCTGGATAAATGCAGTATCGTAACCGCCCCCTACGAGGCAAATAACGAGGTGGTGGGGGTGCTTGGGGTGATTGGCCCGAAGCGTATGGAGTATGACCGGGTGATTCCAGTGGTGGATGTGACAGCAAAATTATTGAGTTCGGCCTTGAAACAGCTGTAACCACCCCCAATTTAGGTGGTTGAACAGATACTACGCCACAAGAGGTTTTTTGTGGCGTCGATTTTTTATGCGCATTTGGAGAGCGAGGTAAATGGGAAAAGAGCAGGAAGTGGCCGAGAACAGTGCTGAAACCGTGGATGAGACGGCGGTGGAGCTGTCTGGGGAGGATCTATCCACAGGTCCTGATGGATCTGAAAACGTGACCACCAACCCAGAAGATCTACATCTGATGCTGGAAGATGCCAGAAACAAGGCAGATGAGCACTGGAACCAGTTGCTGCGGGCCAAAGCAGAGTTTGAAAATCTGCAGCGTCGGCATGAGCGTGATCTGCAAAATGCCCATAAATTTGCCCTGGAAGGGTTTGCCTCCGACATCCTGTCAGTAAGAGATAGCATGGAGTTGGGCCTGGATGCTGCTAACAATGAAGCAGCAGAGGTGAAAAACCTGCGTGAAGGCAGTGAGTTGACCCTGAAACTGCTGTCTGATGTGATGGAGCGCTACAAAATAGTACAGATCGATCCCAACGGCGAGCCGTTTAACCCAGATTACCACCAGGCCATGAGCATGCAGCCGCGTGAGGATGTTCCGCCAAATACCGTTGTAGCCGTTATGCAGAAGGGCTACACCCTGAATGACCGCCTGATTCGTCCGGCCATGGTGATGGTTTCCCAGGGCATGCCAGGAAAAGTTGACGAACAGGCTTGAAAAATACGAGGTTTTTCCCCATCTGAGGAATAACCGCAAGTTTTAAGAAAACATAGATTTATTGGAGAGACCAAATCATGGGTAAAATTATTGGAATCGACCTGGGTACCACCAACTCCTGCGTAGCAGTGATGGAAGGTGACAAGACCAGAGTGATTGAGAATTCTGAGGGTGATCGCACCACGCCATCCATCATCGCCTACACCAACGACGGTGAAGTTCTGGTAGGCCAGGCGGCTAAACGCCAGGCGGTAACCAATCCCCAGAACACTATTTTTGCCATCAAGCGTTTGATCGGGCGTCGTTTTGAAGACGACGTGGTACAGCGCGATATCAAGATGGTGCCTTACAACATCGTCAAGGCAGACAATGGTGATGCCTGGGTAGAGGCCAACGGCAAGAAGATGGCTGCACCTGAGGTATCTGCCAAGATCCTGCAGAAGATGAAGAAGACCGCCGAAGACTATCTTGGCGACGAGGTGACCGAGGCGGTAATCACAGTTCCTGCATACTTCAATGACTCCCAGCGTCAGGCCACCAAAGATGCTGGCCGTATCGCCGGTCTGGACGTCAAACGCATCATCAACGAACCAACCGCTGCCGCACTGGCCTACGGTATGGACAAGAAACGTGGTGACCAGAAGCTGGCCGTGTACGATCTGGGTGGCGGAACCTTCGATATCTCCATCATTGAGATTGCCGAGATCGATGGCGAGCACCAGTTCGAGGTGCTTTCCACCAACGGTGACACCTTCCTGGGTGGTGAGGATTTCGATATGCGTATTATCGACTTCCTGGTGGAAGAGTTCAAAAAGGATCAGGGCTTTGATTTGCGCAATGATCCACTGGCATTGCAGCGCCTGAAAGAGGGTGCAGAGAAGGCCAAGATCGAGCTCTCCAATGGACAGCAGACCGATATTAACCTGCCCTACATTACCGCCGATGCCTCTGGTCCCAAGCATCTGAACATCAAGCTGACCCGCTCCAAGCTGGAGAGTCTGGTGGATGAATTGGTTACCGGCACCATAGACCCATGCCGTACCGCCCTGAATGACGCCGGTCTCTCTGCATCAGAGATAGATGAAGTGATCCTGGTGGGTGGGCAGACTCGTATGCCCAAGGTACAGGAAGTGGTCGAAGAGTTCTTCGGCAAGGCCCCACGCAGAGATGTGAATCCGGATGAGGCAGTGGCTATCGGCGCTGCAATCCAGGGTGGCGTACTGGGTGGTGAGGTGAAAGATGTACTGCTACTGGACGTGACCCCACTGTCACTGGGTATTGAGACCCTGGGTGGTGTCATGACCAAATTGATAGAAAAGAACACCACTATCCCGACTAATGCAGGTCAGACCTTCTCCACCGCAGATGACAGTCAGACCGCGGTGACGGTACATGTACTGCAGGGTGAGCGTGAACAGGCCGGGGCCAACAAATCCCTGGGACGTTTTGACCTCTCCGATATCCCACCGGCTCCACGTGGTGTGCCACAGATTGAGGTGAGTTTTGATATTGATGCCAATGGCATCCTGAATGTCTCCGCTAAGGACAAGGCCACCGGCAAGGAACAGTCCATCGTAATCAAGGCCTCTTCCGGTTTGAGTGATGATGAGATCGATCGCATGGTCAAAGATGCCGAGGCTCATGCCGATGAAGATCGCAAGTTCAATGAGCTGGTTCAGGCCCGTAACCAGGCTAACAGCATGATTCATGCAATCACGAAGTCTCTTGAAGAGATGGGTGATGATAAGCTTGAGCCTGGTGAAAAGGAGAGTATTGAGGCCAGCATTAAGGATCTGGAGGCTGTGATGGAGGGCGATGACAAGGATGCCATTGAAGAGAAGACCAAGGCCCTGACTGAGGTGTCGGCCAAGATGGCAGAACGTATGTATGCTCAGCAGGGTGATGAGGGTGCAGCTGAAGCTGGTCCCGCAGGTGCTGATGCCGAGGCCGGAACTACTGATGACGATGTTGTTGATGCTGAATTTGAAGAAGTAAAAGACGATAACAAATAAGCGATCAGCAAACAGTTGTCTGCTGTTGAATGCGAAACGTGCGGGTGCAATGTGCCCGCGCGTTTTTGCGGTTTTACGGATAATTGCTGGTTGCTGAATGCTGGAAACTAAATAATATGTCTAAACGCGACTACTACGAAATACTGGGTGTAAACAAAAATGCCAGCGAGGCTGAACTGAAGAAGTCCTATCGCCGTCTGGCCATGAAACACCACCCGGACAGAAATACTGGGGACGATGCCACCGTTGCGGAGGAGAAATTCAAGGAGGCAAAGGAGGCCTACGAGGTTCTCTCAGATGCTCAGAAGCGTGCTGCCTATGATCAGTTTGGCCATGCTGGAGTAGATCCATCCATGGGTGGTTCAGGGGCGGGTGGCTTTGGTGGCGGTGGCAACTTTAGTGACATCTTTGGAGACGTATTTGGAGACATCTTTAGCGGTGGCCGTGGCGGAGGTCAACGGGTACACCGTGGTGCTGACTTACGCTACAACCTGCAGATCTCACTGGAGGATGCAGTTGCTGGAACCACGGTTAAGATTCGCGTACCCACCATGGTCAAGTGTAATGGGTGCAATGGCTCCGGTGCCAAGAAAGGCACTAAACCAAAAAGTTGCTCCACATGTGGTGGTCATGGTCAGGTCAGGATACAACAGGGATTTTTCTCGGTGCAGCAGACCTGTCCCAAGTGTCGTGGCAAGGGCACAATAATCAATGATCCATGTAAGGTGTGCCACGGACAGGGTAAAGTGCAGGAACACAAGACCCTGTCGGTAAAGGTTCCTGCTGGTGTGGATAATGGTGATCGCATTCGTCTGGCAGGTGAGGGTGAGGCGGGTGAGAGTGGTGGTCCGTCCGGCGATCTGTATGTGCAGGTTGTAGTCAAGGAACATAATATATTCACCCGGGAAGAGAACAACCTGTTTTGTGAAGTCCCAATTAGTTTTGGTACCGCAGCCCTGAGTGGTGAGCTGGAGGTGCCAACACTGACCGGCAAGGTGAAGCTGAAAATACCTGCAGGCACTCAGACTGGAAAGATGTTCCGGATGCGGGGCAAGGGTGTTAAACCTGTGCGCGGTGGACCGGTTGGAGACCTGATTTGCCGGGTTTCAGTAGAGACCCCGGTTAACCTTACGGACGAGCAGCAAGAGTTGATCAAAAAACTGGAGGAGACCATGCAAGCAGGTGGTAAGAAGCATAGTCCACACTCCACCGGCTGGATGGATGGGGTTAAGAGCTTTTTTGAAGGGATGGGGTTTTAGCAGACTGTCTACAAATCAGATAGATGCTGTTAGTGGGGGCGGAATCAATTAACTTATAGGTGGTCGATGTATGCAGTTTCGTAAATTGACTCTGACCCCCTCTGAACAAACATAATCAAAACTGGGTTAGAGATATGGCAAGAATTGCAATCGTTGGTGCAGCCGGGCGTATGGGCCGGAATCTGATACAGGCAGTATATGATGCTGATGGTATGGAACTGGGTGCTGCCATCGAGCGTCCTGACTGTACTCTTCTGGGTGCAGATGCGGGAGAGCTGGCCGGAATTGGCAAGCTTGATGTGACACTGACCGAAGATCTGAAACAGGTGGTGGACCAGTTTGATGTGTTGATAGATTTCACCGCCCCAGCTGCCACCATGCAGCATGTCGCCATCTGCCGGGAGGCAAATAAGGCGATTGTAATCGGCACCACCGGCCTGAGTGATGCAGAGAAAGAGGTGCTGCAGCAGGCCTCCGCCGATATCGGCATCATGTTTGCCCCAAATATGAGTGTAGGGGTAAATCTCTGTTTTAAACTGCTGGATATTGCCGCACGGGTGTTGGGAGATAGTGTGGATATTGAGGTGATCGAGGCCCATCATCGCCACAAGGTCGATGCCCCCTCAGGTACCGCTCTGCGTATGGGGGAAGTGGTGGCCGATGCCCTGGGACGCGACCTGTCGGAATGTGCAGTATACGGACGGCAGGGCATAACCGGCGAGCGTGATCGCAAGACCATTGGCTTTGAGACCATCCGGGCCGGTGATGTAGTGGGAGACCATACCGTACTGTTTGCAGCCACTGGAGAGAGGGTGGAGATCACCCACAAGGCCTCAAGTCGCATGACCTTTGCCAATGGTGCAGTACGTGCATCTGGGTGGATAATGCAGAAGGGCGCTGGCCTGTATGACATGCAGGATGTACTGGGTTTGAGGTAGCACTATCTATAGTGCCAGTCGGGCTGTTCCGAAAGCCTGGCACACGATTTGCATTTTATTGACCAGAGTAACTGTTTTTCAGTCGAGGTCACTATTATGAGTACCCCATTACCAACTGGTATAAGTGTAGATCTTCAACCAACACAGACATTGAATCCTGCAGTGGAAATAGCGTCAGGTATCTGTGCAGAAGGGTGCAGTGACGCGGTTTTTAAGGATGTTCTGGCTGATGAACACCTCCTCACAGAGGTCGTTGCCAATCTGAAACAGCTCCTGTCGGAAGAGGAGTTTGCGCGTATCGAGGAGATGCTTGAGTCCGGCAATGGCTTGCCGCTCGCGGCAATATTTTCCCCGGATAGCGAGCTGTTTGCACAGATATCCGCAATTACTCCCCAGATAGAAAAGCTCAGTGGTCAGATGACGTCATCCCTTGCTGGACTGAGTGACTTGATCGCAAATAGGGTTAAAGATGCACTACCACGTGTCATGGAGGCCCCTGGTCGCCAGATTTCTGAGGCCATAAATACTGGTGGTGATAGGAGTGGCGGGGTGGGTAAGCATGTCCAGGAACTGCTGTCGTCAGTGAAGAGTGAACTCCCAATAACAGATCTCATACCCAAGGCGGTTCTACCCTTGACCGTTGGCGGTGACACCGCTGTAACCTCTATCCCCAATATAAATTCTGCCATTAGTGGTTTGGCACAGTTGTCGAGCATTCAGGCTAGCGGTACCACACCACCACCACCAGTAATAACTGCCCCATTGGGTGAACAAGGATGGGGTGAGGCCATGGGGCAGCGCATAATGTGGATGATGGGGAAGGGGGTTCAGTCCGCCTCTATCCGTATTACTCCGCCCCATCTGGGGCCGATTCAAGTACAGCTTTCAGTGCAGAATGACCAGGCCAGTGTGAGCATGATTGCGCAGCATGGAGTGGTGAAAGAGGCCTTGGAGGCAGCCATGCCACGCCTGCGTGAGATGCTGGCCGAGAGTAATCTGCAACTGGTAAATGTGGATGTCAGTCATCGGGAACATGCCCAGCACGGTAGTCGTTCTGAGCTCTCTGATCAGGACCAAACCGGCCGTGATAGTCATTTCCTGGCTGAGCAGGGAGAGGAGGCACTGCTGGAAGATGAGGTGGCAAGACACTACATCAGTTCCGGCCTGCTGGATGACTATGCTTGACCCGGTATGCCTGTCACGGAGTAAATAGTCGGTTAGTGCCTAATAAGGTCAGATAAAAAATACCCGATGAATTTGATAAACCCCTAGCGGTGCGAGATAGACACCGAGTATGATAGCGTCTGTAAGATAATTATTTCGGAGGCAATGGCATGCGGTTAATTAAGCTGCTGATAATACTGGTTTTAATAATAATCGGCGCGGCATTTGCTTGGCATAACGATGAGGGTGTAACTCTCAACTATTATTTTGGAAGTCTTGATCTGCCTCTCTCCCTGTTGCTGATAGGCACCCTTATTGTCGGTGCTGTAGTGGGCATGCTTTCTGCTGCCGGAACTATCCTAGGCCTCAAACGGGAAAATGCATCCCTCCGACGCAAATCTAAAGTGGTTACAGAAGAGGTTGAAAATCTTCGGGCCATTCCCCTCAAGGAGTAATGCCATCCATGATGGAGCTATTGTTGCTGCTGTTACCCGTAGCTGCCGCCTCCGGTTGGATGGCAGCAAAACGCAGTGATTGTAAGGGGAAACAACTCTACGCTGAGCGTAATCCAGACTATTACAAGGGGCTTAATTTCCTGTTGAATGAGCAGCCGGACAAGGCGATAGATGTATTTGTTCAGATGCTGGAAGTTGATAGCGACACAGTGGAAACACACCTGGCCCTGGGCAATCTGTTTCGCCGTCGTGGTGAGGTCGACCGGGCCATTCGGATACACCAAAATCTCATAGCCAGACCCACACTTAAATCTGATCACCGAGCACAGGCCCTGCTGGAGTTGGGGCAGGACTATATGCGTGCTGGGTTATATGATCGGGCCGAGAGCTTGTTTCAGGAGTTGATCGAGTTAAACCTGCATAGGGAGCAGGCATTGAGAAATTTGTTGGTGATCTATGAGCGGGAGAAGGAGTGGAGTAAGTCGCTTGATACTGCAATCCGGCTTGAGGCCATCACTGGTGAACAGCTTCAGAATCAACGCGCTCACTATTACTGTGAACTTGCAGAACAGGCACATGCCGTAGCAGACACGGCTGTGGCATCAGAGTATCTAAAACAGGCCTACGCTTGTGATAAGAAATCGGTTCGTGCAGCAATACTGTTGGGAGAGGTGGATAGGGCTAAGGGGAACCATAAGGCCGCCATCAAGATCTTTAAAAAGATAGCTGAGAACAACCCGGCATACTTGCCAATAGTGTTGCCGTCACTGCGTAATTGCTATACAGATACCAATGCCGAGCTGAAATTCAAGCAGTATCTGTTTAAGTTGTATGCCGAAAACAAGGGGTTGGTTGAGGCGGTTACCCTAACCCAGATAATTAGAGATGATGAGGGTCACAGATCGGCAGTTGCCTTCCTCAAAGAGTATTTAACCGACCACCTAAGCCTGGATGGTTTACATCATCTGGTTGCGTTAAACCTAAATGATGAGTCGATGATGTCCTCTGAGATGTTACTGCTAGTGCGTCGGCTACTGGATAAGCTGTTGGAGGAGAGTCCATTGTATAAGTGTGATACCTGTGGCTTTAATGCCAAGGCTATGCATTGGCAGTGTCCCAGTTGTAATAACTGGAGCAGTATCAAACCGGTTCAGATATCAGTTTAAGCTGCGTGTTCAGTTTTTTAATAATTTAGTAAGGGGATAGCTGGAGTGACAAATAACAACCTTGGGCCACGCGTGATTGTGGCGCTGGATTATCCTGAGTCAGGGGCTGCCCTGGAACTGGTATCTGGTCTTGATCCTAAACTGTGTCGTTTGAAGGTTGGCAAGGAGATGTTCACTCGGCTGGGGCCTGCCTTTGTTGAACAGCTGGCAGGCAAGGGGTTTGATATATTTCTCGATCTTAAATTCCACGACATCCCCAATACCGTAGCTGCTGCCTGTGCGGCAGCGGCCGAGATGGGTGTGTGGATGATCAATGTGCACGCCTCTGGTGGACGCAAAATGATGGAGGCGGCCAGTAACCGGCTACAACAACTGCAGAGCGCCCCCCTGCTGGTTGCCGTAACCATTCTTACCAGTCTGGGTCAGGATGATATTACCGAGATTGGCTATCCAGGCACTCCAGCTGAGAACGTGCTGCGTCTGGCACAACTGGCGGACAGTTCCGGTATGGATGGAATTGTCTGTTCACCCCTGGAAGCGCAAGAAGTAAGGCCACTGGTGAATAGTGAGTTTCGTCTGGTTACGCCTGGGGTGAGACCGGCCTCCGCAGTAAAAGATGATCAGAAACGGGTAATGACCCCTGCAGATGCTATCCAGAATGGTGCTGACTTTCTGGTAATTGGACGCCCCATAACCGGGGCTGAAGATCCGCTGCAGGCGCTACGGGATATCCAGTCTGAAATCTCCTAGAAAACTCTAGTTGGCCGACCGATTGACATGGCCTGTCTGGCGGATTAGTGTGTCTGTTGCATCCTGGATGGATGCGTTACCTGGAATCGTTTCAGGTGACAACATGGAAAGATAACTTTTTAAGGAGAAATAGACATGTTACGTCTGACAAGGATTATTACCCTGCTCATCCTCATGCTGGTCTCAGGCCTTGCCGCTGCGGATATCATCAATCTGAATACTGCTGATGCGAGCAACCTGGCGAAAACCATGGATGGTATCGGTTTGACTAAGGCTCAGGCCATAGTTGCTTATAGGGACCAGCACGGCAAGTTCAGTTCACTGGAACAACTCCTGCAGGTTAAGGGTATAGGTCAAAAGACCCTGGATCGCAATCGGGATAAGATCGGCCTGGAAGCCGGCTCCAGTCCCAACTAGTCTGAGGTGGGTCGGCAGGCATCTGTCTTGCGCATGGTGCCTGCCATGTTTGACCAATAATGGTCAGTCCATAATTATTGTGTTGGTATCTATAATAAAATCTTAGGGGTGGGTGCGCAGCCTGTTGTGATAGGCTATGCTGTATTAGCAATACGTTATATGAGTTTATTTACAAAATATTCAATTAAAACAAATAGATAATATATCAAATAACTTTGGTATTCTGCGTTGTCCAGATGGCTTGAGTATAACGAGTCTGATGAGTAATGTCCTTGCGACTTACGGTTTCAGGCCAATTACAGAAACTGGTCGTAGAAAATCAGAATATTAAAGAGATTTGAAGGAGAAAAAATTCATGATCAAACCAATTGGCTCCGATACTCTGACACCACTGTTTGTCTATGACACAGAGAGGCATCATGAATTGATGCATGAGGCAGAATCTCTCCCATCGGTAGTAATCAGCTCTCAGTCTGCCGGAAATGCGGTAATGATGGGCGGTGGATATTTTACCCCGCTGAAGGGCTTTATGACCGTGGGTGATGCCGTGGGGTGTGCCCAGAACATGCAGATGTCTGACGGCTCCTTCTTCCCGGTACCGGTTCTCTGCCTGCTGGAGAGCGTGGATGAGATCAAGGGCGTCAAGCGCATCGCTCTGCGTGATCCAAATATGGAAGGAAATCCGGTCCTGGCAGTCATGGATATCACCGCCATCGAAGAGGTCAACGATGAGCAGATGCAGCTGATGACAGAGAAGGTATACGGTACCTTGGATGTAGATCATCCAGGTGTGGCCGCCTTCAATAGCCAGGGGCGCATGGCCGTATCCGGGCCAGTTGAAGTGCTCAACTTCAGTTACTTTCAGGATGATTTTCCAGATACCTTCCGCACTGCGGTGGAGATACGCAACGAGATCATGGAGCGTGGCTGGAAAAAGATTGTTGCCTTTCAGACTCGTAACCCAATGCATCGTGCCCATGAGGAGCTGTGCAAGATGGCCATGGACGGAATCGAGGCCGATGGCGTAGTCATCCATATGCTGCTGGGCAAACTCAAGCCAGGCGATATCCCTGCGCCAGTGCGTGATGCGGCTATCCGTAAGATGGCGGAACTCTATTTCCCACCAAACACCGTATCTATCAGCGGCTATGGTTTCGACATGCTGTATGCCGGCCCACGTGAAGCCGTGCTACATGCATACTTCCGGCAGAACATGGGTGCTACCCATTTCATTATCGGGCGTGACCATGCCGGTGTTGGCGACTACTATGGCGCCTTCGATGCCCAGACCGTCTTCGACGAAGAGGTTCCAGAAGGTGCGATGGAGATTGAGATATTCAACGCCGATCACACCGCATACTCCAAGCGCCTGAACCGCGTGGTTATGATGCGTGACGCACCAGACCACTCCAAGGAAGACTTTGTACTGCTCTCCGGCACTAAGGTGCGCGAGATGCTGGGGCAGGGGCTGGCGCCTCCTCCAGAGTTCTCTCGTCCTGAGGTGGCAGAGATCCTAATGGACTACTATCAGTCCATCAACAAGGATTAATTCAGAGCTACAACGCAGAACAACCCGTTTCCTGTAAAGGGAAACGGGTTTTTTTGTGCCTGCTGTTTTTGTATAGGGATGGGTATACTGTATCTGAATTGCCATCTATTACTGACAGCCAAAGAATGAGATACCAATACACAATCTTACACAGTGAGACCATGGCGGAAGGTTTTTTGCCGCTGAAGCGTTATCGCTTGCAACATAGCCTGTTTGCCGGCGGCATGAGTGCCGAACTTGTGCGAGAACGGGTTGAAGGTTATCAGGCGGCCTCTCTGCTCCCCTATGACCCGGTTACAGATAAAGTGGTATTGGTGGAACAGTTTAGAATTGGTGCCATTGAAGATGCAGCTGGCGCCTGGATACTTGAGGTGGTGGGGGGGATTATCGAAGGGGATAATGCCCCGGATCAGGTAGCACGGCAGGAGGCCATGGAAGAGTCCGGTTGTGAGGTGGCTGAGCTGGTTTCAATCTGTAATTTTCTGGTAAGTCCTGGTACCTCTAGTGAACGTATTCATCTGTTTTGTGGGCGAGTTGATTCCAGTAAGGCCAATGGGATACACGGCCTGGATGCCGAAGGTGAAGATATCCGGGTGGTGGTAATGTCTGCAGAGGCAGCCATCCAGGGGGTGGCTTCAGGGCGGATCAACTCCACAGCGTCAATCATTGCACTACAGTGGCTGGCCCTCAACCGTGAACAGCTGCGCCAGCGTTGGCTTGATTCTGAGGGTTAACCGTATCAGGTTACTATTTCCATAGAACATAGAGATCAAGTCATGAAGGAAGTGTTTGAGTTGGCGGCAGAGGCGATCAAAGCCGCAGATGTAATATTTTTAGCCGCAGGCGCAGGTATGGGAGTGGACTCAGGGCTGCCTGATTTTCGGGGTGATGCAGGTTTTTGGAAGGCATATCCATTGCTCAAGGATGAGGGGATTACCTTTTATGATTTGGCAAATCCCATATGGTTTCAAGATGACCCTGAACGGGCCTGGGGTTTTTATGGCCATAGATTTCAGATGTATCAGGTTACTAATCCACACCCAGGGTTTGAGATATTACAACGGTGGTGTGCAGCTAAAGGTACAGAACCATTTATCTTTACCTCTAATGTCGATGGCCATTTTCAAAAAATGGGATTTGCAGAGCAGCAGATATATGAGTGTCATGGTTCAATTAACTATCTGCAATGTAGTGATTCATGTAGAGATGAGATCTGGCCGGTTTCAAGGCTGGATATTGTAGTTGATCAGGAATCTCTACGTGCAACCGGACCTCTACCCGAGTGCAAATTTTGCGGTGCCACAGCAAGACCAAATATACTGATGTTTGGTGATTATGGGTGGGTATCCAAGCGCTCGGACAGGCAGGGTGTTTGTTACAATGCATGGAAGTTAGAGCAAGAAGATAAAAATATTGTAACCATTGAAATTGGGGCTGGTGAGGCAATTCCAACCGTGAGAGCCGCTGCTGAATCCATGAATGGCAGCCTGGTTAGAATCAACCCCAGAGACTCCCATGGACCTAGTGGTACCATATCCTTGCCACTGCGCGCGCGCGAAGCCCTGGAAAGACTTGATCAGTTAATATGAGTAAATATTACTGGAGCAGATGATAGGGGAGCTGTAATGCGGCTCTTATATTTACTAAATCAAATCATGCAAGATAAAGAGTAGTCAAAGAATGAGAGAAGTAGAAATTACCACAGAGCCGGTTGAGCTCTACAAAATCCTTAAATTTGAAGGAATGGTTCCCAGCGGTGGTGAGGCAAAGGTCGTTATTGCTGCAGGCCAGGTTTTAGTAAACGGCGAGATTGAGACAAGAAAACGTAAAAAAATAGTTTCTGGCGATATTATCAAGTTCGGGAGTGAGACGGTTAAGATACAGCTAGCCTAAAAAAACTGCCAAAGTAAGCTGGTGGGCCCGCTATCTAGTTTTTCAAAAGTAGATTGTTGTGCCTCCGGCATAGGGTCAGCATATTTATTTATCAGTCCTAAATATTCCTCATATTTTCCAGTGTAAAACCTAGGATAAAAATATGGTAACCAATCTGGATTATCTTTATATATTACTGATTTGAAATTAAGCTAAGCTTATTCAATTCACCATAAAATTGCTGTTGTAATTGACTAAACAAAAACTTATAAGTTGCACGAAAAGATAAGTTGTTGTTACATGAATTTAACTAG
Organism: Gammaproteobacteria bacterium; assembly: GCA_024206335.1. Taxonomy (GTDB): domain Bacteria; phylum Pseudomonadota; class Gammaproteobacteria; order Chromatiales; family Chromatiaceae; genus JAAGZL01. The sequence continues at coordinate 25,718 of JAAGZL010000068.1, forward strand.
GATTAGCATACTTCATGATCGCAAACACTGTACCAAAAGCGATTGAAACTATTGGTATGAAAACTGAACCGATAAAATTTGACACCATGCGATTTCGTAGAGCCTTAATCCCGTCCATTATTGACCAGAGCACAAGTAACATTAAAATCAAACCAAGTACTAAATGTAATTGTTTATCCTCAATAGTTCCCATTACTAATAAAACCGGGCTGAATACAGCACTTATCCATACAATACTTATTCCTTTGGTGCGTAAGAACGTTGCAAGATTGTTCATTGGTTTATTAAATTACCACACTGGTCTTGCCCACATAAACCGTGCGAGCTTGTGAGCGTAGGGTGACCGAAGGGAGTGAATTTGATGTGCTCGTTATAAATTTTTTTTCACTCTCTTTGCTGTGCCAAATTCTTAGAATATACATGACTTCATTGGTGATGAAATAGCGTACAGTATAATCAACCTACATAAAGATCACGTATTTGCTCTGGGTCAGTGGCCTTTAAAATTGGCAACCCAATCAGAGGGAATTGTTTAAGCTTTTCTACACCCTCTTGCAGATCAATAGCAATTCTACGAACTGCATACTGATTCTTATTCTCTATAAATTCCACAACCTGTTGAAGATCGCCAATTGACTCTGGTGAGTACTTTACTTTTATAATTTAGCGGGGAGTGTTCTAGCGTCTGTACCCCAGTTATTAAGCCATGCATTACATCTGTTTCATCGAGGGATTTACCAGCTTTAATAGATTCGATCGCTTCAAGCGTATCTTGCTATCTAGAATTTTCTAGTGACTGCTTGATTAAAAACTCCTTAATAGCTTGATTTATGAGATGGTTCTTACTTCTATCGAGTTTTTTAGCTAATAATTCTAAGGGTTTATCAATATCGTCAGTAAGCCGAATACTAGTAATACTCGTAGTTACATCCAGAATGTAGTTATTTGTAATACATGGTAGTACAAATAACAGAGGCTGGATAGTGATACATAACGTCTCGCATAACCGGTAATTTGTGAAGCATAGCGTAGCAAATTGTCCGTGTTTATGCGTTTGTTATGCATTACCATTTCATCATAGGAGCAGGGTTTAATGGATGCCTAATAAACCATTTTGTCGCTCTCTTACCCAAGTTTTTATGGAAGTCAGCATTGTGAAATTTGGCTTTGACCTGATTTATATAAGCCTTAGATATACCAAATTTAAATATACCAAGGGAAAAATCGACCAAATCTCCTTTACGAAATATTTCGACAAGTGGATAGTCTGTATCATTATATTCTCTGATCTTGTGATGCTCGGTAATCATTAGTTCTATCTCAGTTGACCATGCTTCTAGATTTCTTTTTTTCAGGTATTCCATTGCTGGCGGTAAGGAGGGCGGAATGTAATCAACGGTATCTTTAATCCATATGCCAATATCATGGAAAGCTCCGGCTATTATTATTTTTTCTCGTTCCTCATCATTGCAGTTCCGTAGAACGAGGCAAAAATGAACCATTCGGTAAACGTGATTCCGATAACCTTGATATTCATTTCCGATGATGTGTTTCCATTCAGAGAATATATCCTCTAGCAACGGTATGTTTTCTTCAATCCTCATGAGCATCTCATTTTATTGTGCATAAAGTGAGATAGACAGACTCTCTGTATATCGAGATAGGCGGAGTCTGTATAACTCATCTAGTTATTTCCAGGTTTTGTGTATTTTATTTGCACCGGCAGGTAAGGTATTGCCGGGTTTGAACGGGGGGGTAAAGTGGTTGGGTATTTTTGGTTTTGGTAGGTCGTATAATGACGTAACCATATGTACATCCTTGATATTGTTCTTTTATCCCAACTTCTTGCAGCTGTGCATTGCGCCTTGTAGCTCCAGCTTACCTTAGCATCGGAGCGCCAGTCAAACACCCTGTTTAGTGACAAAAATCAGGATATATCAAACTGCAAAAAGAGGAATGGTCTGATCTCTGCCTCGTCTGGTTTCTTAGAGTGCCACTACCAGCCTGACTGCATCTAGTCGTACTCTTGATGCCAGCATGTGCGCTTCAAGTGATGATCTCTGTTGCTGTAGTCTGTGGATATCCTCAGGTTTGATGTTGGGGTTGACCTGTTGCAGTGAACCCAGCCGGTCGATCTCTGTGCTGTATTGTTCCTGCATGTTTTTGATGGCGGTCTCTATCAGTTGAGCGCCTCTGGATTCGGCCTTTTGCTCTGCCTGTTGCAGCATGCCTTGAATGCGTTTGCGCAGGGGGGGTATCAGTTTGCGTAGGATGTTTTTGTCCAGGGTCAATATGTTTTCTGTGATAAAGCTGGGTGGCATGGTTGTGCTCAATTCCGAGTGTTGCTGGTCCATTACCTTGCGTATCAGGGTAGGGGGCAGGTAACGTCCGGCCTGTAGGGCTTTGGGTGCTGGGCATTCCAGTATGAATAGATGTTCCAGGTATATTGAGTTTGCGCTGAGGCTGGGATGTCGTATGGCAATGGCGCTGCTGTTGCCGTTCTCCCTTTCCAGCAACATCTCCATGGCATCAACCACCATTGGGTGTTCCCAGGTTAGGAACTGCCAGTCTTCATGCATAAGTGCGCTGGTACGATCATAGGTGATGGTGACGCCATCCTCTGGCAGGTGTGGGAAATGTTCCACCTGCATATGAGCGCCAGGCTGGATGACCAGACTTTGCTGGGTGTGGAAATCAACCTCCAGATTAAAGGCGGATAGCAGGTCATCCATATAGTCGAACAGCAGGCTGGAACTGTCCTGTGCGGCAAGCTCCTGTTTTAGTCTGTTGGCCTCTTGCATCCGGCATGAATTCAGCTCAAGCAAGTGGTCACGCCCGTTTTGCAGTTGTTGGTTGATCTTTAGATTAAGCTTGCGGGTGGTGGTAAGCAGGTTGTCCAGTGTTGCAGTATCACTCCCGGCATTCCCCATGGCCTGGGTGAGTTCTTGTTGTAGCTGGGATGCAATCTGCTGCCCCGGTGTGCAGGTGTGTACAAAGGCGTTTAGACCTTCGTTGTACCAGTGTAGTAATATCTCCTGGGCGCTGTGTTGGAAGTAGGGCGCATGCAGTTGCACGGTATGGTGTTGACCGATGCGGTCAAGTCGGCCGATACGTTGTTCCAGCAGGTCCGGGTTGGTGGGGAGGTCAAATAGTGCCAGATGATGGGCAAACTGAAAGTTGCGTCCTTCACTTCCAATCTCTGAACAGATTAGTATCTGACACCCCTGATCCCGGTCGGCAAACCAGGCCGCAGCTCGATCTCGTTCCACAATGCTACGCTGTTCGTGAAACAGGGCGGCAGCGATCCCTTCACGTTGCCGTAGTGCCTGCTCCAGCCCCTGTGCGGTCTCGGCATGGGCACAGATGAGCAGTATCTTTTCGCCCCTGAGTTCGCGCAGCTTCTCTATCAACCACTCCACCCTGGGGTCAAACTGCCACCATGGGGTTCCGTCTTCTGCCTGGTAGATTGTCTCCGGGTAGAGTTGTAGCATTGGATCCGTGGTCGTAGTGAGGATGGAATAGGACTCGGGTAGTGGCAACGGATAGCTGTGCAGCTGGCGGCGGGCAAACCCCTTTATGCGATCACGGGTGTTGCGGAACAGCGCCCTGCCTGTGCCGTGACGATCCAGTAACATCTCGATGAGTTCATCCCTGATCTGCTCTCGCTCATCCGGTTCTCTGTTTGTATCCTGGAGTTGTTCAATCAGGGGTGTGGCATGGTCCTGTTCGAGTATCTGTAACAGGGTGTCAATCAGTTGTTGTGGGAGTTGATTATCCTCCAGTAGTTGGGTTGCAGCCTCTGCCACTGGCTGATAGCTCTGCTCCTCATGCTGAAATGCCTCGATGCTGTGGAATCGATCTGGGTCGAGCAGTCGCAGACGGGCGAAGTGTCCAGAGCGTCCCAGCTGTTCCGGGGTAGCGGTAAGCAGAAGAACTCCGGGGATGCAGCGGGAGAGATTATCTATTGCGGTGTAGGCCGGGCTCGGTGCCTCACTGTGCCACTCCAGGTGATGGGCCTCATCTACAATCAGGATGTCCCAGTCAGCAGCCATGGCCTGCTGCAGACGCTGGGTGGAACTGGTCAGTAGATCCAGACTGCAGATGATCAGCTGTTCGGCCTGAAATGGGTTGTCGCCTTGACCTGATTCCGTTATGGCGCGACAACGCTCTTCATCGAACAGGCTAAACCATAGATTGAATCTGCGCATCAGTTCCACCAGCCACTGGTGGAGCAGGGGTTCTGGGACCACGATCAGGGCGCGACTGACACTCCCGTTCAACAGCTGTCGATGCAGAATCAGACAGGCTTCAATGGTCTTGCCTAGTCCCACCTCATCGGCCAGCAGGATGCGGGGGGCCAGACGTCGTCCCACCTCATGGGCGATGTAGAGTTGGTGTGGCAGTAGTTCGGTGCGAACCCCGCCCAGCCCCAGCAGCTCTGATTGGGCGAGATGTTGCTGCTGTTCAATGGTTCTGCGGCGTAGATCAAACCAGTGGTTGTCATCGATCAGGCCATTAAACAGGCGTTCCTGCGGGCGGTTGAACTGGAGAAAATTGCTGAGGGATTCTTCCGCCAGCTCTGCTGTGCTGCCGTCTTCCAGAACTCCTACATACAGCATCAGGCCATCTATCTCCCGCACCGACTCCACTTTCAGGATCAGGCCATCACTGCTTTCGGTGATATCACCAGGTTGGAGCATGACCCGGGTGATGGGTGCGTTCTTGCTGGCATATATCCTGGACTCACCACTGGCCGGGAAGATGAAGGTAATGGTGCGATGTTCGCGTTTTACCAGGGTGCCTAGGCCGAGTTCAGGCTCGGCGTCGCTGATCCAGCGTTGGCCAACGGTGTAGTTCTGCGGGGACATATATAGCTGATGGACCTCTGTTGAAGTGTTACTGCTCAATCCTGTTTGTCGATATGCAGGTCCATCTGCGGATATGGTATGGAGATGCCTTTGTCGTCGAATGCCAGTTTGATCTTCTCCGTCAGGTCAAATTTTACCGCCCAGTAGTCTGTGGTATTAACCCAGGGTCTGACATTGAAGTTGACGCTGCTGTCGGCAAGTTCGGCCACTGCAACCAGCGGTTCTGGCTCTTTTAGGATGCGATCATCACTGGTTAAAATCTGTTGCATGATCTCTTTGGCCAGTTTGATATCGTCCTCGTAGCCAATGCCAAACACCATATCTATGCGTCTGGTAGTGCGGGCTGAATAGTTGGTGATGGTGCCGTTGTAAATGGCTCCATTGGGTACTATCACCTCGCGGTTGTCACCGGTGCGCATTACGGTGTTGAATATGGCAATGGATTCAACAACACCAGAGGCGCCGCCTGCCTCCACCATATCGCCAGCCTTGAACGGGCGGAAGATGATCAGCATCACGCCAGAGGCGAAGTTCTGCAGGGAGTTTTGCAGGGCCAGGCCCACAGCTAGACCGGCAGCACCCAGAATGGCAATCAGGGAGGTGGTGTCTACACCCAGCTGGTTCAGTGATGCGATGATTATAAATAGCAGCAGGGCACTGTTGACGATGGAAGAGATGAAGTTGATCAGGATATTGTCCATGCCGGTCTCATGCAGGATCTTCTTCAACAGCCGGACCAGCATCTTGGAGAGGATGCGGCCAATGATAAATATGGCCAGGGCCAGGACAATGTTTACCCCCCACGGAACAACATAGTTAGATATGAGTTGGTTAAGTTCGCCGGTTTCAGGCATGGCTGTTCTCCTATGGCTTTTAATTGCTGTTGGATGCTGGATATTCCAGCGGGGTATTATGCTATGGGGAGGTTACTATTTACAGGATTAAACTGGCAGTAACTTACTGGATTTCCTGCACCAGCAGTTGAATAGATCTGTCGTCATGACCGGATGTCCTGGATCTTCTGAGTATGTCTGAACGGTTGTGCTCGATGCTACTTGCGACCCCACCAACGGTCAACCACTCACCGATCCGTCCTCTGATGGTGGTGTGAGCCCCGGTAATATCGTAGGTGCCGTGGATAGAGCCCTGACGCTGCATCTGTGGTGAAATATTGAGGGTGACCTGGTTGCGGTTGAGATATGGGACAACGTAAAATCCGGTGGTGACATCACGATACCTGATGGTGTTTTGCTGCTGGACCACACCGCCGGAGATTATGGTGGTCTGCTCATCTATGGGTACAGATTTGCCAGTGGCGATAAAGGCGGGTTTGCCCTCCAGGGTCTGCACATGCTGGGTGGAATCCAGTTGATTTCTGGTGCTGGCGGATCTGGCGCTGAGGCGACTGCTCCCGGATGGGGTGCGGCGTCCGGTTACAATCCTGGAGTGCCTGCCCAGTTTCCGGTTGATATCCAGGCTGATACCGTCTCGGTTTAGGTTATAGTTGGCACCGTGGCGCACATATACGATTAGTTTACGGGAGGGACGGTCGATCTGCTCCAATAGTTTTCTGATTTCAGTGATCTGTTGTGGTGTAGCGTGGATTATAAGTTGGTTGTTGATGCCGGTCAGGCTGCTGCCAGGTTCCAGTAGTGGTTTGATGATGGGGATGATCTCATTGGCTGGACGTGCCTTGAGTTGGATGATCTCCATGGGATTGCCAGCGATTATGGTATGGCAATAACATAACAGCAGTAGTAGTAGTAGTAGTAGTAGTGGAATTGGTCGCATTATTGATCCTGATAGTACTTTTATATGTGTAGATCCCGTAGATCGGAATCGGGTTCACTTTGATTCCACACTTCTTTGAAAAAATCATCAAGTCTTCTGGTTTCCAGTGGTGAGTTAAAATCAACTGTGGCCTCATAGCCAGAATAGAATCTATGGTGCAGATATCCGGTTCTATCTACCAGCAGAAAGCTTTCTGGATGGTCGATGTAGTCTGGATGGGGTCGCCTGATCTCTATTTTACTGGTGAGACGACGCCATAATTGTAGCAGTCTGTGTCCCTCTTTTTGTGCCTTTTCGTTATCCTGAAGCAGAATTCTGATGCATGGTTGTTTACAGTGGATGGCAAGCTCCTTTACTGCCTCCAGTAAAGGAGCCTGGTTGTATATTTGTGGTTCCAGGTCGTGACTGAATATGTGGATGGACTGTTGAGCCTGAGATGTCAGCATCAAGGCAGCCTGGCGGCACTGTTCTGCGCTGTTTAGATGAGTATTGCCACTGGTGTGTCCAAGTATGGCATCCAACAATTTAGGGGTGGTTTTACTTGCACTCATTCTGCGCCCTCTGACCTTCGATCCTAGTTTATCAGCTTCGTGGCTTACGGTTTAAGTGTAGACAATATCAGCGTAAAAAAAAGAACCCCGCGCACCAGGGATGGTAAGCAGGGTAATCGGGGAACTGGGTGTTATCGATGAACAACAACGCTAATTCAGATATAAGTCTAGCTAACGTGATTCTGGTTGGGTGTGAATTACTTCACAGTTTGTGTGCCAGGAAGGTGATTTTGATGGGAGATGGTGTGGCCGACTTTAATGTGTCTATGCCAGGGGAACCAGATTGTAGTCGTTCATGGTTTAATCTGAGCATGGAAGGGAAAATATGTAGCCTTTTGCTTTATATTCAATAGCTGATGGCCAAAGAAAATGGCAGCACGTCCATGTGCTGCTGGGAACTCAAAACTAATTATAGGTTCCTCAGTGCCTCTTCATGCAATATGCGAGCTAGTAGGAAAGATGGCTGAGAATTACCAAATTATCTGTCTTACTCACTAAACATCATTTGCCTGTTCGATGGCATTGCCGATATAGCTTGCTGGGGTCAGTTTTTTTAGTGCCTCTTTGGCCTCATCAGGTAACTCCAGTCCGTCCACAAACTGTTGCATGTCGGCTTGGGTGATGCGCTGTCCCCGGGTCATTTCCTTCAGCTTCTCATATGGTTTCTCGATACCGTATCTGCGCATGACGGTCTGAACCGGTTCGGCCAGTACCTCCCAGTTTGCGTTCAGATCCTGTTCCAGGCTTGCACTGTTTACCTCCAGCTTAGAGATGCCTCGCAGGATGGACTGCATGGCTATGCTGGAGTGTGCAAAGCCTACACCGAGATTGCGTAACACTGTGGAGTCAGTCAGATCGCGCTGCCATCTGGATATAGGCAGTTTTGTTGCCAGATGCCCAAATAGAGCGTTGGCTATACCCAGGTTGCCTTCACCGTTTTCAAAGTCGATGGGGTTAACCTTATGCGGCATGGTGGATGATCCAACCTCACCAGCGATGGTCCTCTGCTTGAAGTGTCCAATAGAGATGTAGCTCCAGATGTCGCGGCAGAAATCAATCAGTATAGTATTGAAGCGAGCCGTGGCATCAAACAGTTCCGCCATATAGTCATGGGGCTCGATCTGAATGGTGTAGGGGTTCCAGGTTAATTCCAGGGACTCTACGAACCCCTGGGCGAATGTTGGCCAGTCCAGTTCAGGGTAGGCCACCATATGAGCGTTGTAGTTGCCAACTGCGCCGTTGATCTTTCCAAGCATGGGGATGGAGGCCACCTGGTTACGTTGATGCTGCAGGCGAAAGGCTACATTGGCCATCTCTTTGCCCAGGGTTGTGGGGGAGGCTGGTTGACCGTGGGTCCGTGACAGCATCGGCTTGTCGGCATGTTCGTGGGCCATAGCCTTGATGGCGCCAATAACATCGTCCATCTGTGGAAGTAGCACCTGGCCTCGGCCTTCACGCAACATGAGTGCGTGGGATAGGTTGTTGATATCCTCGGAGGTGCAGGCGAAGTGGATGAACTCGCTGACTGCTTCCAGCTCCTGGTTTCCGGCGATTTTTTCCTTTAGAAAATACTCCACCGCCTTTACGTCATGGTTTGTGGTGCGCTCAATATTCTTGATTCGTTGCGCGTCATCTACGTTGAACTTGTCAATGATACCGTTGAGGATGTTGTCTGCATGTTCACTAAGTGTTGGAACCTCTGCAATCTCCTGCTGGGCGGCCAGGGCCTGAAGCCAGCGTATCTCAACCTGTACCCGGTGCCTGATAAGTCCAAATTCACTGAATATCGGCTGCAGATCAGTGACTTTGCTGCCGTAGCGGCCATCAACTGGAGAAACTGCTGTAAGGGAGGTTAGTTCCATAACTTAATACTCGTTGTCTGTTGGGAAAACGCAGCATTATAGCACCACAGCCTAATCTGTGGCATCCAGGTTAATAGTATGGTTTGTGGCTAGAAGGGGTGTGGTGTCAGGACTAAATAAGGCTGATTGGCTTTGATGCTGTAGTTGAATGTCTGGTACTGCTCAGATATCTCTCTATTTGGCCTTTTGGTACGTTATTTTTGGCTTGTCCATACTCTTGGTACCGTAAATATGATCTTTTTCGATAGGAGCAAATTCCTCTGGTGGATCAGTCATCAATGCATCGATAGCTCTCTTGATCCGTGACCAGATGTTAGTGGCTTTCTTGACAACCATGGCTCCTGCATCTGTCTTCTCCAAACCAGTTTTGACCACAGTTAAGGCGCTAGAGCTAAATGATGTCATAACGTTGTAGCCTATCTCAAATGGAATTTTTGCCATGCCCATTGGGGTTCCAGGTGGGCATAATCCATTAAACATGGCACAGAGGCCTGTGCTGCAGACTACCCGGCCTGTTACAGGATCAATCACGCAGTTTTCTGAATCAGCTGTTGGCTTTGGCATAAGCTCTGCGAGGGTTAGCTGAGGAGCTGTTTCTGACGAAGTTGAATTTGTTGAGGGTTGGGCCGCTTTGTTGGCCTTTGCTACCTGTGCTGGTTTGGAGGCTTTTGCTGCCTGGGCCGGTTTGGAGGCATCTGCTACCTGGGCTGGTTCGGCTGTTTTAGCTACTGTTTTGTCAACTGATGTCTTGGGATCTGACTGGCCCTGTTTTGCCGGCTCATCTGAGCAGGCTGATAACAGTAGTATCAATAAAAGTGTTGCGACAGACAGAAACTTCATTGCATTCTCCAAACTGTTAGGCGCAGCCGTTTAAGCGTCAATAGCCTGCGATTGATAATTATCATTCTAGCATGTGATTGCGAATACGCCTATGCAAAATTGGTATAGGATAATTGGTTAATGCCTTGATTTCTCGAAGTTAAATGACCTCCGGCATAGCCGGAGGCTTATTGGATGACGCCCTCAAAGGGCTCAAGTAAGCGCCCAAGGCGCTAATATTGTCCAAACCGCAATTGATCTTGCCGTTCATCCGCTTTTTCTTGGCTTCGGATATA
>JAAGZL010000069.1 GCA_024206335.1 Gammaproteobacteria bacterium
AATAAGCTCTTCACTAGAGGTGTTTGCTCTTCTTCTGGAACTTCAGGCAGCGGTGGAAGCTTTTTCATGCCCGGAACTATGCCATATTTTTCAGGAAAATCCAGTGATTGCCCCGGCTTATTGAGAAGTTACATAATCAGACTGTAACCATTTGATACTTATAGGCTTATTGTTTTCATGCGTCAGAGCTGCGCTTTCTTCCGTAAGCGTTGTAACTGACACATTAATTCCTCAACAGGCATTATTCCCTTATTGGCCTTCTCCAACTGCGCACGAATCTGTTCATACTGTCTGTTAGGATAAAATGCATCGATATTCATATGAACGGATACCGGTGCCTTCAAATTAGTGGCCCAGCAATAATACATAGTCGTTCCATCGGGATTAAGATCAATCCGCAGCTCCAAATTAGCCAATACCTGAGCATTATCCTCAGCAAGAGAATTTTTTCTATAGAGTATTTTTTTGCTATTGATGGCAGGTATTTTTACTGGTCAATTATTAGCGGTTCAGAAAATATTTTATTTGTCATATTGCAGTAATCTTTGCTCGCTAGTCTTCCCTCTGATGGTCACATTGCATGATTGATTTATGCATGCAGCGATAATATATCGGTAATGGGGGAAATATGAATCGCTTGATTAATGTATGGGGTTCACTAGTAGCAGTTATTTTCTGTCGAATGGCTAAAAGGGGCGCTGGCAGTAATGCAGGCGTAATCGTTTTGATCTTTGGCGCTGGCTTTACTCTGGCTGAGACAGAACATCCCTTGAAAGGTACGTCGCAGCTATTGCCTGCCGATGATCTGATTTACTCCCGAAATTATGTCTATTATCCGGATGCCAATCAGTTGACCCGGTACGCCTATAGTGAAGCATCAGTCTTTTTGACGGATGATGACGCTGTGACTAGTGCGGAAAGTGATGTTGTTACCGGTAAACACCAGTGCAATTCTTCGGCCGAGCATGTCGGTTCAGAGGCTTTTGCTGCCCGTCTGTACGACTGGGATAGTGGCAAAGATCAGTATGTAGTTGTTGGTGCCGATAAACTGGATGCAGATCCCTGTCATATTCGTCTGAGTGTCCAGGTCTTCGATCAGTCTTCGGATGGCGAGCTTTTATACAGGAAGGTATTGAAGGCGGAGGGTGTTGATGGCAATGCCAGTGTGGCAGCGGATTTTAATGGCAATGCCAGTGTGGCAGCGGATTTTAATGGCAATGGCGTCGATGAGATTTTCGTCGTGAATTATCTCTACGACCCTTCGGTCGGTAATGATGCCTATAACTACTCCTATTGGTCAATCATACGCGCCTCTGATCCCTCTGTAACCGGCAGTAAATTGTTGGAGTCACAGCAGTTTAAGCGACAGGGGAATTCGAGCAATTATCGGCCGCGTTTCGATAATCCCGTAGTTGGCGATTTAAATAACGACGGTAATAAAAATATTGTTTATGTAACCGAACAGGGCATGCGCGTAATCACGGTCTGCAACGGCTACAGTGCAGCAGGCAATCTCTGCGAGCAAAAACCGGCTTGGCATATTATCGATCACGGGCTGGTTCCATGGGATGTGACGCACGACGAAGTCGTCAGTGCCGGTAGTGGTGTCAGTGCCTCGGTGACGGTGGGTAACTATCGTGGCTTTGGCGATGAGTTATTGTTCGCCTACAGCATCAACCAGCCGGGTAGTTGGGGGAGTGTGCGTTTGCTTTATTACAATTTTGATGAACAGATGAATCCGCAGCTGATTCAGAATGTTGATCTGGCGGGCTTTCACGTCAATTTCACCAGCCCCAGTTATCAATTTTTAGACAGTGGTCGTCTGGATTGGGGATCTTACAAGGATCGTGCGGTAATGGCTGTTGGTTACAAAGAGTTCGACAATAACCGGCTGTTGGATATAAGTTTTGATGGCCCCACCGACGAGCCAATAAAAGTACGCTCCTGGTTTTTGCCGCATATTGAAGGGCATCGTCTAAGCGGGCTGGCGGTGGGGCATTTTAAGGACCTGTCTGATGCCTCCAATGGGGCGCATAAATCTGGGGCATTTAATGCCAGAGTGGCCGTTACAACAACGGATGGCGGCGCGGATCATTCGCTGCGTATTTTTGATCCGCTTGGCAGTACTGATACGGATTTAGTATTTAACTGGGGAAGAATTTATGATTTTCCGGCCGCATTGGGTGGTGAGTACTCGCTGCTGAATAATCCTGGGAATCGAGGTAAGCATGTTAATCTGCTGCGCAGTGCAGATATACAGAATCGCTCCCTGCGACTGGGTGAGCCCGATGTGGTACGGATAGAGCAGCATATGCAGCCCTGGTTGATTTTGGGCGCGCCGCCATCGCATATCGCTTATATAGAAACCCTGCGATACAATGAGCCGCTGCTAACCAACTTTAGTGCGCTTCCGGAGAGTTTTTACAGCAAGTTCAAACGCAGTGATAGCGAAGATGTCAGCTCGACATTTACCGAAAAAACTACACTATCCCACTCGGTCTATGGCACCACAAGCGCGGAGTATTCCAATAAAAAATCACTATTTTCTGCCTTAGCGGGTACATTTTCTGTCAAGGCTGAAGCGGGCGGAGGTTACGCCAGCGACGAAATGGAAGACAAAGGCTGGAATATGCAGGAGAGTTTTTCCTCAACCATAACCGGCGGCACCGGCGCCGCTGATTTGATCGGTTATACCAGCACAGTGATGAATTACTACTTATATCCGGTTATTGGCGAGACGGCTTGCCCGGTGACTGTACCCGACTGTAGCGATGAGGAGCGGATGCCGATGGTTATTCAGATTACCGTACCGGCCGTCTCTGACAGTAGGCTGATTAATGGTAATTTATTACGCTGGTATCAGCCGGTGCACGAGCCTCACAATATTTTCTCTTACCCCTGGGACTACGATCAGTTGGCTGAACGAAACCCTGCTTTAATGCTGCACAGTAATAATTTCCCGGCCTCCTTTAGTACCGACAGCTCCGCGCAGGAATACACGCTTAACTGGAGCCAGGGAGCGGGAAAGGAAAATACGGTGGGAGTCATGCACAAAGCCAGCTGGCATGCCTCGACATCAATTTCCTACGGTTTTCCTGATTTGTCCAAGGTCGTATCGGGAACCGGCGTCAATGTCAGTACCACCGTCGATTACAACGGCAGCACCGGTTGGGGTGATGTCAGCACCGGGGCCTCTAATTTTTCCGCGTCGATGGGTATTGAAATTAACAAGCCCCGTAGTTTTAAGGACCCGGGACATTATGCTTACAATTTGCGTCCTTATTTATTGGGAGAGGTGCTGGACAGTTGGAGTGGTGAAGACGAAAAGAGCGCTTACGATTTGATTCAGGGTGCCGATATTGTCTCCAGTGGACCCCTGCAGGTGGCCTATACCGTCGATCCTGGCGGTGTGGGAGTCGGGTCGTGGTGGGAGTCAGGAGCTAATGCTTACAAGCGCAACATTAACATCGCTTTTAACAACCCCAATCGCTACCGTTTTGCAGTGGGTAAGGCCGGCGATGGTAACGGCAATGACGTCCCCGAAGAGTGCCTGCTTAACTCACTGGGCGATTACAAGGTTACCTGTGCAATACCACGTATTCCAAAAAAAGCGGGGGAGGATATATACGATGGCTGGGTTAATAAATTCTACGACCTGCGGGGTTTCTTTATTCGGCCCACAGATCAGGGGCCTAACCGCACTATGGCAACGGACGGCGATGAGATGTTATTGCAGGTGCGTGTTTATAATTACAGCTTTGTCGACATGCCCGAGGGTAGCAGGGTGGTGGTTCGATTTTATGAACAGGAAATGGATAATAGCAGCAAAGCGCCGATAGGCAGTAGCCGCCTGATCGCGGAGGAGTCTATGTCGCCACTGCCGGGTTTTCAGTCTAAAAAATACCAGCATGCCGGAGAGAATAAAAATTGGCGTTTGGTATCGACGAAATGGCATACCAGTGGCCAGGCGGGTAAGTACTTTGGTTTTTGGGTGGTGGCCTGGGCGGAAGATGCTCAGGGCAACAAAATCGAAGAGGTTCCCCATCAGGGGCTTACTGAAAAGCCAGGACATTTGAACTGGATCGATGAGGTGCCCTTTGAATGGGTGACCATTCTCGGTTCGGAGGCGCCGCCAGCCCCCAATGGGGATGTAGAAATTGTTGAGTTGGAAACCAGCTTTTCGAATAATGCAGCTTTTTATAAAGAGTTGTTTTATGTCGCCTCGCCGGCTGCTCCGCTTCAGTCAACTGCCCAATCAATGATGGTGGGAGGAATGATGGCTGTTAGCGATAAAGTGGTGATCGATCGCCTGGACTTCAGCGCAGATAATCTGACCCTTGGGGAGGAGGTGGATGTCACCGCCAGTATTTATTCACCGGGTCGGGATCGCAATGGGGTGATGGTGCTGGCGAGTGAGGGTGGTAGCGACGGGCCGGTGGTGTTTACCGAATTTGTCCCGTATCTCAAAGCATACGATGCGAATGCGGTGCGCTTTCGCTTTGAGCCAAGGCGCTGTGGTGAGAATCTGCTGACGGTAAGTATTGCGCTTGGCGATGGTCGGCAGCTCACGGAGACGGGTTCCGTGACCGTGAGCTGTCAACAATAGAGCTTTGCTTACTGGGCGGTTTCCTTTTCGCTAAATGCCCCTTCGAAAAGTGGTGTCGACAGGTAGCGCTCGGCAGAATCGGGCAGGATAACGACAATTGTTTTGCCCTCATTGCCGGCTTGCTTTGAAACGCGGTCGGCAATCGCCATGGCCGCGCCGCTGGAAATACCCGCCAGGATACCTTCT
>JAAGZL010000846.1 GCA_024206335.1 Gammaproteobacteria bacterium
CAGCTCCCGAGATGACTTGACGCCGTGTTCAGATGCCTACTTTGCTTCCCCTCTGGCGCTACGCACGCCGGGTAAGCAGTGCGGCCTCACGGCTACCGGGGTCTACCAGCCTTCGCTTCGCTCTCCTTGGCTGGAAGCGTCTGTTCTCCCTGTTGTTTTTGCACGGTAATATCCTCTTTTACCGCCAGGTAGTGAGTAGCCTCACCAGATTCATTCAGCACCGGGGCTATATAGGCACGTTCCCAAAAAACATCACCATTCTTTTTACAATTTTGCAGTTCACCCTGCCATGATTTGCCGGCAAGGAGAGCCTTCCATAACTCCTGGTAATGACTGGCTGGGGTCTTACCTGATTTTAACACCCTCGGATTCTGCCCTATCACCTCAGCCGCACTGTAGCCGGTAGATTGTTCAAAGGCACTATTGACATATTCAATATCGGCACCAATGTTAGTCATGATGACCGAAACAGGGCTCTGCTCTAGCGCCTGTGACATGGTACGAACCTGTTTTTCTGTACGTATTCGGTCACTGATATCACGAAAGCTCACTACAGCACCCACAATTTCGCCATCACGATGTATGGGGGTACTTGAATATTCAACAGAAAAAGAGCTGCCGTCTTTGTGCCAAAACAGTTCATCATCAACGGTTTGTATAACCCCACCACTCAATACATCGAGAATGCGGCACTCTGCTGCAGAGTAGTGAGTGCCATCACTCCGGGTATGATGAATCAGCATATGGTTCTCTCGACCAATCAGTTCCTCTGGTGAAAAACCAAGCATGCGTGATGCGGCAGGATTGACGAAGGTGGTATTTCCATCCAGATCCACCCCGTAAATTCCCTCCACGGTGGCATCCAGTAGTAGATGAAACTGTTCTTGGGCCTGCTCGCGTTGTTCTCTTATCCTTCTTACCCGCACCAGTGTGATAAATAGAGAATATGTTGCAAGACACAGCGCCGCAACAATCACCGGCAACCGCACATTGTCGTGGAACTGTTCTGCCTGCTTGAGCTGTAAAGACAGCAATTCTATCTTTTGTTGGCTGTTATGTAGTATCCCGGCAGTATTCTCCTGTGTACGCTGTAAGACGGTGCCGATCTCTTTCAGCAGGTTTTGTATTCGCACCTTCAGTTGTTGTTGTGGACCTTCGGCTGTAATACGTGACTCCGTAAACTCATATAGCAACTGCACCTGATCGTCCAGCTTATGGATAGCTGGCCCCAGCTCCAGCACCTCCAAAACATACCCTTCATGTTGTGGTTTATTATAATGAACGGTCATATGCATGAAGTTATGCCCGAGAAGATTTGTCGCTATCTCATCCTCAAACACCCCCCCATCATGCAATACCACAAGCCCGTTTTTTACCACCTGCAGGTTAGCATCGAAGCGCCTTTTGACTATCTGCAATTCCAAAACATCATCAAGCATGCTGAGCTTGAGCACAAATGCCTTGATGGCAAATAGTCGCTGGTAGATTGAAACTCCAATATCTTGACGGGCTGACTGGTTAACCAGTTGCTCATCAATGCGGATACTTTTATTGTGGAGGCTAGTATGTACCGTAGCGAGCGTAACCAAAATAGTCAGGAGAGAGAGACAGCCATATAATATGCCGCCTGACAGGATGGCTAGTTGAGTTTGAGTTTGAGTTTGAGTTTGAGTTTGAGTTTGAGTTTGAGTTTGAGTTTGCCACTATCTACTGCTCTACACGATAGAGTCCATACCGATCAAAGATCTTTCGCCCCTGATCTGATGAAGCATAGGTCATGAACTTTCTGGCAATTGCCGGGTATTTCGTACTGGCAAGCAGACCCAGAACAAGTCGCTTGCTTGTCGCATATTTTTTATCAATTGCCATGGTATCAACGTGGTCCATATTTGCCGACCACGTCGCAGTGGCGTGCCAGTTGATAACCAGATCAGCCTCGCCATTTTTTAGCACATCGACCAGACGTTTGGAATCTGTCGTCATCTCCCGCGCATTCACCAGGGCATCATCGAAGATTCCGGCAGAGGTCAGTATTTTCTTTGTCTCCTTGCCGATACTGCCGCTATCCGGGTTTCCAATCACCACATAATAGTCGCTGTTTTTCATCGCACCCAAGTCCTGTGGGATCGCCTTTGGATTCCCCTTGCGCACCATCATGGCGGCCCGGTTGAAGCCCACATGAACAGAGTCGACCACCAAACCATCTGTTGTGGCCATCTTGATATAGGATTCAGACCCTGGCAGATTAAAGATCACCTGCAGCATTAAACCTGATCGATCTGAGCAGGTTCCCGGAGCCACCCTTAATAATGGAGATCTTGACGCCCTCCTGGCGCTCAATGATCGAGGCTATTTCAGACATGGGCTGAATCATGGTAATACCACAATAAATCAGCAGTTCCTTTCTGGCATCCACAACCGGCTCATCAAATATAACCGGCTGCAGATAGTAAGCAGCAATGGCGAACAGCCCAAGCAAACCAATGCCTATTGTCAACTTGACTCTCATGTTATATACGGCACCCCATTTCTACTGCGCGCATAATCAATAAAACAGTTCCACTTACCAACATATATGCTTACCGATCCATACATGATATCCACCTGTAACCAACTATATCAACTATAACCAAATTGTCTAAATATACGCACTGCTATTCCACTAACTCTCTCTCCCACAGGGAGAAGTAACCGTAATTCGATACTTCTCATGTCTATCAAATCACTGACGGTTTTCCACATATTAAATTCATAGCCTTAGCACCAGCGCTAGAAAGTTAACGAGACAGCAGTGTAATTAAGTGTCAACCATCAGCAGCTCAATCACTATACAACAGCACACAAAAAGCTAATCAGCTTATAGCCCCAACTCTTTCCAACGCCTCTCCAAACGCTTCAGGGAGATGGGATACTCGGTTTTCAACTCCTGAGCAAACAGGGATACCCGCAACTCCTCAAACGCCCAGCGTAGCTCTTCAATACGCAGATCCACCTTGTGATTGTTACGGCACTTCTCATCCCACCCCTGCCACTGCTGATACAGCCCCTGCATCTCACGCAGCTGTTGCTGATCCCGGGCGGCGGCATGGGCAAGCTTGTCCAGGCGTTGGGTTATTGCCCTCAGATAACGTGGAAGATGCTTCAGATTTGGGTACGGGGTCACCTGCAGAAAACCACGAAACACCAGGCGATCCAGCTGTTGATTGATATCAGCAACCGAGTTCATCCAGTTTATCTTGTTGGCCTTGGCCAGGGCCTTTCTTACCTGCTGGTAACACTCCAGGATCTCCTGCACCAGCACCGCCACATCCGCGGCCACATTCATCAGCCCGCCCTTACACTCACTGATCCGGGCCTGGAACTCTGCCGCGGTGTGCAGAGATGGCATGTCCTGAATAAAGGTGAGATCCAGCACCATGGCCACCAGCTCTGATTGCAGATCAGGTGTAGATTTGGCCGCATACCCCTGAGGCGCTGCGGCCGCCTTGCTGTATTGCAGGCGCATCTTTTCCAGGCCGGGAAGGTTGCGTTTCAGATAACGCACATCCTTGGCCAGCCTGAGCATAAACAGTCGACGTAGACCAGACCGCATGGCGCGCTCGGCATTTGGCCTTGAATCCATCACCCTCAGGGCGACGCTGTCACCCTCGTCCACCAGGGCGGGAAAACCGGTGAGTTTGATCCCACCACGCTCCAGTTGTATAGACTCTTGCAGTTCACCAAAATCCCAGTCGGTAAGCCCCTCTCTCTCCAGCCCACTTGCGGCCAGTGGCTTTATCGGTGCGGCGTCGCCGTTGGCATGGGCCTTACGTAGTTGTGGCAGGTCACGTCCACTGGCGATGGTTACACCCTGGTCATTCACCACCCGGTAGTTCATGCGCAGATGGTCCGGCAGCGCGGTCTCATCCCACGCATCTTCCGGCACATGTACCCCGGTCATGGCCTTGAGCTGCTCCCCCAACTCCCGCACCAGGGGGCTGTCCGATGGCTCCATCCGTTTGAGACAGCCATCCGCATGCTCTGGAACCGGCACAAATGATTTGCGCAGCTGTTTGGGCAGGCTACGTATCAGGGCAATCACCCGCTCCCGCAGCAGACCAGGAACCAGCCATTCACAACGCTCCTCAGAGACCTGATTCAACACCGCCTGCGGTATCTTCAGCGCCAGACCATCACCCTGTTGCCCCGGCTCAAACTGATAGATCAGCGGCAGCTGCATGCCATTCAGGTCCAGGCTATCCGGGTAGTCGCTATCGCTCAGGCCATACTCTTCCCGTCTACATAGATCCTCCTCACGCATGTGCAGGATCTTTGGCTTGCTGGCGGTCTCCCCACGCAACCAACGTTCAAACTGCGGGGTGCTGTAGATCCCCTCCGGAATGCGCTTGTCGTAATATTCATAGATCACCTGCTCATCCACCAGCAGATCACGGCGCCGCGCCTTGTGTTCCAGGGATTCGATATACTCCAGCAGCTCCCGGTTGTGGCGCCAGAACTTGGCCTTGGTATGAAAATCCCCATCCACCAGGGCGAAGCGGATGAATATCTCCCGCGCCTCCGTTGGGTTGATGGGGCCAAAGTTCACCTTGCGCCGGGCAACCAGGGTGATACCAAACAGGGTGACCCGTTCATAGGCCCCCACCTGCCCCCGCCTCTTCTGCCAGTGCGGCTCAGACCAGCTGCGCTTTACCAGATGCCCCGCCACCGACTCCACCCATTCGGGACGAACGGATGCAACCGTACGGGCATAGAGTTTCGTGGTCTCCACCAGCTCTGCCGCCACCACCCATTTGGGTTGCTTTTTAAACAGCCCAGAGCCGGGAAAGATCTGAAACTGGCTGTTACGCCCACCCAGGTATTCAGACCCCTTACCGCTCTTTTTAAACCCGATATTACTCAGCAGCCCAGTGAGCATGGCCTTATGGATCTCTTCATAGCCGGCCTCGGCCTGGTTCTCTTTATAGCCCATCTCATGCATCTGGCCCCGCAGTTGATGGTGGATATCTCGCCACTCCTGGGCCCGGTTCCAGGAGATAAAGCTATCCCGGCAGTGCTGGCGGAATTTCCGTTTGGTTAGATGATGGCGCTGCTCCTGCAGATGTCGCCACAGATTCACCATGGTGAGAAAATCTGACTCTTCATGCCGAAACTGCCGGTGTGCCTCATCTGCCGCCTGCTGCTTATCCATGGGCCGCTCCCGCGGGTCCTGCACACTCAGGGCCGCACCGATCACCAGCAGTTCCTCCAGGCAGTGACCATGGGCGGCGCTCAATAGCATACGCCCGATACGCGGGTCCACCGGCAGGCGGGCAATCTGCCGCCCGACCCTGGTGACCCTGCGCTCACCATCCACTGCACCGATCTCATCCAGGATCCGATAGCCATCCTTGATCAGGCGACTATCCGGCGGATCCAGAAAGGGGAAGGATTCGATGTCACCAAACCCCAGGATCTTCATCTGCAGGATCACCGATGCCAGATTGGTACGCTGAATCTCCGGCTCGGTGAACTCAGCCCGCGAATCAAAATTCTCTTCCGAATAGAGCCGGATGCAGATGCCATCCGCCACCCGCCCGCAGCGCCCCTTGCGCTGATTTGCGCTGGCCTGGGATATGGGTTCAACCGGGAGTCGTTGCACCTTGCTGCGGTGGCTGTAGCGACTGATCCGGGCAAAGCCGGCATCGATCACGTAACGGATGCCCGGTACCGTGAGGGAGGTCTCCGCCACATTGGTGGAGAGGATTATGCGACGCCCGCCACCGGGCTTGAAGATACGTCCCTGCTCCGCCGGACCCAGTCTGGCATACAGTGGCAACACCTCGGTCAGATGCATCTTGTGCTTGCGCAGGGTCTCGGCGGTCTCACGGATCTCGCGCTCCCCGCTGAGAAAGATCAGGATATCACCCCGATCCTTGTGGCTGAGTTCGTCCACCGCACCCAGAATGGCCTGCTGCATCTGTTCATCCCGCTCGCTACTGCCCTCCTCCTCCGGTGGGCGGTAGCGCAGCTCCACCGGATAGGTACGACCGGATACGTTGATGATGGGCACGCCACCAA
>JAAGZL010000847.1 GCA_024206335.1 Gammaproteobacteria bacterium
GCTCCCGAGATGACTTGACGCCGTGTTCAGATGCCTACTTTGCTTCCCCTCTGGCGCTACGCACGCCGGGTAAGCAGTGCGGCCTCACGGCTACCGGGGTCTACCAGCCTTCGCTTCGCTCTCCTTGGCTGGAAGCGAAGGTAGCAAAGAAAATAGTTTATCAATTGATATGATAAAACTTTGCGCCCTTTGCGTTCTTCGCGGTTAATAGTTACCTGCGAGCATTTCAAGAATCGCACCTGCCTTATCGAAGGTCTCCTGGTATTCAGACTCCATATTTGAGTCTGCAACAATGCCTCCCCCTGCGGAAAAATGTATCTTGCCGTCTCGGTGCACCATGGTGCGGATTGCGATATTGGTATCCATTTCCCCATCAAACCCAATGTAACCAACAGTGCCACAATAGATACCACGCGGATCCGGCTCTAGCTCTTCAATTATCTCCATCGCCCGGTATTTTGGCGCTCCGGTTATTGACCCTCCAGGAAAGCAGTCAGACAACAGGTCCAATGCATCCTTGCCAGCAGCTAGGGTTCCGGTGATTTTGCTTACCAGATGATGCACAGTTGCAAAACTCTCCACCTTGAACAACTTAGGAACCTGAATAGTTCCCGGTTCACAACATTTCCCCAGATCGTTGCGCAGAAGATCCACGATCATCAAATTTTCTGCACGCTCTTTTTCACTATTTTCCAGGTCACGCAGCAATCCAGCATCCACTTGCGGGTTCGAGGAACGTGGCTTAGTACCTTTGATTGGTTTGGTTTCAACCAACTTACCACTCAACCGAAGGAAACGTTCCGGTGAACTGCTCAAAATCTGACCATATGGGGTGTTTAGATACGCCCCATATGGTGATGGATTTAACTCTCGCAGCTTGCTATAGGCATTCCAGGGTGAACCATGACAATTAGCGGAAAATTCTTGCGCATAATTGACTTGGTAACAGTCACCATCCTGGATATAGCGCTGGATTTCATCGAAGGCAGTAGAGTACTGCTGGAGTGAAAGATTAGACTGAATATCACCGGCAACACCGAATGATTCGCCCTCAGGCACGGTCTGGTAAAAGGAAAAGAGTGCAATTAAATTATTCCATTGCTGCTCGCTGGTACCATCCTCACTCTGTCCCACCAACCAACTTTGCCGCTTTTGGTGGTCCACAACCAGTGCCCACTCATATATACCAAAACACATATCTGGCATACCACTGGGATCTGTAGAAACAGTTGGAAGAGCTGTTAGGCAGTTGGCAAGCCCATAGCCTGCATAACCTATGGCACCACCGATAAAGGGCAGAGATTCAGTCCGTTGGATCTTGCCCAGCGTTTCTCTTAACAGTACGAATGGATTGGCTCTGGATGTGGTATCGCTATCTGGACCTACAATCCGAGTCTCTCCATTTCTAGTGACAACCGTGATTACAGGCTCAGCCGCAATAATATCATAGCGACCTTGGTCTGAACCGGGTTTGCCGCTATCCAGAAACACCGACCACGGCCACTCTGCTACTGCGGAGAATAGACGTGCGCTGTCCCGGTTATAGGGTATGGCTTGTAACTTGGGCAAATGCATTGATTGCACCGCAATGAAACTACATGACAGCTATTGGCATGTATGAATAATTATTCTGCAGCCTGCTCTCTTTCTTTCTGAAAACCATTGTTTACGCGCTCACGTAACTCTTTGCCTGGTTTGAAGTGTGGTACATGCTTACCGGCAAGAGCAACCGTAGTTCCTGTTTTTGGATTACGCCCCTGACGTGGTGGACGGTAATGCAGCGAAAAGCTTCCAAATCCGCGTATTTCTATTCTTTCACCTGATGCCAATGCCTGGCTCATCTGCTCAAGAATACACTTAACCGCAAGCTCAACATCACGATACGCTAGGTGACTTTGCTCTTTTGCGATGACATCAATCAATTCAGATTTTGTCATTCTTGTTTTTCCCCTTGATCATATGACCGGGAGTCTTGCGACCCCCGGTCCTAGCCCTCAGCTAAGATAATGCGATTATTCGCTATTATCTCCCATTTGCCCCTTCAATAAATCACCCAGGGTTGCTGTACCAGCCTTGGAACCCGAAGCATAGTTCTGAATTGCCTCTGCTTCCTCAGCCGCATCTTTGGCCTTGATGGACAGTGAGATAGTGCGGTTTTTCCGGTCAACACCAAGAAACTTTGCCTCAATCTCTGTGCCTTCCTTCAACACGGTACGTGCATCTTCAACCCTGTCACGAGACAGTTCAGAGGCCCTAAGATAGCCCTCGATTCCTTCAGCCAGGGTTATCACAGCGCCCTTAGGATCAACTTCCTTCACCACGCCGGTGACAACACTACCTTTGGCATGAGATCCGACGTAACTGGAGAACGGGTCTTTGTCGAGGTGTTTAACACCCAGTGAGATACGCTCACGCTCTGGATCAACCGAAAGCACAACGGTCTCGATCTCCTGACCCTTCTTGAAGTTGCGAACAGCCTCTTCTCCTGCCTCATCCCAAGAGATGTCAGACAGATGTACCAGGCCATCAATATTACCTTCCAGGCCGATGAAGATACCGAAGTCGGTAATCGACTTGATGTTACCAACGATATGATCACCCTTGTTGTGTTTCTCTGCGAAATCATCCCATGGGTTAGCCTGACACTGCTTCATACCGAGAGAGATGCGGCGGCGTTCTTCATCAATATCGAGAACCACAACCTCAACCTCGTCACCCAGCTGAACCAGCTTGGACGGATGGATGTTCTTGTTGGTCCAATCCATCTCTGAAACATGGACCAGGCCTTCAACACCCTCTTCGATCTCAACAAAGCAACCGTAGTCGGCCAGGTTGGTAACCTTACCGAAGATCCTGGTGTGCTCAGGATAACGACGGGCCAGATTTGACCATGGATCGTCACCCATCTGCTTGAGACCAAGCGATACTCTCTGCTTCTCACGGTCGAACTTGAGAACCTTGACCATGATCTCATCGGCAATCTCTACCACCTCGGAAGGATGCGTGACGCGCTTCCAGGCCATATCAGTGATGTGCAGCAGACCATCGATGCCGCCCAAATCAACAAATGCACCGTAATCGGTCAGGTTCTTGACTACGCCCTTGACCTCCATACCCTCTTCCAGATTCTCCAGCAGGGCCTCACGTTCTGCACTGTATTCGGTCTCAACCACGGCACGGCGGGAGACCACAACGTTGTTGCGACGACGATCCAGCTTGATTACCTTGAACTCCAGGTCCTTACCTTCCAGATAAGAGGTATCGCGAACCGGACGTACATCCACCAGGGAGCCCGGCAGGAATGCGCGAATCTCGCCCAGCTCAACCGTAAAGCCACCTTTGACCTTACCATTGATGCGGCCGGTAACCGTATCCTGAGCCTCAAAGGCCTTATCCAAAAATGTCCAGGCCTGCTCACGCTTGGCCTTTTCACGGGAGAGGCGGGTTGCACCAAAGCCATCTTCCATGGCCTCCAGTGCTACTTCCACCTGATCACCAACGGCAACTTCAAGGCCACCACTGGCGTCAAAAAACTGATTCTTTGGGATTACGCCTTCGGATTTGAGCCCTGCGTTAACCACCACAGAGTCCGAAGTGATCTCCAATACGGTACCAATTACGATGGCACCTGGACGTAGCTGAGTGTTTGCAACACTCTCTTCAAATAGTTCTGCAAAACTTTCGGTCATGAGTTGAAATTCCTAGAAATGGTCGCAGATAACGTCTAACCACACTGGGTGGTCGACGGTAAAAGTTAAATTTAAGCCCACCGCAATAGCTGCAGATGAACCACCTATACACACAGATCTGGAAATGCAGTGCGCACCTTTCCCAGAACCTGCTCTAACACCTCGTCAATAGACAGTGAGGTCGACTCTACCTCAAGCGCTGCGACCGGCGCTATCAGTGGAGCGACGTCACGGTTCTGATCCCGTTCATCACGTTCACGTATATCCCTGACAAGATCACGTAAACTAACACTTATTCCTTTTTCTTTCAACTGGTTATGGCGGCGATTCGCCCTCTCTTCTGCACTCGCGGTAAGAAACACCTTCACATCCGCATCCGGGAATACCACACTCCCCATATCCCGCCCATCCGCTACCAGTCCGGGCTCTCTGGCGAAGGACCTCTGCCACTCCAGCAGGGCCGCCCTGACCTCAGGTATCGCCGCCACCTTGGACGCTGCATTGCCTGCCACCTCGGTACGGATAGATCTGCTTACCTCTTCACCATCAAGAAAGAGCTGGTCACCCTTAAACATGACATGCATATTTCTCGCTATTTCGCACAGATTATCTACCTGATCAAAGCCAATGCCTGACTTTCCCGCCGCATATCCAACCAGACGGTAGAGTGCACCGCTATCCAGAACCTCCCAGCCAAGGCGTTCAGCCAGTAGGCTGGCAATGGTGCCCTTACCGGAGCCACTGGGACCATCAATGGTAATTATCGGGATCATATCCCCTCACCTTCAGCGGTAATCTCGAGACCAGATGTTGATGCCAGGGAGACAAAACCGGGGAATGATGTATCCACATTGCGACAATCTCGGATCCTGATCACCCCACTGGACCGCAGCGCCGCCATGGCAAACGACATGGCGATGCGGTGATCACCATGGCTGTCTACCTCTCCACCGTCAAGCTTCCCACCCTGGATGCGGATGCCATCCTCTGTGGACTGGGCATCAATGCCCAGGGTCACCAAACCATCAGCCATCACCTGGATGCGATCACTCTCTTTTACCCGTAACTCCTCAGCGCCAGTAAGAATGGTCTCACCCTCGGCACAGGCCGCGGCTATAAATATGGCTGGAAATTCATCGATCGCCAGGGGCACCTGATCTTCTGGTATCCGTATCCCCTTCAGGGTTGCAGACCTTACCCGCAGGTCGGCTACCGGCTCTCCACCCACATCCCTTCGGTTGCTGACCTCTATGTTTGCCCCCATCAGACACAGAATATTTATGACGCCATCCCGGGTCGGGTTCATCCCCACATGTTGCAGCAACAGATCCGAGTCCGGTGCAATAGTGGCCCCCACCAGGAAAAACGTTGCTGAGGAGATATCAGCTGGCACATCGATATCACATGCCGTGAGTTTGCCACCACCGGAAAGGCTGATACGACTCCCATCCCGCTGCACCTGATAACCGAATCCGTTCAGCATGCGCTCGGTGTGATCTCTGGTTGGGGCCGGTTCGGTAACAGTAGTAATCCCCTCGGCATAGAGACCGGCAAGGAGTAGAGATGACTTGACCTGGGCACTTGCCACCGGCATGGGATAGTCGATCCCACTCAATTTACTACCACCCTTGATCTGCAATGGGGCAGAACCCGCCGCAGTGGATACAATCTGCGCCCCCATCTGAGCAAGGGGATCTGTAACCCGACGCATGGGGCGACTGGAGAGCGAGGTGTCACCTACCAGCGTGGTATCAAAGCCCTGCCCCGCCAACAATCCTGAGAGGAGGCGCATGGAGGTACCGGAATTACCAAGATCCAAGGCTAATTCAGGCTGTTTCAATCCATGCATACCAACGCCATGAATCACAACCACGCCATCCTCTGGCCCATCAATCTGAACCCCCATGTTGCGAAATGCCTGCAGAGTGGCAAGACTATCATCACCCTCAAGGAACCCGGTAACATGGGTAACCCCTTCTGCCAGTGATCCCAGCATGATGGAACGGTGAGAGATGGATTTATCACCCGGCACTCGCACACTCCCGGTAAGAAGCCCGCCTGGTTTGACAGAAAACAGCAGATTACTGGATAAACTCAATTCTTTCCCCGATCAGAATAACAAATATGTATTCATGCATATCTTTAAAAGACGCAGAAGCTTAACTGTTCCCCCCTGACATGTAAACCTGAATATCAGTTAAAACAAGCAGTTAGTTGGTATTGCAGCCAGAACCAGCCAACTCATGCCCGGAAGTTCAAAATCTCCCAGTTAGTGAAATATGATGAATTGTCATATATCATCCACGCAAACCAATATCACGTGTACAATCACGCCATTTTTTATTGCAGGACCCTTCAAAAAACCATGGATATCATAGCTCAAGTCGCAGCTGTAATTGTTCTTTCAGTCATGTTCTACATCTACTGGAGACTGATAGTTGGCCCGGTAAAGACCCACGCCTGGAAATCTTTCTGGCCTATCATGATCATGATTTTTTTTGCCACCCTGGTGAGCGGCTTTGTATATCTGATTGCCTCACTTGTTACAGCGGAACATGTTAATGCCGGGGTAATTATGGCTATGATAGCTGGGCTTAGCGTTATCCTGGTACTGTTCCAAGCAATTAAGAGGTAGAGCTCTCTGGACCATTCCCATCATTCAGCCGATGACCGATGATACTGGTGCCGAGCAGTGACAACACCACATAACCGGCAAAGAAACATAGGCCCACCTGAACCTCGGCCTGGGTCAGACCATCCTGCTCATTGGCAAAAAACACCACCAGTACGGCAACCACAAACACATCGGTCATTGACCACTTGCCGATACTCCTGCTCCAGTTAAGACCCTTCCGGCTTAGTTTATGCCCACGGGCAAAGATGGTAACCGCCACCAGTGAGGTCTTCACAATCGGAATAAACACACTAAATAGAAACAGCAACAGGGCCAACCAAGCATTTCCCGCATGTTTGAGGGCAACTATGGTGGAGACAATGCCCTTGGATTGGAACTGCAATACCGTATCGCCGATCACTGGCAGATCCTGATGCGCACTCACCGTGAGTATGGGCGTTACCAGGCCCACCACCAAGGCAATAATTGAGGCGCCAAGCATGGCATATGCCATATCACACCAGTCAGATCTTAAGGCATAGGCCAGGCCGGTAAGTGTCAACACAAATATAAAAAATACCCCGGTATGCTGCCATGCAGATTTACCATGTCCTTGCTGTAATTTCTTTTGTTTCAGTATCTGTTGCAACTCATCTGAATAACCTGAATAGGTACCAAGACTAATCCACTCCAACAAGCGTTGCCCGGTGGTTTCAAGCCTGGAACCGGCATCCAGGCGCTTGATTACTTTTACGGTCTCTACCTCATATGCAACCGCCTGCTCCCACGCCTTCCAGCCGCTGAACAATAGTCCGCACAGCGATACCAACAGCAGAAAAAGGATAATAACTTTCATTATGCTATGGCCTATATATGGGGTATCAACAAAGTCACAGGTAGTAAAAAAGGTAGAGATATAACTATTCGGGTGTATCCGTTATCCCATCAATATAACGGTCACGAGACTCCCTGGCCCGCTCGAAGATTTCCAGCAGATGCTCACCATCACCACGGCTTATGGTATCGGCCAGATCGGCCATGTCACGACTATAGCCTTTCATAATGGAGCTGATGGCATCTCGATTTGCGATACATATATCGCGCCACATCACCGGGCTGGAGGAAGCTATACGGGTAAAATCACGGAAACCACCAGCAGCATAACGGAAGATCTCATCGTTCTCTTTCATCCTCGCCAGTGAATCAACCAGAGCAAACGCCAACATATGGGGAAGATGCGAGGTTGCGGCCAGCACCTCATCATGATGCTGCACCGACATATGAGTGACATCACTACCGCATATCTCCCACATGGTGGTAATCTGCTGTAGCGCCTCATCGGATGTGCTCTCTGTGGGCGTCAGGATAACCCTTCTGTTCTGGTAGAGCTCGGCAAATGAGGCCTCCACCCCGCTATTCTCGGTTCCGGCTATGGGGTGCCCAGGCACAAAGCCCGGCAGGTCGCGGCCAAAAACCGCCCGACAATCATTGACAACGCTGCCCTTGGCACTGCCACCATCGGTCACTAGCGCAGCATCTCCAAGCTGCCCCTTAATAGCGGCAAAGGTATCACGCATGGCTCCCAGCGGTACCGCCAGAAACACCACATCTGCACCCTGCACCGCCTCTCCAGCATCATGGGTGTAGCTGTCGATCACCCCAAGTTGCACCGCCTGCTCCAGGTTCTCTTTGCCACGGCCACAGCCCACTACCTCACCTACCTCACCGGCAGCGCGCAGCGCCCGGGCCAGTGAGCCACCGATCAGGCCAACACCAATAATGGCGAGACGCTTTATCAACACTGGCCCAACACCTTCTGCATTGCTGCCAGCAGCCTGGCATTCTCTTCCGGCAGGCCGATGGAAACCCGCAGGTGATTGGGGAGACCATAGTTGGCCACTGGACGCACAATACAGCCCTCCCGTAGTAACGCCTGATCCACTTCAAGGCCAGACCGACCCACATCCACGGTAATAAAGTTCCCCACAGAAGGGATAAATTCCAGGCTCATCTCCTGGAACCCGCTTACCAACTGGCTCATACCTGCACGGTTCACCTCTACAGCGCGCTGGATGAATTCGGCATCTTCCATGGCAGCCTTGGCGGCGGCCAGAGCCATGGAATTAACATTGAACGGCTGACGCACCCGATTGAGTAGATCTGCAATATCCGGGTGTAAAATTCCATAGCCCACCCGCAGACTAGCCAGACCGTAGGCCTTGGAGAAGGTACGGGTGACAATCAGGTTAGGAAACTCCTGCAACCAGTTGGAGGCATCCGGGTAATCCGCCTCATCCACATATTCGATATAGGCCTCATCCGCAACCACGATAACATTCGAAGGTACGGCCGCAATAAAGGAGTGCAGCTCGTCTGAACCCAGCCAGTTACCAGTGGGATTATTGGGATTGGCAATCCAGATCACAGCGGTTTTATCGCTAATCAGTTCTGCCATTGCATTCAGGTCATGACCGTAATCTTTGGCCGGGGCAATCTTGAGCTCAGCACCCACCGCCTGGCTGCTTATGGGATAAACCGCAAAGGCGTGTTGGGAAAACAGCGACTCCTTGCCTGGCCCCAGAAATACCCTGGCGATCATATCCAGTACATCGTTGGAACCATTACCCAGGGTAATGCCAGCCGCATCAACGCCATGCTTTTCCGCCAGGGCGCTGCGTAGTTCAAAGCCACCACCATCCGGGTAGCGAGCAACCTCACCGAGCTCTCCCTCCATGGCGGTTATGGCCTTGGGGCTGCAACCCAACGGATTCTCATTGGAGGCCAGCTTTACCGAGTGGCTGATTCCCAGTTCACGCTCCAGCTCAGACACCGGTTTTCCCGGTACATAGGGATTCAGGTTGGCCACACCACTGGCAGCGATGTGGACGAATTGATTGTCGTTATTGCTCATTATCTATATCCAGTTCGGGATCGTATGAGAGTATGGAAATTTATCTGCATTTCAGCATGATGTCACCACAACGGCTCCCACCTCTTAATGGTGTTATAGCACTGCTATGGGGTATGAACCCAACACCTTAAATAGGCTGGCATCCGCCCGTAACTCCTGCATGGCCTGGGCTACATTGGGATCATCCATATGTCCATGGATATCTATGAAAAACACGTAATCCCAAGTACCACGCCGGGATGGTCTGGATTCAATCCTGGTCATACTTATGCTGTGCTCGGACAATGGTCTGAGCAGGGTGTTGAGGCTGCCAGCAACATTACGCGCAGAGAGCAACATGGTGGTCTTGTCATTGCCACTTGCAGCCACGCTCTGGCGACCAATAATCAGAAACCTGGTTGTGTTATCCGGCTCATCCTCGATGCTCTCGGCCAGGAAACCAAGGCCATAAATCTCTGCTGCCATCTCACCTGCGATGGCTGCCGATTGGGGATCATTACTAGCCAATCGCGCGGCCTCGGCATTACTTCCCACAGATTGCTGCTCTGCTCGGTGCAGGTTTCTGTCCAGCCAGAGTCGGCACTGGGCCAGTGACTGCTGATGGGAGTACACCTTGGTTATACTGGAGAGATCCCCTCCCTTACTCAGCAGATGGTGATGGATGCGCAGGGTTACTTCACCACAGATCTGGAGACCGGAATTCAGAAACATATCCAGGGTGTGGCTGATCACACCCTCGGTGGAGTTCTCCACCGGGACCACGCCGTAATGGCAGGCACCGGACTCCACGTCCCGAAAGATATCCGGGATGGAACCCATGGCGACAGTCTCCACCGAATGTCCAAAATGTTTCAGTGCTGCAGCCTGGGTGAAGGTGCCTTCAGGCCCTAAGAATGCTACGTGCAGCGGCTGTTCCAGGGCCAGGCATGTGGACATGATCTCCCGGAACAGACGGGTCATCTCTTCATCACCCACAGGCCCCAGGTTGCGCTGCTTGACTGTAGCTAGCACCTGGGCCTCCCGCTCCGGCCGATAGAAGAACGCATCCTTGTCCTCGGCCCGTTTAACCCGAGCCACCTCCTGCGCCGCCTCAGCTCGCTGGTTTATCAGATCCTGGATCTGCAGGTCCAGAGAATCTATACGCTCACGAATCTGCTGTAGTTCATCGTTATCATTCATGTCAGGAGAAACCCAGTTTAGGCTGCCGCCCTAAGATCCCAGACAGCGTACAGAGAGAACACCTTCAATGGCCAATATACGATCCAGAGTTGCCTGGTCTGGCTCTTTATCCACATCCAGCAAGGTTATAGCAATATCATCACGGGACTTGTTTACCATATCGATGATATTCAGTTCTGCCTCCGCCAGATCTGTTGAGATCTGCCCCAGCATATTGGGTACATTTGAATTAACCACCACCATTCGAAAACCACCATTCCGCCCCAGTCTTACTTCAGGGAAATTGACTGAATTGGTAACGTTGCCATTCTCCAGATAGTCCCTCACTTGCTCTGCCACCATAACTGCACAGTTCACTTCGGCCTCGCCTGTAGAGGCACCGAGATGTGGCAGGGTGATGCAACTGGGGTGATCCTTCAGGAGATTACTGGGGAAGTCGCATGCGTAGGCATAAAGCTTGCCAGAATCCAGGGCCGGAACCACCGCTTCATCATCTATAATGCCATTGCGGGCAAAGTTAAGGATGGTGGCATTATCCTTCATGATGTTGATGCGCTCAGCATTGATCATGTTCTTGGTGGATTCGATCAAGGGCACATGAAAGGTAACAAAGTCTGATTTGGACAGCAGATCGTCCACACTCAAGGCCTGAACCACATCAGAAGAGAGCTGCCACGCACTCTTCATGGTAATGGTGGGATCATAACCGATAACGTTCATACCCAGGGCACGGGCTGCATTGGCTATCTTGACACCGATGGCTCCAAGCCCGACAACACCCAGGGTTCTACCTGGCAGCTCAAAGCCGACGAACTGTTTTTTGCCCTGCTCTACCTGCTTAGAGATCTCGGCATCATCACCCTCAAGGCCACGGGCATAATCCCAGGCAGAACCAAGATTGCGGCAGCACATAAGCATTGTTGCCAGCACCAGTTCCCGCACCGCATTAGCATTGGCACCAGGCGCATTGAACACCGGCACACCAATCTCGGTCATACGCGGTACCGGGATATTATTAGTTCCGGCACCAGCACGGCCGATTGCCCGCACGCTCTCTGGCAGTTCCATATCATGCATCTTGTAGGAGCGTAGCAGGATGGCATCCGGGCTTGAAATCTCGGAGGCGATTTCATAGGTCTCCCGTGGCAACTTTTTCAGCCCAACTACGGAGATGTTGTTCAAGGTCTGGATCTTATACATATCTAATTTCCTGCTCATTGTTATTGCATCACATGATCCATAATCATATATGTGATGAGTCGCGGTTAGCCATTCCGTTTTTCAAAATCTGCCATAAAGTCAATTAATGCCTGAACCCCTTCCTCCGGCATGGCATTGTAGATGCTGGCGCGCATGCCACCTACAGAGCGGTGTCCCTTCAGGGTTACCAGATTTGCCTCTTTTGCCTCGGCCAGAAAGCTGGCATCCAACTCCGAGTTTGCCAATACAAACGGGACATTCATCCAGGAACGGCTGTTAGTCGCTACCGGGTTGCTGTAGAAACTGGAGCCATCGATGTAGGCATACAGCTTGAATGCCTTGCGCCCATTCACCTTGGCAATGGCTTGCAGCCCCCCATTGCCCTTGAGCCATTTAAATACCAGGCCTGCCAGATACCAGCCATAGGTAGGCGGGGTGTTATACATAGAACCGGCATCCATCATGGTGGCGTAGTTGAACATGGTCGGGGTATCCGGCATGGCCTCGCCGATCAGATCTTCCCGCACAATAACCACGGTCAGACCGGCCGGCCCGATGTTCTTCTGGGCTCCGGCATAGATCATACCGAACTTGGAGACATCTATTGGACGCGACAGGATAGTAGAAGACATGTCCGCAATCAGTGGCACATCACCGGTCTCGGGCACATAGGGAAATTCAACCCCCTGGATGGTCTCGTTGGGGGTGTAGTGCACGTAGGCGGCATCCGGGTTCAGATTCAGCTCGTCTTGGGACGGGGTACACATGCTGGTCTCGGCGGCAACGTTAACATCACAGAAACGCTTTGCCTCAGCGATGGCCTTTTTGGACCAGGAACCGGTATTGATATAGTCCGCACGCTTTTTTCCGCGCAGCAGATTCATGGGGATGGCGGCAAACTGGGATGAGGCCCCACCCTGCAGAAACAGCACCTTGTAGTTTTCCGGGATCGCCATCAACTCACGCAGGTCAGCCTCAGCAGCGGCAGCAATGGAGGTAAACTCCTTACCACGATGGCTCATCTCCATCACGGACATGCCGCTTGATTCCCAATCAAGCATTTCATCCCGTGCCTGTTGTAATACATCTTGTGGCAGCGCCGCAGGACCGGCACTGAAATTATAAACTCTGGACATTTATCAAGCTCTCCAAGATTTGTTAGTAAGTAGCGCCAAAACACTGGCTGAAGCCGCAAAAATCACGAAGAGCGCGAAGAAAAAACCAGGTTAACTTTTCGGTCTTAGCGTTCTTCGCGGTTAACCTTCTGTTTGCGTAAAGACACTAGTTATAAAATTCATTGTTCAACTTTTGGGCTAGGGCCTGGAGTCATACTACTCCTCATCCTCATCCGCCTCTTCTTCCCCATCTTCATCAGATTCGATGGAGGCAATACGCTCAATGCCGATGAGGCTCTCACCCTTGCTGACGTTAATCACCTTCACGCCCTGGGTATCACGCCCCATAACCGACACATCAGATACCCGGATGCGTACCAGGGTGCCGCCATCGGTGATCAGCATCACCTCATCCTCATCATCGACCAGCACGGCGCCTACCTGGCTGCCATTGCGTTCAGAGGTCTTGATGGAGATCATACCCATGCCACCGCGCCCCTTAGCTGCAAACTGGTCTTGCATGGTGCGCTTGCCGAAACCATTTTCAGTCACGGTGAGAATGGTCTTATCAGGGTCGGTGATGATCAGTGAGATAACCGTCTGCCCCTCCGCCAGTTTGATACCCCTAACGCCACAGGCAGTGCGACCCATGGGCCGCACATGGGACTCATCAAATCTGATCGCCTTGCCGGCAGAGCTGAACAGCATTACATCCTTGCTGCCATCGGTGATGGCAACCCCGATGAGCTGATCATCTTCCTTCAGATCCACCGCTATGATGCCGCTGGACCTTGGGCGGGAGAAATCTGTCAGCTTGGTCTTTTTCACCGTACCAGAGCTGGCCGCCATAAAGATGTACTGCTCATCGCTGTATTCACGGATTGGCAGCACCGCATTGATGCGTTCACCCTCCTCCAACGGCAGGATATTGTTTATCGGCTTACCCCTGGCACCACGTCCGGCCTGTGGCAGCTGATACACCTTGAGCCAGTAGACCCGGCCCCGGTTAGAGAAGCAGAGAATAGTATCGTGGGTACTGGCCACAAACAGCTGATCCACAAAGTCCTCAGCCCTGGTACTAGTGGCGGATTTACCCTTACCGCCACGGCGCTGAGCCTGGTATGAATCCATGGACTGGGCCTTGGCATATCCGGCATGTGACAGAGTTACCACCACATCCTCTTCGGTGATCAGATCTTCCAGGGTCAGGTCCAGATGCACATCCAGAATCTCGGTGCGGCGATCGTCACCGTACTGATCACGGATTGCCACCAGTTCCTCCCGGATCACCTGCATCAGACGATCGGCGTTGGAGAGAATATCCAGCAGATATTCGATCCGCCCCAGGATCTCACTGTACTCATTCAGGATCTTATCCTGTTCCAGACCGGTAAGGCGGTGCAGACGCAGGTCGAGAATGGCCTGGGCCTGTACCTCGGTCAGGAGATAACCCTTATCACTAAGACCATACTCCGCACCCAGCTCCTGGGGTTTGGAGGCATCGGCGCCGGCACGTGCCAGCATGGACTCCACGGCCCCCGACTGCCAGTGACGGGAGAGCAGCCCCTGTTTCGCCTCGGACGGACTCTTGGCCGCCTTGATCAGGGCAATCACTTCATCGATATTGGCCAGGGCAACCGCCAGGCCTTCCAGTATATGGGCCCGATCCCGAGCCTTGCGCAGTTCAAACAGGGTACGCCTGGTTACCACCTCACGCCGGTGGCGGATGAAGTACTCCAGCATCTGCTTAAGATTCAACAGGCGCGGCTGGTTATCCACCAGGGCCACCATATTGATACCAAATACATTCTGCAGCTGGGTATGCTGATAGAGGTTGTTCAACACCACCGCAGCCACTTCACCCCGGCGCAGTTCAATCACCATGCGCATACCATCCTTGTCAGACTCATCACGGATCCCGGTGATACCTTCAATCCGTTTATCCTTTACCAGCTCGGCAATCTTCTCCAGCAGGCGGGCCTTGTTGACCTGATATGGCAACTCGGTGACCACGATCCGCTGACGATTGCCCGAGTCGTAATCTTCAACAGTACTGAGGGCCCGTATATGCACCCGGCCCCGCCCGGTGCGATAGGCCTCGGCGATCCCCTTGGCACCATTGATCAGGGCGGCGGTGGGGAAATCCGGGCCAGGAATATGCTGCATCAGATCTTCCACCGTCTCTTCCGGGTTGTCGATCAGGGCGATACAGCCGTTGATGGTCTCGGTCAGGTTGTGTGGTGGAATGTTGGTGGCCATACCCACTGCAATACCAGCAGAGCCATTGATCAGCAGATTAGGGATGCGTGCCGGCAACACCGATGGTTCATGTTCTGACTCATCGTAGTTGGCGGTAAAATCCACCGTATCCTTATCCAGGTCACCCAGCATGGTGGTGGCGATCTTGGCCATACGCACTTCGGTATAACGCATGGCTGCTGGCGCATCACCATCCACCGAACCGAAGTTACCCTGGCCGTCCACCAACATGTAGCGCAGGGAGAATGGCTGGGCCATGCGCACTATGGTGTCATACACGGCGGTGTCACCGTGGGGATGGTACTTACCAATGACGTCACCCACCACCCTGGCAGATTTCTTATATGGCTTATTCCAGTCGTTACCCAGCTCGCTCATGGCGAACAGGACCCGACGATGCACCGGTTTCAGACCATCTCTAACATCCGGCAGCGCCCGCCCCACGATTACGCTCATGGCGTATTCGAGGTATGAGTGCTGCATCTCATCTTCAAGATTTACTGGTAGTACTTCTTTGGCAAATTCAGTCATTAAAAGCTAATAAAACGTCGGCTTGCGACGCGTTAATCCCCTATATGTTTTGACCTGCAACCGAAAAACCGGGACAACCCGGATTCCGCACAATAACAACGCCGAATCATACCACACTTAGGGTGACCGCCGCTTTAAATAATAACGCCTGAAATCGCATTTCAGCCCGTCTGAATCATGATGACATCAATTCTGTGATCTTTTTCGTGTTTGGCGAGTGCACAACACCCTTTTCTGTCACGATCGCATCCACCAAGACCGCAGGAGTGACATCAAACACCGGATTCCAGGCATCCACCCCGGTAGCTCCAATGCGTTTTCCACCGCAGTTCAGCACCTCATCCGGGTTCCTGGATTCAATGGGGATGGCCTCCCCCGAGACCGCAGACATATCTATAGTAGAGGTGGGGGCGGCCACCATCACCTTCACCCCGTGGTGCTTGGCCGCTACCGCCAGACTGTAGGTACCAATCTTGTTTGCCACATCGCCATTGGCCGCAATGCGATCAGACCCCACGATCACCCAGTCAATGCCACCGACCCGCAAGCGACTGGCGGCGGCACCATCGGTGAGCAGGGTGACCGGGATCTGGTCCTTGTGCAGCTCCCATGCAGTGAGGCGAGAGCCCTGCAACCAGGGCCGGGTCTCATCGGCGTAGACCCGCTCTATCTTGCCTGCGGCCCAGGCACTGCGAATCACCCCCAGTGCCGTTCCGTAGCCACCGGTGGCCAGGGCCCCTGCGTTACAGTGAGTAATGACAGAGGTCGTGGACTCGATCAGCTCCGCCCCCAGGTCTCCCAGACGGCGACAGGAGGCCACATCCTCCTGGTGAATCCGGTGCGCCTCCTGCAACAGAGTGGGCTCTGGATCGCTAGCATCAAGTTCGGAGATAAGCCCCTGCATCCGCTCCAGAGACCAGAACAGATTTACCGCCGTGGGGCGGGAGGCCGCAAGGCAGTCCATTCCGCTCTTTATACCCTCCCTCCACCCGGCACCGTGGGCCTGATAGCTCTCTCGTGCAGCCAGTACCACGCCAAAGGCCGCAGTCACCCCAATGGCCGGAGCGCCACGCACCACCATGTCCCGGATGGCATCTGCGGTGGCAGCGGCGGTCTGCATCTCAAGATAGAGCTCCTGCATGGGCAGCACCCGCTGATCCAACAGGTAGAGTCGATCATTGCTCCAGACAATCGCCTTGTCGGCATCAGCCGGAATTTCCAGTGGGAGTGGTTGCATTTTGTGTCTGACCTTTAATTAAAGAATTAATCTATTTAACCGAAACTGTGTATCTTATAGAATTCAGACCAGATTACTATGCTGACTCTAACCGGCATCCCACGGTAGCAGGGAGTTGACCGTTAAGAGTGCAATCAGCGCAAACAAAATGCGTGTAAACATGATATTAACTTGGCGCACTTCACAGTTAATATTTGGCGGTTTCGGATAATAACCAGAACATAAAGGCCATAGCTTGAATATCGACACCCTAATAGATGCCCGCTGGGTCATTCCGGTAAACCCGGATGGAGCAGCGTTGGAACACCACTCCGTAGCCATCCACGAGGGGCGGATCCACGACATACTCCCCACCGGGCAGGCGGAAAAATACCAGGCCGTAACCAGGCACACCCTGGACACACACGCCCTGATTCCAGGCCTGATCAACGCCCACACCCACGCCAGCATGAACCTGCTGCGCGGTCTGGCCGATGATCTCCCCCTGATGACCTGGCTGAATGAGCATATCTGGCCGGCAGAACAAAAATGGGTAAACGAGGATTTTGTGGCCGATGGCACCCGCCTGGCCGTAGCCGAGATGTTGCGTGGCGGCGTCACCTGTTTTAACGACATGTATTTCTACCCCGATGTTACCGCCCGGGTCTGTGCCGATGCGGGAATGCGCGCCGTGGTAGGGATGATCATGATCGACTTCCCGTCGGCCTGGGCCGGGAACAGCGAAGAGTATCTTCACCGTGGCCTGGAGGTGCATGACCACTATCGCACCCATCCGTTGATCACCACGGCGTTTGCCCCACACGCCCCCTACTCGGTATCAGATGGCCCGCTGGAGAACATCCGCACCCTGGCCGATGAGCTGGGCGTTCAGATCCATATCCATCTGCATGAAACCAGAGACGAGATAC
Organism: Gammaproteobacteria bacterium; assembly: GCA_024206335.1. GTDB lineage: Bacteria > Pseudomonadota > Gammaproteobacteria > Chromatiales > Chromatiaceae > JAAGZL01. The sequence continues at coordinate 17,644 of JAAGZL010000847.1, forward strand.
AACATAGCCTAGGGGAGTACAGCGTCAGGCCGATGCAGAGACTAAAGGATCTGGGACTGCTGTCACCCTCACTGATCGCCGTGCACATGACCCAGCTGGAGGATGATGAGCTGGAGCTATTCGCAGAGTCCGGCGCCCATGTAGTGCACTGTCCAGAGTCTAACCTGAAATTGGCCAGTGGCTTCTGCCCAGTAGCGAGACTACAGAACTCTGGAATAAACGTAGCCCTGGGAACCGACAGCGCCGCCAGCAACAACGACCTGGACATGTTCAGCGAGATGCATACCGCCGCCCTGCTGGCCAAGGGTGTTGCCGGTGATGCCAGCGCCCTGCCCGCAGCGGCAGCCCTGCGCATGGCCACCTACAACGGGGCCTTGGCCCTGGGTATTGCCGAAGAGACCGGATCCCTGGAGAACGGCAAATATGCCGATATTACAGCGGTGGATCTGGGCACCCTGGAGTCACAGCCCATCTACCACCCCATATCCCAGCTGGTGTATGCCAGCAGCCGCAATATGGTCACCGACGTCTGGGTGGGCGGCAGGCAGGTGGTAAAGAACAGAGAGATGACCACCCTGGATGACAATAGAATATTATCTGACTCCACCCTCTGGCAGGAAAAACTAAGAGAAAACCACCAGGGAAGTTGCGTATAATCCGATAAAACAGATCACAGGCCTCAGTAGCATGACATCCAAGACCGAAAACGTTGATTATGATGAGATCCATAAGTTTGAGCAGTTGGCCTCACGCTGGTGGGACCCCAACAGTGAGTTCAAGCCGCTGCATGAGATCAATCCGCTGCGCCTCAACTATATAGATGAGATAGCCGGGCTCGAAGGTAAGCGGGTGCTGGACGTGGGGTGTGGTGGTGGCATCCTGTCAGAGAGCATGGCTGCACGCGGCGCCAGCGTGACCGGCATTGACATGGGAGAGGCCCCACTCTCAGTGGCACGCCTGCATCTACTGGAAACTGGGCAGGAGGTGGATTACCAACGCATACCAGTGGAGATGCTGGCCGACGAACAACCTGGCACCTATGACATTGTCACCTGCATGGAGATGCTGGAGCATGTGCCCGACCCCGCATCGGTGATTCAATCCTGCGCTGACTTGGCCAAACCGGGTGGTAATCTGTTCTTCTCCACCCTAAATCGCAATCCAAAATCCTACCTGTTTGCCATCGTGGGAGCCGAATACCTACTGCGACTGCTGCCCAAGGGCACCCACGACTACAACAAGTTTATCCGCCCCTCCGAGCTGGACCGCTGGCTGCGGGCCGCAGAGGTGCACACCGCAGATATGGTCGGCCTCAGCTACAACCCATTGACCGCCACCTACAAACTGTCATCGGACGTGGATGTAAACTATATGGTCAGCTGCACCAAACCAGCAGATGAGTGAAGACAACCAGCAACAGGGCCGAGGCAGAATTGTCCTGTTTGATCTGGATGGAACCTTTGCCGATACCGCCCCGGATCTGGCCCACGCCCTGAACCAGACCCTGCAACTGCACGGTGAGCCCACCCTATCACTGGAGCAGATAAGGCCCGCCGTCTCTCATGGTGGAATCGCCCTGATCAAACTGGGTTTTCAGATCGAACCAGACGCCACCGGATTTGAGTCCAAACGCCAGGAGCTGCTGCAGTTCTACATCCAGGATATCTGCCACCACACCACCCTGTTCCCTGGTATGGGGCAGCTACTGGATCAGCTGGATAGACACCGGATCCCCTGGGGCATAGTGACCAACAAACCGGAGTGGCTGACCAACCCCCTGATGGAGCAGCTGCAGATGGTTGAACGTGCGGCCTGCATAGTCAGTGGCGACACCACCGCCAATCCCAAGCCCCACCCGGAACCGATCCTCTACGCCTGCAAACAGGCCGGGGGACACCACCCGTCCGAGTGCATATATGTGGGGGACGCCAAACGGGATATTGAGGCCGGTAACAGCGCCGGCACCACCACCCTAGTCGCCATGTTTGGCTACATAGATGACGATGATAACCCAGATGAGTGGGGTGCAGATGGAGCCATAAAACATCCAGCCCAGATCCTGGAGTGGCTGGGGCTGTCCGCCTAGCGAACTCACGCACAAAACCATATATCTGCAGCAAAAAACCGAATGGTTTTTGTTACCTTACTGATATAATCACGAATTAGAACAATAACCGGCAACCCAGACCAGGAACGTAAAGATGTTTGACTACAGCCCACCACAAGACCTGCTTAAGGAAAGAACCATTCTGGTAACCGGAGCCGGCGATGGCATCGGCAGCATAGCGGCCAGGACATTTGCCGCCCACGGGGCCACTGTGATTCTGCTGGGCCGCACCATCCCAAAACTGGAAGCGGTGTATGACAGCATTGAGGAGATGGGCGGCGCCCAACCTGCCATCTACCCCATGAACCTGGAGGGGGCCTCACCCCACGACTACCAGGAAATGGCAGATAAACTGGAACAGGAGTTCGGTTCCCTGGAAGGGCTACTGCACAACGCAGCAACCCTGCATATGTTGAGCAGAATCGACGACTATGATCCTCAGACTTGGCTGCAGGTGATGCAAACCAACCTGAACGCACCCTTCCTGCTAACCCAGACCTGTATGCCACTACTGCGCAAGGCCCAGGACGCCTCCGTACTGTTCACCTCAGATCACGTAGGAAGAAACGGCAAGGCCTACTGGGGCGCCTACGGTGTCTCCAAATTTGGCATAGAGGGTCTGATGCAGATCCTATCTGATGAGACCAGAGAGAGCAGCGCCATTCGAGTCAACAGCATTGCCCCGGGCCCAACCCGCACCAAACTGCGAGCCCAGGCATTTCCCGGTGAAGATCCAAGTAGTGTTAAGCTAGCCGATCAGATCATGCCTCTCTATCTGTGGCTGATGGGTCCGGACAGCCTTGGGTATACTGGTCATTCGGTAGATGCTGAAACAGAACAATCGGTGACAGACAAACCCGGCTGAATGAACTAAAATCCTACCCACCGTCAAATAATCGTCTCCTGATTAGCGCCCTGGTTTATAAACGACCATAACTAACTGTTTATTAACGTATTGTTGTTTTGTGGCACGCTTTTAGCATAAGTATGCCTAAAGTAATAAACGCAGATACGGAATAAACTTTATGGACACTCATACACAATACGACTCAGTAAATAGGATCAAGGAGGCAATACCTAATATGCCAAAGATTCATGAAAGCGCTGACGTAATTGATGAACTAGTTCCAAAAAGACTGGAGCTGGCCAGCATTCTACAAAAGACACTTGAGCCCGAGGAACTGATCAACCTGTTTGCACAGGAACTTGGCAGGCACATCCCATTTGATGGTTTGACCTACAACTTTGCCCCCCTGGATATAGCAATTGAGCTTGGCCGTATCACCCAGCACAACTGCTCGTATGAACTCCTCATCACAGAGGAGAAGCAGGGCCATATCAATCTGCATCGCGATAGCCAGTTTCAGGAGCGTGAACTGGCCATAGCGGAAAATATGCTGGCCGGCCTACTCTATCCACTGCGCAATACCCTGCTCTACCAACTTGCCCTGCAATCCGCAACCACAGATCCGCTCACCGGGGTCAAGAACCGCACCGCCATGGACACCTCGATTAAACGCGAATTCAGGTTGGCCAATCGACAAAATTCACCACTCTCTTTTATCCTGCTCGACCTGGACCACTTCAAATTGGTAAATGACCGGTTCGGACATCTAATTGGCGATCAGGTCCTGCGCGAGGTTGCCAAGGTGGCAGAAGAGACCATCCGCGATTCAGACATCATCTTCCGCTACGGTGGAGAAGAGTTTCTGATTCTACTCAGCGGAACCAAGATATCCGGCGCAACCCTGCTAGCCGAGAGGGTCAGAAACAACATAGAAAATCTGCAGCTATTTCCAGATCTAAAGATGCGTGTCACCGCAAGTATGGGCGTGGTTTCCATGAAAAAAGATGAGGATGCAGAGTCCATGTTCAAACGGGCAGACAGCGCCCTCTATACAGCCAAAAACAGAGGGCGTAACCAAGTAATGATAGACGATAGTGTTTAATGGATAATAGGCCAGATGCATAGAGACAATCTAACCGCCCATGTCACGCCTTATCCTGTTTAACAAACCATTTGGCGTTCTTACCCAGTTTACAGATAGCGAGAACCGCCCAACCCTGGCTGACTATATTCCGATCAAAGGTGTATATCCGGCCGGACGCCTGGACCGTGACAGCGAGGGTCTATTGCTACTGACCGATGACGGCAAACTACAACAACGTCTAGCCAACCCCAAATTCAAGACCTGGAAGAGATATCTGGTCCAGGTGGAGAACATCCCGGATGAAGAACAACTGCAACAACTCCAGGACGGCATGCTGCTCAAAGATGGCCCAACCCGCCCTGCTGAGGCAAAGGCTATTCCACCACCAGAGCTCTGGCCCAGAGAGCCACCGGTCCGCTTTCGTAAGAACATCCCCACCCAGTGGCTGGAGATACGTATCCGTGAGGGCCGCAACCGGCAGGTCCGGCGCATGACAGCCGCCATAGACCACCCCACCCTACGTCTGGTTCGCACCCGGATTGGCAAATGGCGTCTGGGTGATATGCAACCAGGCCAGTGGCTGGAGCTGGATACAGATTAGCCATTCCATGCGCTACCCAACTTACTGCGCGTGGCAGACAGACCATCCGCAGGTATAATCTGGTATACAATGCGCTAGTTGATTACCACGGGCACGGAACAGTTATATGAGTTTTTTTCACAGCTTTAACATGATTGGACTTTCACTCCTGATCACTCTGATGTCGGCATCCACAATCGCCGGAGAGTACGACTCCACCGGCATCCCGACACTACCAGGAAACCCAACCATCACCAGCTTTCCCGTCTGCTACAAACACACATGCGAGGTGGTGGAGACCCAATCCCTGACCAGATCGGAGTGGCAGCAAATCAATAATATCTTTCAATCACCTCCCCACAGCCCGGAAGCAGAGCGGGTATTGATCAAGAAGGCCGTTGCACATATGGAGAAACTGATTGGAATAAAGGTCAACACCAGCAGCGATAAGGGCGGCAATTTTGCCGGGATGTTCGAAGATGGCAACCAGATGGACTGCATCGATGAGTCTTCTAATACCACCACCTACCTGGCGTTGATGCAGAAACAAGATCTTTTAAAATGGCACCGGGTACAGCCCACCAAGACCAGGGGGTTTTTTATCTTTGGCATGCCCCACACCACCGCTGTAATCAAAGAGACCGAGTCAGCCAAGGTGTGGGCGGTGGACTCCTGGTTTTATGACAATGGTGTTGAGCCTGAGATCCTGCCCATATCCACATGGAGTGACGGCTGGAGTCCCAAAGAAAACTGACCTGAACACCCTCAGACAGCCACTATCCAGACCCTGTATCTTTCAACCCTAGTTATTATATCCAGCAGTCAGACACTCCCCATGCAAAAACAGAAAAAGGTGATGATAGGTCTTTCCGGCGGTGTTGACTCCGCTGTGGCCGCCCAGCTCCTGCTGCAACAGGGCCATCAGGTTGAGGCCATGTTCATGAAGAACTGGGATGAGGATGACGATGAAGAGCACTGCTCAGCCGCCGTGGATCTGGAAGATGCCCAGGCAGTGGCCGACATGCTGGAGATTAAACTGCACAAGGTCAACTTCTCAGCGGAGTACTGGGACCAGGTATTTGAGTACTTTTTGGATGAATATCGGGCCGGGCGCACCCCAAACCCAGACGTTCTATGCAACCGCGAAATCAAATTCAAGGCATTTCTGGACTACGCACTGGAGTTAGGGGCGGAGCAGATCGCCACTGGTCACTATGCCAGAAAACGGCAACTGGATGATGGAAGCGTCCAGATGTGTCTCAGCCGTGATAGAGGCAAGGATCAGACCTACTTTCTCTATATGCTGAATCAGTATCAGCTCTCACACGCCCTATTCCCCCTGTCTGACCTGGACAAGTCTGATGTGCGCAAAATTGCTACAGAGTCCGGTTTTCCAAACCATGCAAAAAAGGACAGCACCGGGATCTGTTTTATCGGCGAACGCAAGTTCAGTGATTTTCTGAGCCGATTCCTGAGCGCAGACCATGGCCCCATGCACACCCCGGAAGGTGAGGTCGTGGGGGAACATCGGGGGCTTATCCACTACACCATGGGACAGCGTAAGGGGCTCGGCATCGGCGGACGGGCCAATGCAGATGAAATACCATGGTTTGTGGTGGACAAGGATCTGGAAAACAACATCCTGCTGGTGGCCCAGGGACACGACCACCCACTACTCCTGAAGCAGGGCCTGGAGGCCAGTCAACTGCACTGGATCGCTGGAAAGCCACCAACGGAGAGCACTCTCAGTTGCCAGGCAAGAATCAGACACCGCCAACCACTCCAGCGGTGCGAGATAACCTCCATCCGGAATGGCGGGTGTCAGGTACATTTTGAACACCCGCAACGGGCAGTAACTCCAGGCCAATCCATTGTGTTATACAGTGGTGATATATGTCTGGGTGGCGGAATAATCGAACAGGCATTTTGAACCGATTCAAGCAGCAATTGCCAAACCAGATAACCGGCATAGCTCCTACTTATTAACCTGGCTCCATACTTATGAGGCATGGTCAATAACAACTAAAGGCAGATAGACAAAATCCAATGAAATCCGATAGAGATCGCTGTATCGCCCTGGCCGGCCTATTTCAGGCCGCCAACCTGGTATCTGACATCGCATATACAGGCAACTGTGAACCAGAGGCAGCCAGAGCCAGCATCCACAGCCTATTCCAGGTAGACGCAGACTCTGTGCCAACCGTATATGGTGGACTAGAGGGTATTTCAACCGGACTGAACCAACTCATTGGACAACTATCAGGAAAAGAACAGCGCACCACAGAAATCACAGGCTATGTAATCACTATGATGCACCTGGAGAGAAAACTATCCAAACAGCCACAACTGCTAAAGATCATCTCTGACGGCATCAAGCTTGCCACCACCCGGCTAGAGCATTTCCCGATGCTACATCAGAATATTCTCGGACAACTAGCCGATATATACTCCCAGACCCTCAGTACCATGCAGCCCAGAATAATGGTGAATGGAGAACCTCTGCACCTGCAGGACAGCGACAACACCAACTACATACGTTCATTACTATTGGCTGGAATAAGGTCTGCCATACTGTGGCATCAGTGTGGAGGTAAACGGTTACAGATTATTATGTCACGGAAAAGAATTATCAATGCAGCCATAAATCTTAAAGATAATTAAATTGGGTAAACCCCCAGCTCAGCTGGGGTGACTCGCATAGGTTTTACCGAGACTACGGTAAAGCTTACTTTCAAATCTCTACCAAGAGAAAAGGAAAGTACCTATGCGAGACTACAAGAGTTTGACCCACAC
>JAAGZL010000848.1 GCA_024206335.1 Gammaproteobacteria bacterium
CACACACACACACACACACACACACACACACACACACACACACACACACACACACACACACACACACACACACACACACACACACACACACACACACACACACAAACACACACACACACACACACACCCACACACACACACACACCCACACACACACACACACACACACACCCAAACAAACACACACACACAACCACACTCATAAGTACACAAAACCCATAAAGTTATTGCAACAATTGCCCCTGGTTTTTAAAGTCTGAAATGTTAATTCTGCAAGGCTTAGACTGCGCCCTATTTATTTCAATTTCATAAATTTTTTGTGCTCACAGCTAAAATGATGGAGGTGATCCTCCTGAACAACGTGATATAATTTTTTCCGCTCAATTCCGACATATAGTGCTCGCGCACTCCACGTATAAGTGCATAAAATCGATTACAAATTCATGGAAATGAACGTGAAGTGCGCGAGCATTATATGGCCGAATTGAACGAAAAGAATTGTATCACGGTGTTCAGGAACATTC
>JAAGZL010000849.1 GCA_024206335.1 Gammaproteobacteria bacterium
AGGGGGAGTCTGAGCATTGCAACCACCCACACCCAGGCCCGCTACGCCCTGCCAGATATCATCAAGGGTTTCCGGCAGCGGTATCCCGAGGTTGCCATTCATCTGCAACAGGGCACACCCCTGCAGATCTCCGAGATGGCGGCCAAGGGGGATGTGGATCTGGCCATCGCTACCGAGGCCATTGAACTGTTTGATGATCTGGTGATGCTGCCTTGCTATCATTGGAATCGCTGTATTATCACCCCCTATGACCACCCACTCAGGGAAGAGAAAAGTCTGACACTAGAGGCGGTTGCAGAGTATCCCATCATCACCTATGTATTTGGTTTTACCGGACGCTCGCAACTGGACCGGGCCTTTAACAGCGTTGGTCTGAGTCCCAACGTGGTGATAACAGCGGCAGATACTGATGTGATCAAGACCTATGTAGGGCTGGGCCTGGGTATCGGCATTATCGCCAATATGGCCTATGACAAGGGGATCGACAACGACCTGTGCGCCCTGGATGCCAGCCACCTGTTCAGCAGCAGTAGCACCAGGATTGGCCTCAGGCGCGGGACCTTTCTCCGCCAGTATCAGTATGACTTTATCCACGCCTTTGCACCGCACCTGGATAAGGATGCCGTTGACCGGGCTCTGCAGAGTCAGACCAATGCCGAGGTGGCAGCCATGTTTGCTGAGACAAAAATGCCAGTCCATTAGGAAATTGTCTATACTGCGGGGGAGTGTTCTGCTTTGAAATTCTGTTTGGTAAGTGGTGGTGATATTTGTGATTTGTAGCAGTAAATGCGATATGCCACTATATTGGCAGAGTGTTGAATAGATCATTTGGTCAGGAGGATAATAAAAACTAGATTTTTATCTATTCTTGGAAAAATGGTCTTACCTCATACATTATTAATCTATTCACTTTGACTCTAGAAGATCTGGTTTTTCCTGCAGTAGAAACTTCTAGATGCATAATCGCGCTGTGGCTGTAGGTTACAGAGCTTATTGTAATGATAAGGAACTGTTTGTATGGATGGAATGGCAACAAAAGCTTCAGAAATCCTGGACGAAAGTCACAGGAGAGCCCTGCTTGAGTGCCAGGATATAACTCTGGTTTACTTTACTGCGCAGTTGGACGACCTGTTCAACAATGTTAATGATGCTCTGTGGGATTTTGCCGATAAGGCTGAGACCAATGAGTTGCAGCGGCGTTTTATCGATGCAGCTACTGTAGTGACAGGTGGTAGATCTGATCTGGAATTTGTTTATCGTGAAATGATCTCCAGGGGGTTCGGTGATTTTGCCGCGGGTCGGCATATTGCTGACCTGTTCGATAATGTGCCCCGTGAGTATTCTGATAAAGATGAAATGGAGCTGGTTTCCAGGAGTGCGGTTGAAGAGTATGTAGTAAGCCAGAGTATCGTTGATAAGTCCAAAAACAGCTGTTATTACCAGCTATATGCTTTAAGTCAGAGGTTGTCACTTATTCGGGGTGGGAATAAGGTCAATGACTTTGATATTCCTGCCGGACCACTGCACACGGTATATTCATTCAGCAAGGCAATCGAGTCACTTGAATTTGAGATGGATGTCAATCTTATTCTCTTTTTCCTGTTTGAAAAATATGTCGTGAAGAAGATGGAAAGCGTATATGAGAAATATAATGAATGTTTGGCAAACGCTGGCATTTTTCCTAATTTAAAAATCGTGGCACCCAAGGTTCCACATTTCGAACCTGAGAACATAGTTGAAGCTCCCATGGCCCTGGATCCAGAAGTTGGGACGACAGTTACTACAGGGATGGACCAACAGCAGTCTTCAACTCAATCAGAACCTGCTGCCGATAGTTCAGATGGAGGTGGAGGGCAGGGCGTTTCACTGGGTGATGAGATTTTTAGTTCTATTCGTGATTTGCTGGTGAGTCGGCGCCAGAATGACCCGTTGTATGAGATGCATCCAGAGCTGAATCCCAATGCGCCGCCGGTTGTCATGACCACCAAGCCAGCGCTGGTTGCTGCTATTGGTGATATTCAGACTGCACAGAGCAGAGATTACAAACCGGTATCAGCGCTTGGCGGGCAAGATGACCCTGATTTTCGGATGGATGCAGCGCTTTTGGAGCAGTACCGGCATAATCCGTTTGAAGATCAAAATCAGCTGTTTGGAGGGGTGGAGCGGCGCAAGATACCCATGGCTGATCTGGATACCATTGAGCTGGTGGGTATGCTATTTGAATATGTCTTAAATGACACTGGATTACCCAACATAGTCAAGGCCCTGATAAGCCATCTTCACACGCCGTTATTGAAGGTTGCGGTAATCGATCAGGATTTTCTTGTCGATGAACAGCATATTGCTCGTAGGTTGCTTGATCTTATGCTTGATACCGGCCGCAACTGGGTGGATGAAAAACAGCTTCAGCAAGGTGCCTACTACCCGATGGAGAGGCAGGTTGAAAGAATAATCCATGAGTTCAGAGAAGATACTGGCCTGTTTACTGAGATCATGCAGGATTTTCAGAAAGATATCGATGTGCTGGAGCAGAAGGCGGCGGTGGCCGAGGAGAGGGCGCGTGAGGCTGAGCGTGGTCGCGATCGGTTAGAGGCAGCCCGTAGGCAGGCTGAGAGTGTAATTAGGACGCGTATTGGTGAGTATAAACTGCCCGTAGCCATGAAAGGCTTCCTGTTCCATATTTGGATGTACAGGATGACCTTGATGTTGGTACGAAACCCCAATGCTGAACAGACTGAGGCATGGAGTCGTACCATCATGATTATAGATACGCTCGTATGGTCTCTGGGTGTACCAACAGACCCTGTAAAGAGGGAGAAACTGCGTGAGATATTCCCCGCACTAAAATGCCGGATTGAGAAAGGGTTGGCATCTGTCAGTGACTATTATGAGCCGGAAGCCAAGGCTTTATTTGATCTGTTATTGAGCTATCAGCAGGAGCAGGAGCAGGAGCAGGAGCAGGAGCAGGAGCAGGAGCAGGAGCAGGAGCAGGAGCAGGAGCAAGAAGCAAAGGTTGGGGTTGTTGCAGGTCAGGAGAGTACAGTAACTCAGGAAGTGGCAGAAGAGTTGGAGCAACTACAGTCAGAGAAGGTTGCGGCCAGTATAGAGGATCATCCTGTAGATGATGTAGATGATGTAGATGATGTAGATGATGTAGATGATGTAGATGATGTAGATGAAGCAATGAAGGTTGATGATGGAGTCTTGACCCAAGAAGAAGAGGTTATGGCGTTGCGTTTGCGCAATACTGAATTTGGGACCTGGTTTGAGTTTCTTGATGATAAGACCGGTAGGCAGGTAAAAGCCAAGCTCTCCTGGTACAGTCCTTTGAGCAAGAGATATATGTTTGTTGATCGAAATGGTGTCCAGGTTGCAGTCAAGCCACTCAAGGCATTGGTGCGTGAAATGTCTGATGAGACGGCAAAAACCATAGTTCCACCGGATGAGTCATTTTTTAACCATGCAATGCTGTCGATAAAAGAGATGTTGGAACATGGGTCCGGGCCAGCAACAACAAAGGTGCCAAGGCAATAATTATGAAAGACAACAGAGCAGGTGAGAGGAAACAAACCGATGGTCTTATTGAGGTTCTCGATCTGACCAGAGGCCAGACAGTCGGGCATCTTGCGAATATCAGCAGTGGTGGTTTCATGCTGGTGGCACGGGAGTATGAGATACAGCCGAATATGGTGTTTCAGTTCCGTTTCTTTTTCCCCAAACCAATCATGGGTCGAGACAGTATTGACTGTGGGGCCGAGAGTCTGTGGTGTGACCCGGCGGTGGATGAGAAGGGGTATTGGGCCGGGTTTCAGATCATAGATATCTCTGATGAAGAAGCCGAGCTTATCCGCTATCTGATGGATAGCCTGTAGCCCTTAGCCCCATGTAAGAAACAGGGTCTCACATAGAGGCCCTCTCTCTTTTTAGGCGAATCAGAATCCACGTCTTCCCATGGGCCTGATCTGGTCAGCAATCTTCTGCTGCTCCGGGGTTAGGGTCTTATACAGGCTCTCTACTGCACCGGCCAACTCCCCCATCTGCTCTGCTTTGTCTCGCATGTTTTGCACCCGTTCGGTCACCGTCTGTTGTGCACCTCGCTGTTGCTTGTGGTCACGCATGAAGGTTACCTTTTTAGCGATGGTATCGGTAAACTTCTGCCAAGCAGGTTCCTGCTCCTTGGTAATGCGCAGGTGATACTTTGCTTGATCCAGGCGCTGCTGCATAAATTGCTCCATACCGGAACCAAATTGACCCTTGAAGCCGCGTTGCATCATGGGTCCACCCCCTCGCTGACTCTGCTGCCACTGTTGGGGGCCGCCGTAGCTATCACACCCTCCAGATCTGTTAAACCCACCGTGGGCAGAAACCATAGGGATGGATGCAATACCGAGTCCAATAACCGCTACTGTGGTGACTAATACCTTTGTTGTGCGTTTCATGTTGTACTCCTCATAAAGTTTATATGCAGGCCATCTGCCTGGCATGGATATATGAGAACACTGAAATGTAACCACAGGATGTCTCAGGCCGGTCTTTTTGTAAGGCAGTGTAACAAGTGCGTGATTGTTACATTAGGTTACAAAAAATGACCTGAATGTTGTGGGTTGTCGGTATAACATAACCGTATGGATAGGCAGCAGCACATATTGGTGGTGGATGATGATCGGGAGATCAGGGATCTGCTGCAGGAGTATTTGACCAGAAATGGCTATCGCACCTCCGCCGTGGGTGAGGGCAAAGGTATGTGGCATGTCCTGGATACGGGTCATGTGGACCTGATCGTCCTGGATCTGATGTTGCCGGGTGATGATGGCCTGGAGCTGTGCCGAAACCTGCGGGTTAACTCACATCTCCCGGTGATCATGCTGACCGCAAGGGGGGATGAGATGGATCGTATCCTGGGTCTGGAGATGGGTGCAGATGACTATCTGCCCAAACCATTCAATCCGCGGGAACTTCTGGCTCGTATCAAGGTGGTGCTGCGTCGCAGCTCCAGCCTGCCGTGGCAGGAGGCAGGAGAGACAGAGTATCAGAGCATCACTTTTGCAGGCTGGAAGCTGGATTCCGTCAACCGACACCTTATTAGTGAGGATGGGCTTGTCGTTCCCTTGAGTGGTGCTGAGTATCGCCTGCTGCAGGTGCTACTGGCCCATTCCAACAGAATCCTGAATCGGGACCAGTTGCTGGATCTGACCCAGGGCCGCGAGTCAGACCCGTTTGATCGCAGCATAGATGTGCTCATCAGCAGACTGCGCAAACGCTTGGGTGATGATCCAAAGTCACCCCAGATCATCAAGACGGTGCGGGGTGAGGGCTATATCCTGGCCAGTAAGGTATCCAGAGAGGAAGTGGAGTGATGCGGCTGTTACCACGCTCACTGTTTTGGCGCATGATGTTTGTACTGGTTCTGGGTCTGGTGCTGGCGCAGATCATCGGCTCGGTGATCCTGCTCCGGGATCGAGGTGATGTGTTGCAGCATAACCTGGGACTGCACCTGATCAATCGCATCACCGCCGTGGTGCAGTTGATCGAACAGGCAAGGCCGGAGCAGAGGAAGGGTATCATTCAGATATTCGATACCCCTGAATTTCGTGTATCTCTGAGCGACCGACCCAGGCCGCAGGAAGAGAACGCCATTTCACCACGCCCACTCGTGGCCATGCTACGCAGAAACCTGCCCGGACATGAACGGGTGGTGGTCTCCATTATCCCGATGGAAAGCCAGGGAGATCATCGTGCGCCGGGGTGGCGTGATCGTCCCCAGAGACGATCCAAGCGCGGTCCTGGGTCGCGAGAATTGATGCGCATGTCACATATGGGCTTTCAGGCCCAGGTACAGATACCCAGTGGTCAATGGGTGGTTTTTCAGCGCCCGGTGCCAGAGGATGCCTTCTCCTGGCGGTCACAGGTGTCCAAATATCTGGCAATCCTGGTGCTCTCCATCGCACTCATATCCTACATTGCGGTGCGGTTTGTAACCCGCCCCCTGGGGCTGCTGGCAAATGCAGCGGATGATCTGGGTAGAAACATCAATACCCCGCCGCTGGATGAAGCGGGTCCGGCAGAGGTTAGGCGGGCGGCACAGGCCTTCAATAACATGCAGCGCAGACTCAGGCGTTATATAGAGGATAGGGGTGAGATCCTGGCCGCGGTATCCCATGATCTAAAGACCCCCATTACCAGGCTGCGTCTGCGCACGGAGATGCTGGAACAGGAGAAGCTTCAGGCGAAATTCAGCCAGGATCTGGACGACATGGAACAGATGGTACATGCCACCCTGGATTTTATGCGTGGAGCGGAAAGTAGTGAAACCCCAGTCCCTATCGATATTATGGCCCTGTTGGAGGCGCTGCAGGAGGATATGCAGGGAATGGGTCAGAAGGTGGAGCTGGAACCGGCAGAACTTGAACCATTTGTTGGTCGTCCGTTACTACTCAAGCGCTGCCTGATCAACCTGATGGAGAACGCTGTACGCTACGGCAGTCAGGCCGCTGTGCGGCTGGAGCAGACAGCTGAGCAGCTACAGATCGTCATCGCCGACCGAGGGCCGGGCATTCCAGAATCTGAGCGGGAGAGGGTGTTTCGACCTTTTGTTCGGGGTGAAGACTCCCGCAGTCGTGCTACCGGCGGAACCGGCCTCGGATTAAGTATTGCCCGCAATATAGCCCGGGCCCATGGTGGTGAACTTATTCTGCGTAGCGGTAGGGATGGGGTTGGGCTGGAAGCGGTTGTCAGCCTGCCGAGAAAATGAGTAAGATCAATGGGGTCAAGATCAACAAGATCAAGAGATCAATGGGGTCGGATCAGGATCAATGGGGTCAGACTCGATTGATAACACGGATCAATGGGGTCAGACTCGATTGATAATTGATTGAACTAATCACCAGGAAGGTGGGATAAGGACGGAGGTAGCTAAGGATGGCAAGACAACCTCGTTTTGTGTTAGCGGGACAACCGCAACACGTAATACAGCGTGGTAATAATCGCGATATTATTTTTGTCGCTGATGAGGATTACCGATTATATTTGGAGACATTGACGGAGGTCTGTGAGCGGTTTGATTGTGATGTGCATGCATATGTGTTGATGACGAATCATGTCCATTTGCTGATGACACCGAATCGGGATGACGGAATCAGCAAGGTGATGCAGTCGTTGGGGCGAAAGTATGTGCAGTATTTCAATTATCGGTATCGACGTAGTGGCACATTGTGGGAGGGTAGATATAAGTCGACATTGCTGGATTCAGAGAGTTACTTGTTGGCTTGTTATCGTTATATTGAGTTGAACCCGGTGCGAGCTTGTATGGTGGAGCATCCGTCACAGTATCCATGGTCCAGTTATGGCGCCAATGCAAGGGGTGATGAAAATGAGTTGGTTGTGCCGCATGAGATTTATATGCGTTTAGGAACGACGAATACAGAGAGGCAACGCGCCTATAGGCAGTTGTTTAAGTCGCACATTGATGAGGCGATGTTACAGGAGATACGTGAAGCAACAAATAAGGCATGGGTGTTGGGTAACGATTGTTTTAAACAGCAAGTTGAAGCGATGATGATACGACAGGTATCACCCAAAAGCAGGGGTGGTGATAGAAAGTCGGATGAGTTTCGTCATGGTAAGCAAATCAATCGAGTCTGACCCCATTGATTCTTAAGTCGACATTGCTGGATTCAGAGAGTTACTTGTTGGCTTGTTATCGTTATATTGAGTTGAACCCGGTGCGAGCTTGTATGGTGGAGCATCCGTCACAGTATCCATGGTCCAGTTATGGCGCCAATG
>JAAGZL010000850.1 GCA_024206335.1 Gammaproteobacteria bacterium
GCGGTAACAATCTTGGCTGTAAACTCAGACAGTCTGACGCTGGTTCGCGCCACCGTACAGGAATGGCCTGCTGGCTCAAAAATATACCCAGCGAGAATAGGCAGAATGTTGGAAGACGTATCCTTTACACAACCAACGGCAGATATAAATTTTGGCTCCATTCGGTTTGAATTTGTAGAATCTGATGAGGCGATACCAGCAGTGGATGCCCCAGAGATTTATTACGATTCAACAGTATTAGAGAGGCAACCGAACAGGACAGAAGATTTGGATGTGACGTGGCAATCCAAATATGGCCTTGTTGATTTTGGAATAGTTCAACCCTTTGTTGATGATAGGGCCGGGTTCCCAGATCAGGTTACCAGTTTTTCTTTTACAGAAGAGGGACGGGATAATATCTGGTTCTGGAAAGAGTGGTTACATGCTAGGGCCGGTCGGTGGAGTAAATTCTATGTTCCTTCGTGGTCCGTGGATTTTGAATTGGTTGAGGACATTGCATTTAACGATGTATCTATCGATGTTGTAGATACCGATTACCGCACTTTTTATTGGGGCTACCCAGAGAAGCAGGATATAATGATAAAAGTAAAAGGCGGTTTGCAGTACTATCGCCGGATAGCCGCAGTGAGCTTGAGGTCAGAAGGGGTGGAGCGGTTCACCCTGAACGCCCCACTGGGAGCATCCTACTTGATAGATGATGTGCTCATGATAAGTTTTCTGCACCCGAGCAGGATTGATTTTGATGGTATCGAAATGACTTGGGATCACACTGAGATGTGTAGTTTAAATATGAACGTGAGGACAGTAGGCAAATGACTTACTCTGAGTACGAAGAAGGGCCAGAGGGATACCCAGTCGAATTGTATAAATTTGATAGGGGCATTAGCGAGTCCTATTTTCTGACATCTTCTGACACTGAGATAATCTACCTGTCCAATACTTATAAACCGATCCAGATAGAGCGAGGCAAAATTGAAGTTGGCCCAGAAATGGGACGGGCCAATATAACAATTAAAATACAAAGAAATGCCGACATACTGGATAATTTTGTCCAGTACCCTCCAACGGAGATAATGAATCTTACAATCTTGAGATTCCACCAGAACGATAGTTCCGGGGATATGGTTGTGGTGTTTCAGGGCCGAGTGACTTCTTGTGAGTGGGTAGCATCGTTTGCCAAGCTTGAATGTGAGCCTGTCTTTACCAGCCTGAAGAGGCCGGGACTACGGAGAAAGTATCAAGCGCAATGCCCCCACGTATTGTATGGGGCCTTATGCGGATTGGATAGTTACGTGTATGCTGTGACTGAGGGATTGACCGGGGTTGCCGGGGCGGTAATTACTGCACCTACTTTTGCGGTATCTGAGGATTATTTCTTGGGTGGTTATATGAATTATAGTAACCGGGAGTTTAGAACCATTGTCGCCGATGACGGGGCGGGAAACCTCACCTTAGCTAGGGAGTTAGGGGAACTGGAGGTTGGAGTATCGGTTACTGTATTTCCGGGGTGCGACCACTCGCTGTCAACCTGCAACACCAAGTTCGGGAACAGTCTAAATTATGGGGGTTTCCCGTACATCCCAAGAGTGAACCCCTTTGGCGGGAACCCAGTGTTTTAGGGAATTGATTATGATTAACGAAAATGCACAGTGTCGTAAGATGGGAGGGCCGTAGTCTTCTGGGTAAATTTAGCTATATTTGTGGTGTCTGTGTTGGTTTCGTATGCATTAGCTCCGAAGCCCCCACAACCTAAGCCCGCTGGTATCGGGGATTTTCAGACCCCTATGGCGGAACAAGACAGAACGATTCCCGTGGCCTTCGGGCGAGTATGGATTACGGGGGCCAATGTTGTTTGGTCTGGAGATATAAGGACTCAAAAAGTTAAGAAGAAGGGTGGGAAGTAATGGGAAGAAAAAAGACAGACCCGGTAATGAATCCGACACTGACCCAAGTTCGGGAACTTGGGTTTTGTTTAACCTCGGTTCGTCGGTGGTGTACTCGAAACAATATATCATTCAGGGCGCTTAAACGGGGGGAGATTCCTATCGAAGAGA
>JAAGZL010000851.1 GCA_024206335.1 Gammaproteobacteria bacterium
ACAGCTATGGCTCTATCAGGTAATAGATGGTATGGCTCAGGTATGCCTTATAATGATAGGCGCATTGCGTCTATTGATTGGACGGTTGACTTGTGGAATCTAGCCAAGCGCTATAGTAATCGTGTAGCTTTAGAGAATCCAACATCTGTTATATTCAAGCATTTATCTGCCGATGTTCAATACATCCAACCGTGGCAATTTGGACACGGGGAGACAAAAAAAACAGGGCTGGCCCTTCACAATCTACCGAGATTGCAACCTACTAATATAGTAGAGGGTCGGGAGGGTAGAATATGGAGGATGGCGCCTGGCCCTAACCGTAAGCGCGACCGCTCCGAGACCTATAGTGGCATAGCATCGGCCATCGCCTCACAATGGGGCAAGGTCATAACGCATAATTAATACTATCATCAAACAACATACAGAGGCACAACAATGAAGATACAAACAAGTAAAGAGCGCAGAACACAAGAACAACCTTTAGTACCCAAGCCATACCGGCACCCGAAGGCTCTCGCAGGTCATGTTTATATGATTACAAATGATCGAGGTTATAAAGGGCGCAAGTATTATGCGGTGCAGAATGATGCGTCAATTTGGTCGGTTCGTCTTTATAACCTAGGCAGTGGGTTCAGGTGGTCTAAGGGAAGCACATTCGGTTCTAACACTGAATGGAAGGATATCACTGATAAAGTATATCTCAACACTGATGAATTGGAGGCACAACAATGAAAACTAACATGACGCAC
>JAAGZL010000852.1 GCA_024206335.1 Gammaproteobacteria bacterium
GCAAGCCATAGCTATCAAGGCAACGAATAGGGACTTCAGCATTGCGCGGGAGTGAGTATTACTGAGGAGCCGGATGCGGTAGTACCGCACGTCCGGATCTGTATGGGGGCGCTTTGGGTAACCGGGCGTCCTACCATTACGGGCTCAAAATTGATCGTAGTGACCACCGATGGCAAAAATATAAACGTAGTCGCAATCGATCTTATAAATGACGCGATCTTTTTGGCTAATCCGTCGGGACCATAAACCGGAGAGATTATGTTTCAAAGGTTCAGGCTTTCCCATTCCAGCTCTGGGGTCGTCTCGTAGCATTTCTTTCAGCATTCGGCACAGAGCCTTGTGCAATTTTTTATCTTTTACCCTGAGTTCCTCATATGCTGCCCATGTACTACCTTCAAATACCAGTGATCTCATCCAATTCCTCGGTAGTGGGTGTATATCCATTTTCCTTTGCGTGGGTTACTGATGATGCCGCTATTTGCCGCATTAAATCGTTGTTTTGTAGCACATTTATTGTTTCCTGCTCGCGTTCCCAATCTTCAGCGCTCATCACAACAAAATCATCCCCTGAGCGGCGAGTAACCTTTAAGGTTGAATGGTTGCCAACCACCTGTTCTACAAAGCTTTTTAGGTGGTCTCTAAACTTGTTTACACTAATGCTTTCCATGAGAAACTCCCTCATAACGTACGGAATTACCGTACATAATAGCAAAAATGCCCTAACAAGCAAGTCAAGCCATTCGCTGCGCTCGAAGGGTTTCTATTTTTGATAGCTGTGGTTTCGTTCGCTTCCAGCCAAGGAGAGCGAAGCGAAGGCTGGTAGACCCCGGTAGCCGTGAGGCCGCACTGCTTACCCGGCGTGCGTAGCGCCAGAGGGGAAGCAAAGTAGGCATCTGAACACGGCGTCAAGTCATCTCGGGAGC
>JAAGZL010000853.1 GCA_024206335.1 Gammaproteobacteria bacterium
AAATGGTCCGAGGGCCAAAAAAATTTTGAGAAATTTGGGGGAATACTGACCAAAATACAGACGGTAGTGTAAACGGTAGCAGACTATAGTAGTACTTTGTACATATAATATATACTAAGCAAGGACAAATATAAGCATACAAGCCTATATAATATAAAGCAAGTACATTGCTAAAATCCTACCAAAAGTTTGGAGTATCTCTCTAGTAGTAACTCTTAAGAGCTGATTTCCAAAAATGCAAAGGATTCAGTAGTAAAATAAGATTTTGAAATTTTCCTGTATGACCATACACGATTTTTCTAAAAAGCCACATTTACATGCAATTCAGTCTTTCATGTACGATTATAGCTGTATTTTGCATTTTTACTGAATATTCCTAAAAAGAGCGATTTTGGACAATTTATATATAGGTTTATAAGGGAGAATTCCTAAAATGTGCATATTCATGAAATTTGCGTATAATCGTACAGGAGCCTATTTTTGGTCAACTTCATGACAGGAGTTTGATGATCCATGTATGATTATAGCTGAATTTACCAAAAAGAGCGATTTTTGCATTTTTACCGAATATTCCCAAAAAGGGCGATTTTCAGCAAATCATATATAGGTTTATAAGGAAGAATTCCCAAAATGTGCATATTCCTGAAATTTGCGTATAATCACACATATGGCTTGTCCAAGGATTTGAGCTGTATGGCTTGT
>JAAGZL010000854.1 GCA_024206335.1 Gammaproteobacteria bacterium
CCCAGCTCGCGTACCTCTTTAAATGGCGAACAGCCATACCCTTGGGACCTGCTTCAGCCCCAGGATGAGATGAGCCGACATCGAGGTGCCAAACACCGCCGTCGATATGAACTCTTGGGCGGTATCAGCCTGTTATCCCCAGAGTACCTTTTATCCGTTGAGCGATGGCCCTTCCATACAGAACCACCGGATCACTATGTCCTGCTTTCGCATCTGCTCGACTTGTCAGTCTCGCAGTTAAGCACGCTTATGCCATTGCACTATCGTCACGATGTCCGACCGTAACTAGCGTACCTTCGAACTCCTCCGTTACGCTTTGGGAGGAGACCGCCCCAGTCAAACTGCCTACCATGCACTGTCCCCGATCCCGATAAGGGACCTGGGTTAGAACCTCAAACGCACCAGGGTGGTATTTCAACGTCGGCTCCATGAGAACTAGCGTCCTCACTTCAAAGCCTCCCACCTATCCTACACAGATCCGTTCAAAATCCAATACAAAGCTACAGTAAAGGTTCATGGGGTCTTTCCGTCTTTCCGCGGGGAGATTGCATCATCACAAACATTTCAACTTCGCTGAGTCTCTGGAGGAGACAGTGTGGCCATCGTTACGCCATTCGTGCAGGTCGGAACTTACCCGACAAGGAATTTCGCTACCTTAGGACCGTTATAGTTACGGCCGCCGTTTACTGGGACTTCAATCAAGAGCTTGCACCCCATCATTTAA
>JAAGZL010000855.1 GCA_024206335.1 Gammaproteobacteria bacterium
TATAGCATTTCTTTCAATCATTGTTTTACAACTACAACAAGCCTTGCGTGTAGCTGTAGTAAGTGTTGTATAATCATCGGGCATATACCACATTATATCGCCGGCCTCTGGGTAATATTCGCAACTGCATGATAAACTCATTATCCTATCCTCTTTTCGTGATATTTAATTAACTCTCTAAACTCTGCTATCATCTCTCTATAGTCAGCAGCGTAGATTTTACATACTTTCTTTTTATCTCGCTCCATCTGGTCAACAAAGTCTCTACCATAGTAATCAATCATCCATTTAGTGTATTCTTGCGTTGCTGTGCCATGCTTCATACCAAATCCATTACAACCCTTACATTGTTCGTGTACGTTTTCAATCTTCAGCGACCAATAACTAGATGCTCCTTTGGGTATGTAATGACCTCCGTCCATTTTTTTGTAATGGTTGATTGTTCCACATGATACGCATTTACAATAGCCGTTATCATCTGCTGCTGATATTCTAGCTAGTAGTTGGATAAGCTCTAGTGCTGTCTTTCGTAGTGTTTTAGCCATTATGTATGCGCCCCATCTACACGTCTGTTATTAGCTTGCTGAGTACGCCATACTTCGATTTTAGCTCTAGCTGCTACCATTAACCATTTTATTTTTTCTTCTTCCTCTATCGCTGTTTTATAGTCCTCTAGTAGTTTAATGTAATCAGGGTGAGCGTAGGCATGAGCTTCTCTGACTAATCCAGTACCTTCTATTTCAAGCATTAACATAGCTTTCTTGCTTTTCCTGAA
>JAAGZL010000856.1 GCA_024206335.1 Gammaproteobacteria bacterium
CAACCTGTTTTATGGGGCATCTATCATCCTGATTGCCCAGATATACCATCTGGGAGAACATATGCCTGATGGAGTATTTTGGTGGGCGCTGGGTTGTTTGCCAATTGCAGTTTTGATCAACAGTTCCTGGGTTATGTTGCAGTCAGTGCTGCTGGCAATTGTCTGGTTTATGCTGGAGGTGGATATGGGTTTTTATCCACTGCTATTCCCGATATTTATATTGGGCGCGCTGGTGGTTTTGTATCGGGGGCGACAGAATACAATTCTGTTTTTAACCGCAGTGGCCAGTATCGCCCTGTGGATTGAATACTCACTTGCCATGTACTGGGGAGTAGATCGCCAGTTTTTGTTTCATGTAGAGCATGTTGCAGTTAGCGTGGCTATGCTGATTATGGCCTATGCGGTTGGGCATTGGCTGGGCCGCAAGCAATCAGTTGTTGCCAGGGACTATGGTGCCTTGCTGGCTGCCTGGAGTCTGCGTCTGGGGATAGTTGTAATGCTGGTGATGAGCTTTGAGGAACCGTGGCGGGAACTGCTCAGGACAAGCTGGGAGCATAAGGTCTCAATGATTATATTGGTGTTGGTACTGACGGTTGCTTCTTTGCTCTTGGTGCTCAATACCAAAAAGGTATTTCCAGTAGGAGTTATGATTCTATGGTTTCTACTCTCTATGACTATGGTTCTGGCCTTGAGTTCAGCCGGCTATGCCATCTACCTCCAGATAGCTTATAACCTGATGCTGATTGCCACAGGGTGTTGGCTTATTATTAGAGGCATCCAGGATGGTATATCCCACTATTTTTTTCTTGGTGTGGCCAGTATCTTGCTGACAGCCTTTATGCGCTATGTTGATCTGATTGGTGACTATATTGGTGGGGCAGCGGTATTCCTGGCATTTGCTGCACTGCTTCTGGGTGCAGCTAAGTACTGGAAGCGGCATCTTTCTATAAAGGAGCCGGTATGAATAGACGACTGCTTGCAGGAGTAGTGCTCGCCATTGGGTTTCAGTTTGTAGTGCTCAGTGGTATGTATGTTAATGCCGCGCTGCCGACGTGGACTGGATCTGAGATCAGGGTAAAGAGTGTCCCGGTGGATCCGCGCTCTATGTTCCGTGGGAACTATGCAAGATTAAGCTATAAATTTTCCAGGATTGAACGAAAGCAGTTTCTGAAAGATGAAGAGTTGCGTAATGGTGAGGTGGTGTATGCGGTCCTGAAGCCAACCCCTGATGGCCTATATGAATTATCGCAGGTAGTGTTGGGCATGCCTGAGAGTGGTGTCTTTATCCGTGGGCGTGTTAAGAGTAGGCGTGGCTGGAGGCGTGGCTGGAGGCGTGGGGTAGGGTCTTTTCAGGTGAGTTATGGTATCGAGGCATTTTTTGCACCAAAGGAAAAGGCGTTGCAGTTGGAGAAGGCGTTGCGAGATGGAGGTGTTGCGGTGCTTATGGTGTCTGCTGGAGGCAAGGCGCGAATAAAGGATGTTGTTGCCCACTAGTGCTGCTGTTAATCCAGGTCGTGGCCTATTGAACTGGTGTTTGCAGGCCCTAGAAACTTCCTCATCAACCCAGTGTTGAAATGACGTCTGATATTATGGGTTTACCAGCTCAGTTTATTCTGGTTA
Source organism: Gammaproteobacteria bacterium (assembly GCA_024206335.1). GTDB lineage: Bacteria > Pseudomonadota > Gammaproteobacteria > Chromatiales > Chromatiaceae > JAAGZL01. The sequence goes on from JAAGZL010000856.1 coordinate 1,621, forward strand.
TTTGGAATTGTTGCAAATATAGCTTTGCTGATGGTTGATCTTTGACTATGTTTATCGCCTTGCTTGCCGTATGGACCGCTGGCATTAACTATGTGGTTCTGGGGGCGGGATGCTTTATGCTGAACTTGCTTGAAATATATTAACCAGGATCTATGTGGAATAACCGTTGACTAAGGAATAAATCCAGATATAATTCGGTACAGCTTGAAAGTACGACTTATATTTATGTACACCATTTCGATGTTCCGTCTTTAGTACTTCGTCCTGTATTCCATAAGTAATAGCAACACTTTTTTAGCACAATGGCCTTATCACAAAGAAAAGGCTTTAGTTACTCTTGTATTTAATAGGAAGATATTATGTCTACTACTACCGGCACCGTTAAATGGTTCAACGAAGCTAAAGGTTTTGGTTTTATCGAGCAGGAATCAGGTCCTGACGTATTTGCTCACTTCAGCGCTATCTCAGGCAGTGGCTTCAAGACCCTGGTTGAAGGCCAGAAGGTTGAGTTTACTGTAACTCAGGGCCAGAAGGGTCCTCAGGCAGAGAATATCGTAGCGATCTGATTATTGGGTCGTTATCTGACCTGTATTGTACTCAATACAGGTCAGCCTCAGGCCTTTTGGTTTGAGTGCAGAGAAGGGTGAGACCTACAAGGTCTTGCCCTTTTTTTGTTTACTGCATGGCTTACTAGCCCGCATATTGCATAAAGATGGACTGGGTAATAGATGATTTGTATAAATATCAGGCAATTACAGTAGCTAAAATTGCTGTGCAAAAAGTACAGTCTGTTCTGATTGAGTTCAGAGCAAATCTCGTGTTGTATTTTGATCTGCTCACCTAAAATCATAGCTACGGCTATGGTTTTTTGAATGCTAGACCAAACTACTTAGCCAGATTTGCCCTGATCATCGATCCCTTCATGCAATATGCGGGCTAGGGTAATAGAATTGTAGATCCTGTAGTCTGCCCGCACTCCAGGGTGTGCTGAGCCGGTGCTGCATTTGCCAGGGGGAACTCATGATTTACCTGGATGGAAATATCGCCGGAGATGACTAGTTCAAACAGTGCGTCGGCTAGCAACTGCAGCTCTTCCTGGTCGGATACATAATCAAACAGGGAGGGGTGGGTCAGATAGAGTGATCCCATCTTGGTTAGTAACAGGGGGGAGAAATCTGGAACCGGATCGGATACATTGCCGAAACTTACCAGCATGCCTCGACACTTCAGGCTGCATAATGACATGTCAAAAGTGTCCTTGCCCACCGAGTCATATACCACGTCGACACCACGGCCTGAGGTGATCTCTGCTATTGCGGCAGGCAGATCGATTTCACGGTAGAGCAGTACCTTGTCACAACCGTTTTGTCGGGCGATATCAACGTTGCTGGCGCTGCCTACGCTACCGATTAATGTTGCCCCAATGGCTTTGGCCCATTGAGTGAGGATGGAACCAACGCCACCGGCGGCTGCATGTACCAGGATAGTATCTGCCGATGTTACCGGATATGTCTTTAGTAACAGACAGGCCGCAGTCAGCCTCTTCAGCAACATCCCGGCAGGTATGACAGCGGGCAATTTGATCAGGATATCCTCTGGTACCAGATGGGCCTCGGCGTATGCGCCAACTTGGCTGAAGTTATGCGGTAGCCATGCAGGTAGGCTGAAAGAGGATGTTGTGAATAACTAAATCTATAGTGGTTCCTGTGATGAGAATTACAACTATTGCCAATGAACGTGTATCTGGTTACAGAGTGGGTATATCCATATCTTTCACTATAGCATCCAACTCCGACTGGTTGAGAAATTTGACTCTTATCCCGCTATCATCCTGCTCCAAACGGGCAATTCTATCGTGAAAGTTTTGAGGTAGAGCCGCAAAGCTGGATACCCGGTACCAGTCACCCTCTCTGGTGATAATACCGCTGGTTTCTAACTGTGACAGTGTGTTGGTTTCTTCAGTCATTGTCTTTGTTACATCCGGTTTTATGCATACTGGTCCATGCAGAGAGGTGGATAATAGCACGATATGAGTTCTAGACTGGATAGGTAAGGATGCGATCCTTGCCTTAGGGCTGTTTAAGGGGAAGCGCAAGATGGAATCAGGTAAAACCTGAATCTGGCTTATGATGGTATAGGGTGCATATCGTATCTCTGGTAGTGGTGCTTGCTTACGCTTTTGCCAGTCATTTCAGTATGCAGGGCCTGATGGTGAAAAGACTGAATAGGACGGCGTGGTCGTCTTAGTGCCGCATATAAACAGCTTTGTAATTCACCACAACATGCAAATTAATAGGTGCGCCTTATGAAATGGAGAAGAAGTAACATACTTATTGCCTTCATTATGGGGGTGTTGTCTGCAAATAGTATCGGGTTGGTGTTTGCCGGTACTGGCCCTGCTGTGTCTGCAGTCGATGCGTCACATACGCCAAAACCATCGATTGGTATTGGCTACGAGGTTGTTGCTGGAAATGTTTCAGTGGTGAAGGGTTTGGATGGTTTCGCCGGGGGCAATGTTGCTGTGTCTTCTGGAGCAGATGGTCTGTTAATTGTGGATGATATGTTGCAAGGTTTTGAGCGTAAATTGGAGCATATATTCAGCGGGTTAAAAAAATGTGCTGAGTGCGGTGATCTCAAATACCTGATTAATACCCATTGGCATTCAGATCATACTGGGACTAATGAATATTTTGGTGGTAAAGCGGTTGTTATTGCTCATGAGACAGTGCGCTCTCTGATGGCGGTTGAACAACATATGAAATCATTCAATAAGGTTGTTCCAGCAACAAAGCACTCTGGGCTGCCTGATATTACATTCACAACAAAATCCTCAGTCTATTTTAATGGCGAGGAGATTGAGCTGATACACTTTCCCAAAAGTCATACCTCAGGTGATATTGTGGTCTACTTTAAGCAGTCTAAGGTACTGCATTTGGGGGATTTGTATTTCAATGGTATGTTCCCGTTTATCGACCTGGAACATGGTGGCAATGTGAAGGGGATGATCAGCAGTATTGAGGCTGTTTTAAAACACTATCCTGCGGATATCAAAATTATTCCTGGGCATGGAGCGGTTACAGACATGATGGAACTGCAGTCTTTTTTGCAGATGTTGAAAGAGACTACTAAGACAGTGGAAGAGTCCAAGATGGCAGGCATGAGTCTGCAGTCGGTGCAAAAACAGGGCCTCAATCAACGTTGGGCATCCTGGGAGTGGGATTTTATCAGCACTGAAACCTGGATCAAACTGGTTTACAACAGTTTGTAAACTTAGCCCACCATGATTCGGTGTGATTAGGCTAGTTCATCTGCCGCTACACGGTAGTTTGGGTCTTTAATTACATTGACCTCTACTAAGTTACCTGCTTTTTTCAACAGTTGCCTGCACTCTTCGCTCAGGTGCCGCAAGTGTAGACGCTTGTGGGCGTTTAGGTAGCGTTCGGCCAGGGTATCAATTGCCTCAATGGCTGAGTGATCCATTACCCGTGAATGTTGAAACTCTACCACTACATCGTCCGGGTCATCTTTGGGGTTAAATAGTTCCTGGAAATTGTTGACTGAGGCAAAGAAGAGCGGTCCATGTAGCTCGTAGACCTTGGATCCCATGTTGCCACTGTAGGTCTTTACATTGATGTGTTTGGCATGTTGCCAGGCGAAGACCAGGGCGGAGACGATAATGCCCACCACTACAGCTATGGCCAAGTCGGTGGCCACAGTAACGGCTGAGACCAGGATGAGTACAAAGGCGTCGGCGCGGGGTATCTTGCCCATGATGCGCAGGCTGGACCACTCAAAGGTGCCGATCACTACCATGAACATTACACCGGTGAGGGCTGCCAGCGGGATCATCTCGATCAGGCCAGAGGCGAACAGGATGAACATCAGCAGGAACAGGGCGGCAGAGATACCGGAGAGTCGTCCTCGGCCACCGGAATTTACGTTGATCATGCTCTGGCCGATCATGGCGCATCCGCCCATACCGCCAAAGAGTCCCGTTACCGTATTGGCCACGCCCTGGCCTACACACTCCTTGTTGCCTCGGCCACGGGTCTCGGTGATCTCATCGATCAGGCTTAGGGTCAGCAGGGATTCGATCAGACCGATGGCGGCCAGGATCAGCGCGTAGGGGAAGATGATGGTCAGGGTCTCCAGGTTCAACGGCACCATAGGTAGATGGAACTGCGGGAAACCACCGGCGATAGAGGCTATGTCCCCCACGGTACGGCTCTCCATATCTATCGTGATCACCGCCAGGGTGACGACGATGATGGCAGCAAGCGAGGAGGGGATCGCCTTGGTCAGCTTGGGTAGAAAGTGGATGATGGCCATGGTGACGGTCACCAGGCCGAACATGGTCCAGAGCGCGTTGCCCTGCAGCCACTGTAGATTCCCGGCTGCATCCTCTATCTGAAAGCTGTTCAACTGGGCCAGGAAGATGACAATCGCCAGGCCATTAACAAAGCCCAGCATCACTGGATGGGGGACCATACGGATGAACTTTCCCAGCCTGAGAATGCCCACCAGGATCTGGATCAGTCCCATCAGTACTACCGTGGCAAACAGGTATTCCACTCCATGTTCTGCCACCAGAGCTACCATTACCACAGCTAGTGCCCCGGTTGCCCCTGAGATCATGCCTGGTCGTCCACCGATGACTGCAGTGATCAGGCCCACCATGAAGGCGGCATAGAGCCCAACCAGTGGTCCAACCCCGGCTACAAAGGCAAAGGCCACTGCCTCTGGTACCAGTGCCAGCGCCACGGTGAGTCCGGATAGAATGTCGTTCTTGGGACAACCGCGGTCTGTACACTCAAGATTAAAAAGCATTGATACCTCTGGTGATGGATGGGCTGGGGCCAGAAAAAGCGTGCGATACTATCAAATTAGAAAATATTAATACAGCTAAATATCAGGTGTAATCAATATCTCGTTTTTACCACTCATTTATCTTGTATCGATATGCCGTAGTTGGCATCTGATGGATGAGCTTTTTGTATGTGAATTATGGCTGGCGGGACTATTGAACTATATGCGTTATCGTATGCGTGGCAGGGGTTGGTTTTGTCTGCAGAATTGAAGGATATATGGTGATTGGCTGGTTACATCATTGGGCAATACTGTATTTGTGCTGTGATTTAGCTATTCCGTGTTGTTTAGGAGTTTACTGATCTTCGATATCATTTCACCGCTACGGTATGGTTTGGGCAGCATGTCTTTTTCATATTGCTTAAATATCTCGTGATCTATATCCCGGGTGAAACCGGATGTTAAAAGTATCTTTAGGTGTGGGTATTGTCTTTTTGCCTCTTTTGCCAGGTTAAGTCCGTTCATGCTGCCGGGCATGATGATGTCGCTGAACATGAGGGCAATATTCTGATTTTGCTCAAGAACTTTTAGTGCCTCTGTAGCAGAGTGGGCGGTAAGTACTCTGTAGCCAAGCTGATTTAGTGATGCCTTGGCGATAAGCACCAGCTCTTTTTCATCGTCAACTACGAGTATGGTTTTATTATTGGTGGATGAGGCCTGCTCTGATGTGGTGGTGGAATTATCGGTTACTGTGCTGCGGGGTAAGAGTATCTCTATCCTGGTGCCTTGCCCCGGTTTGGACGTGATTTCGATGTGGCCATTTGCGCTTTGGGTGAAGCCGTAGACCATACTCAGACCAAGTCCTGTGCCCTGTCCCTGTGGCTTGGTGGTAAAAAACGGTTCATATATGCGCTCCAGTATATTTTTCGGTATGCCGACTCCGTTATCACTGACTAATAGTTGCACGTAATCACCAGTTTTAACATTTTGGTGAGTGTCAGCATAATCTTGGTTCAGTGTGACGTTTGCTGTCTGAATGTGAAGTGAGCCCTCATGGGGCATAGCATCCCTGGCATTGATTACAAGATTGATCAGGGAATCCTCTAGGTCACCTGGGTTGATGGTAGTAAGCCAGAGATTATCTGCCAGTGTGGTTTCAACTTCTATGGATGCAGTAATAGATTTTTCTATCATGTCCAGTATACCGTTGACCACATTGTTGATATTCAGTGGTGCAGCTTCCATGGGAGTATGGCTGGAGAATGTCAGTAGGCGCTTGGTGAGATCAGAGCCACGCATTGCTGCATTGAGTGCTGATTCATGTCGACGCATGGCGAGGCCATTGCCTGCCACTTCATCTTTAAGTATATCCAGGTTGGCTATGATAATACCTAGTAGGTTATTGAAGTCATGGGCTATGCCACCGGAAAGCTGGCCCACTGCATCCATCTTCTGTGCCCGTTGTAGATCTGACTGTAATTTCTTCTGTTCCTTCTCTGCCTGGAGGCGTTGTGTGATGTCCTGACCAATGGCCAGCAGCCCTGTAATTTTGCCCTCCGCATCTGGTATGGTTTTGTCATACCACTCAATATCTCTTTTTTCTCCTGCTTTGGTAAGTATCTGGTTGATGTTGCCCTTGGTATGGGAACCTTTTATGGTTGCTTGAAATAGGATTTTGGACTCTTCGTAATTATCTGCAGGGATAAATGTGGTTAACCAGTCCTTGCCTGTAACTTCTTCCTGGCTATATCCTGATATCTCCTCCATATACTGATTGAATCGCACAATATTGCCCTGTGGGTCTAATACCAGGACGATTACCTGGGCCATGTTGATCAGGTTCTCTGCGAAATCCCGCCCTGCTCTCAGTTCTTCTTCAGTTTGTTTTCTTCTGGTAATGTCTTGAATAAAACCAGATATTTGGCCAGGTTTTCCGTTTGTGCCTGTGCTTGGTATCCCGCGGCACTCTACCCAGCGTTCTTTACCGTCTGGCCTGTTGATACGATACTCGGCGTTGAGTTCTTTTCCTGTATCCAGGCTGTTCCTGATGGAATTTTGCATGCTTGTGTACTCATTGCCAAGCATGATGGTTTTAAGAGTCTTGCTGTCTGGTGGAGTCGCGGGGTCAAGACCGAAAATTCGATATACCTGATCAGACCACTGTTCCGTATAACTGCCGTCTGGAAAAACCCAGTGGCCGATATTTGCGTACTCCTGCGCTCCACGTAGGCGTCTCTCACTCTCCGCCAATTCCTCAGTGCGTCTGCGGTACTGCCGATGTACTTTTAATAGCAGCAATAACAGGATGATGATATAGATAACCAGAATCCAAACTCCGGTGGAGAGGCTGTATGTGGCCATCCAGTTGCTCCAGCTATCTTTTGCATTGCTGGATTTGTATATGAGGCCATCTATACTGCTTCCTAACTTGATGAAGCCCAACCCCTCCAGGGTGGTTTTTATATGCTCCCAACGGGTCGGGTTTATATGGCCAAGCTTGACCAGTAGTGGTTGGATCAACTCTCTGGTGGCGCGAGCTTCATAGGCCAGATGTTCGTAACTCATATTCTGGGTGTTATATTTTTTCTGGATTAAGGCAATGGCCTCATCCTGGTGCGCCAGTGCATATTCCCAGCCCTTGAGGCTGGCCCGCATGAATTTATCAACCCTTTCCGGATGCTGCTTAACCTCTTTTTCGGTGGTGACCAGGATATCGCCATAGAAATCTACACCATAGTTGATGGGCAGGATGTAGCGTCCAGCAACACCTGCCTGCTCCATGTGGAATCGCTGGTCGGTTACGTAGGCATTGAATACGTCTGTTTCACCGCGAATCAGGGAGTTTACATCGAAGCTGGATGGGATCTGGGTGATGTCGGATGGCTTTATCCCGGCGCCTTTGAGTGCTGCATGGAGTGCTGCATCTTGGCTTCCGGTGCCCAGCATTACCCTGTGCCCGGCAAACTCTTCAATTTTCTTGATTTCAGAGTCGGCTCTGACCAGAAAGCCGTAGGCGCTGTGTTGAAAGATGGCAGCAAGTGCAATGACCGGATCTCCGACCGCGCGGTGGATTACAATGTCAGAACCGGTTACGGCATAGTCGGCCCTACCTGCAAGCATCACCTCCACGGGTGATTTGTTTTGGTTATGTGGCTGGATAGTTACATCCAGGCCGGCTGCTGTGTAATAACCCTTCTCCAGCGCCATGTAGTAGCCGGCAAACTGGAACTGGTGTTTCCACTTCAGTTGCAGGGTTACCGCTTCACCGTCTGGTTGTGCGGTTGCCACAGCAGGGAGCAGGCAGAGAAGCGCCAGAACGATCCATACAATCGCTGGAGTGGGGTTCAAGAGTGACTCTGTTCTGGCTGGCATTGTATACCCAAACCACCGCATCAGTGATGTGTGCCCCTTTTAGATTGTGAGCAAACCCGGCCTATTGTTAGAGTTGTTGCCATCTGGTCAATATTACGCTTTGCGACTCAGATTAAGCAAATAAATAACTCAGATCTTCGTATCCCTCTTCGGCAAGTTTCTCTTTGGGTATAAAACGCATGGATGCAGAGTTGATGCAGTAGCGCATCCCAGTGGGATCTGGTCCATCCACAAAAACATGTCCCAGGTGTGAGTCGGCATAATAACTGCGCACCTCAATACGGGGTGGGATCATCATGTAATCCTTGTGCTCAGTAATGTATTTGTTGTCTATGGGTTTGGAAAAACTGGGCCATCCCGTTTTGGAGTTGTATTTATCCTTCGATGAGAATAATGGTTCACCGCTGATTATATCCACATAAATGCCGTCGCGCTTTTCGTTGTAGTAGTCATTGTGGTACGGCCGCTCAGTATTGCCATGTTGGGTTACGTTATATTGGGTGCTGGTGAGTCTCTTCCTGATCTCCTTATCTGATGGTTTATGGTACTCATGTCTCCTATGGGCATCGGCAACTGAGTCGATATCCTCATCACGCCATATTTTCTGCAGAAATATCTCCCTTCCCGTACCGTAATGATACATTCTATACCGTGACGGATTCTTGGCAGAGTAACCCTGATGGTGCACCTCGGCGGGATAGAACTGCCTGGATGGAACAATGTCGGTGTCTATTGGCCTGACGAAACGCCCTGATTTGTTCAGTTCATCACGTGACCTTTCTGCGGTTTCTTTCTGGTTTTCAGAATGATAAAAGATGGCCGGTTGGTATTGTGGTCCCCGGTCGGAAAATTGACCATGTCGATCTGTGGGATCAATCTGGCGCCAGAAGATTTCCACTAACCCCTTATAACTGATTCTGTGCGGGTCAAAATATAACTCCACTGCCTCAATGTGCCCGGTGGTGCCAGAGCATACCTGCTCATAGGTTGGATCTTCCACGTCTCCACCGGTGTAACCGGATATGATATTGGATACTCCAGGGATTACTTTAAAGTTAGATTCCATACACCAAAAGCAGCCTCCGGCGAAGGTGGCCTTGTGGTTGTTTTTATCCATGTCTGATTCCTCTGGTAGCGGTTTATCAATTGGGTTCAGGTCACATGTTTATGCGCGGTCTGAAGACAAGAAACAGATGCATCTTTAGGTCTAAGCGTATTAACCTTTCTGGTTATATGGAATAGCGGGCCCAGCTACTTAAACTATATAATACTTTTGCCGAGGGGGGGGGTGCTGACTAATGTCAAAATAATGTTTGACAGACTACGGTCACTAATGACAGAATAGCGTCAAGTGTGATGGCAAACAAGCATTGTCATATTTTTAAGTTAATTTCATTGTAGGAGAATAAACCATGCCTGTAATCAATCGCTATGAAGATATTGATCAAGTAGAGAAAGAGGCCAAGAAGGACTATATCGACCGCCACTCTCCATTTGTACATTGTGCAGAGCGTGCGGCTAAAAATGAGGCCTTTGCCGTTACGGTAAAAATGGGCAAAGAGTATTCACACCCGGATGATATGGATCACTACATCAAGTCTGTCCAGTTGTATAACGGCCAGACCCTGTTGGCAGAGGCCAGCTTCCCACCAGGATCTTTGGGTGGTAATGGCGCCAAGGGTAATGTCGAGGTGACCTTTAATATAGTGCCAACCGACAGTACACTTAGTCTGACAGCCATGTCCTACTGCACCAAGCATGGTCTGTGGGAGAGTGATTCGGTAGCTGTCGAGGTTCAGTAATCTGGACCAAACCAAAACGGAGCAACGGTTGGTGGGGAACTGAGTGCAGGTTCCGTCAATTTGTTGCAGTAATCAGAAAATATTAAATCAGGAGAATTGAAATGTCAGTACTTGTTGCAAAAGACGCCCCGGAATTTACGGCACAGGCAGTGATGCCGGATAATAGTTTCCAGGAGATCTCACTCTCTGATTACAAGGGAAAATATGTGGTGTTGTTTTTCTATCCGCTGGATTTTACCTTTGTCTGCCCTTCGGAGATTATCGCCTTTGATCACCGTCTGGAGGATTTCAAGAAGCGCAACGTAGAAGTTATCGGCGTCTCCATCGATTCCCATTTCAGTCATCTGGCCTGGAAGAATACCGAGGTCAATAAAGGTGGTATTGGTAACGTACAGTATCCACTGGTCGCGGATATCAATAAATCGATTACCGACGCATATGATATGAGAACCGGTCCTGGCATTGCCCTGCGCGGCTCCTTTCTGATTGACAAGGATGGGGTGGTGCAACACCAGGTAGTAAACAACCTATCCCTGGGGCGCGATATTGATGAAATGCTGCGCCTGGTAGATGCGCTGCAGTTCACCGAAGAGCATGGAGAGGTATGTCCGGCCGGATGGCAGAAGGGTAAGGCGGGTATGAAGGGTTCAACCGAAGGTGTTGCAGAGTACCTGGCTGAGCACTCGGAAGAACTTTGATCGGTTATAGGTAAAGTTGAGCTGGGTTCCAGGGAGGGAACCCCTGTACAGAAGATCAATGTTATTCATCACATCAGTCAGTGTTGATATATCCCGGAGGATTGTGAAATGAAAACAACTATATGTTCATTATTGGTGTTTTTTTTCTCTTCTGTTGCAGTGGCAGGTGGTAATGATATAGCCGAGGTATCCATACAGAAGTTTAAATTCATACCGGCAGAGATAACCGTAAAGGTTGGCTCCAAGGTGCGTTGGATCAACAAGGAAAAGCGCCAGTACCACAGCGTCTGGTTCCAGGATGCTGGGGAAAAACCGTCGGAGTATTTTTTTCCGGATGAGAGCTATGAGCACAGCTTCGACAAGGCAGGTACCTTTCCTTACACCTGCGAACCACACCCTGAGATGAAGGGTGTGGTCAAGGTGGTGGAGTAGTCATTGGATCTGATCTGTTTTTACTGGCACGCTAGTGCATAACCGGTGTTCAGTAATGTCAGGGTCTCCTGGTTCCATAGATTTACATGCCCTTATATGTCCAGTTATTCAGTCTGTAGTTACTGCCTATGAACTCAGCAAGAGTCTATTTATGCATGAAGCGTGGGTTGAATCCATGTGGGTCAGGCCGGTGCGCGAGGCGCTGGACTCGTGGCGCGCCTTGAACCGTTTCTGCTGAAATGGAATATCCTCCATTACTCGAAGGGCGTCTGCTACGCCGCTATAAACGCTTTCTGGCGGATATTGAGCTGGAAAATGGTGAGATAGTGACGGCCCACTGCCCAAATACCGGTTCCATGCTTAACTGTTGTGAACCTGGTAGCAGGGTGTGGCTGTACGATGCCCACAATCCCAAGCGCAAGTTGCGCTATACCTGGGAGCTGGTGGAGGTGGCTGGATGTTTCCTGGCATGTATCAATACCCAACGTGCCAATCACCTGGTCAAAGAGGCCATTCAAAATGACGCCATTGAGGAACTCACTGGATATGACCAGCTGTTCACTGAGCGTCGCTACGGTCTGGAGAATAGTCGAATTGACCTGTTGCTAACAGGGGAAGGACGGCCGGACTGCTACGTGGAGGTAAAAAATCTTACCCTGTTACAGGATGAGGCGGGTAACGGTGTTTTCCCCGATGCGGTAACCACTCGTGGCCGCAAACACCTGCGAGAACTGATGGATGTGGTGCGCATGGGAGGGCGTGCAGTGCTTTTTTTTAATGTGGCCCACACCGGGATCAGACGGGTTGCCCCAGCCTGGGATATGGACCCGGAGTATGCGTCAACCCTGGCAGAGGCGATGGCTAGCGGAGTTGAGGTAATGGCCTATAAAACAGCACTCACGCTGGAATGGATCAAACTCGAGGATCGATTGGAGTTTAATCTCTACCCGGCAGGGTGAGTTATCGTTTTTTGGTATGAGTCAATTGAAATTTCAACCTGCATGGCCTTGAGGTATACTTCGTGAAAGCTCTGAGATATACATCACCAGATATGTTAGAACAGGGAAGGTCAGAGCTTTATTACTATTCCTGCCATGTTGTTGTGTGCTCGATATTTGGTATAACTCCCATGCTTTTGTCGGCTAGAGACTAAGTGGCTTAAAAAAACATATGTGGCTGCGTTAGTACGTATGGCATCTGCTGAATTAGCAGGTATTGACTGGATTATTGATTAAAGTGGCGCTGAAAAAAGAAGAGTTACAAAACCAGGAAAGCTGTCAGAGTTGCAAAGCCGAAGTGGCCTGTGCGAACTGTGGGCTTTATGGAGTTCTGGGCGTGGTAAGTAAGCTGGAACAGTCAACTCCTGAGCACCTGGAAAAAATCCTAAAAAAACGTCAAACCGTATTGAAAGGGGAGAATCTGTTCCGTGCCGGGCAGCCGTTCAATGGATTATATGCAGTTAAAAGTGGCTCATTCAAAAGTTACTCATTTCTTGAGGGTGGCCAGGAACAGATTGTAGGCTTTCATTTTCCCGGCGAACTGCTGGGGCTGGAGGCTGTTAGCTCTACCAGGTACGCATATTCGGTAAGGGCTCTGGAAGACAGTAGCGTATGTGAACTGAGTTTTGAGGAACTGGAGCTGATGCAGGACAATTATCAGCAGTTTCAGGAACAGTTGATCTTGCTTCTTAGTAACCAAGTGCTGCTGGAGCAGCGGCAGTGTGGACTGTCCATCAGACAATCGGCAGATGAACGCTTGGCCGCATTTTTAATCGGTCTATCCTCTAGACTGGAAGAGCGCCAGCTTGCTGCAAGTGAATTCCGGTTGACCATGTCGCGACAGGATATTGCCAGCTATCTGGGTCTCGCCATAGAGACGGTAAGCAGGATCTTAAAACTGTTTCAGAAGCGTGGTCTTATCGCAGTACAGAGTAAACAGATAAAGCTGATTGACAGGCCGGGGCTGAGAGAGCTAGCCCAGTTGCCTGGTAGCACCCCATAATTCCATCTATCTGGGTGATCTCCCCCATATCGATCCCTTGCTAAACCTGCCTGTTATTCAAATATCTGGCATTCCCTGCCGTTGTGCCGTTTGTTCATTGATATCTTGTAACAGGATCAGTCTCGACGCTAATCTGTTGTAAATGCAAAAAATACCACCAATGTAATACTTATAAATACCACTAAAGTAATAAATTTCAGTTATATGAGTATAAAGATAAACGCGACATACATCAAATAAAAAGGTGACATAAGTCAATTACTTGCTTTTTAAGATGCATTACGATCTTCGCACTTGAATCATTAATGCACACTTAAAATATAGGGGTAATAGACTGTGAACAGATACATATTACTAACCTCATCCATATCGTTGGCCTCACTGCTGCTGTTGGCAGCCCCCATAACCCAGGCGTATGAAAAGGGTGATCTGTTGGTTCGTGGCAGGATAATCAATGTCAATCCTGATGAGTCCAGTAGCGTGGTATCAGTTGGTACGCCCTTGGCGCCGGTGGCAGGATCTGACGTAGGTGTAAGTAATGATATAACTGTAGAGTTGGATTTTACCTACATGCTGCATCGAAACTGGGGTGTGGAACTGATCCTCGGAAGTTCCAGGCATGATGTACCAGCCAAGGGCTCTCTTGCCGCTTTGGGGGATGTTGTTGATGCCCGTACTCTGCCACCCACACTGACCATGCAGTACCACTTTCGTCCGGATGGGGATTTCCGTCCCTATGCCGGGATTGGCGTCAACTATACCCATTTCTTTGATGAGAAGGTTACTGGTGGGTTGGATGCCCCAGGCGCCAAGGTCAGGATGGATAGCTCCTGGGGGCTGGCCGCCCAGATCGGGGCCGACTTTAAGATCAACAAAGAGTGGTTTATTAATGCAGATCTAAAATATATCGATATGTCTACCACTGCGCATTTTAAGAATACCACGGTAGGCGCTGTTGAGGTGGATGTGGATGTGGATCCCTGGGTATTTGGTATTGGTATCGGCCGCCGCTTCTGAAGTAGTTATGTCGGGAGAAGAGTGGCTGGATAGTAGGATGTAGATGGAGCGTTTAGCCATAATTTAATTTATGATATAAGACATAAAATAAATTGACAGAAAGCAGTAAACCCATGCATTGTAGGCGTTGGTTTTTCGGGATTGCATGGCCGGTCACTCCCCATCGGTTATCAGGGGAGGGTATGACAGTAAGCCTTAATGGTTTCATGCCCATTATTGGCTAGTTGCTATAGTTGGAACCGGTTGAAAAAGGGAAGAGGGTGGGGTTTTAGTAAAAGTAGCATGGTCCACTATCCTTATTGGGATGTGGATGGTAACAAAATATTTCTGTGCTCGGTTGCAGCCTAAAACCGATTGAGCGCTTATTGTAAATAATTAGGAGAAAATCCGTGGTGGAAGCGACATTGGAACAGAAGTACAACTATTCAGTTGTACGTTGGTTCACGATTATGTCAGCGGTCTATCTGGTAGTTGGGGCACTGGTTGGAGTGTATATTGCCTCGGAACTGGCATGGCCCATACTCAACTTCGATAGCCCATATTTATCATTTGGCCGTCTCAGGCCCTTGCATACAAACGCAGTCATCTTTGCATTTGGCGGATGCATCCTGATGGCGACGGCATTCTATACGGTACAACGTACATGTGGTGTGCGTCTTTGGAGCAACAGGATGGCATGGTTCACCTTCTGGGGCTGGAACCTAATCATCGTTTCTGCGGTGATTACCCTGCCGCTGGGTCTTACCCAGGCCAAAGAATATGCCGAGCTGGAATGGCCGATTGATATTGCCATTGCGGTGGTGTGGCTCTCCTACATGTTCAACTTTATTATGACCATCGTGCATCGAAAGAGCTCACACATCTATGTGTCGAACTGGTTCTTTTTGGGCATGATGGTGATGATAACCTACCTGCATGTGGTGAATAGCCTGGCCATCCCAGTCAGTCTGTTTAAATCCTACTCTATCTTCGCCGGGGTACAGGATGCCATGATTCAGTGGTGGTGGGGACATAACGCCGTGGGATTCTACCTGACCGCAGGTTTTCTCGGCATCATGTACTACTTTGTTCCCAAGCAGGCTGGTAAGCCGGTGTTCTCCTATCGGCTATCTGTGATCCACTTCTGGGCCCTGATGTTCGGATATGTCTGGCTGGGCGCCCATCATCTTCAGTACACGGCGTTGCCGGACTGGACCGGTTCCCTGGGTGCCGCCGTATCCATGGCCATGATCATCCCATCCTGGGGTGGTGCGGTGAACGGCATGATGACCCTGTCCGGGGCCTGGGACAAACTGCGTACCGACTATGTACTGCGCTTCCTGATCATGTCTCTGGCCTTCTATGCCATGTCGGTGTTTGAAGGTCCGGTGATGTCTCTGAAGACAGTAAATGCACTCTCTCACTATACCGACTGGACCATCGGCCACGTACACTCCGGCGCCTTGGGTTGGGTCGGTATGGTCGGCATCGGAGCCATCTATCATCTGATCACCAAGACCTATCATATAGAGTTGTGGTCAACCCGGCTGGTTAACACCCACTTCTGGACTGCCACCATCGGCACCCTGGTCTACATCGTGGCCATGTGGGTGTCCGGGATCATGCAGGGGTTGATGTGGCGTGCCTATGATGAGTACGGCACCCTGGCATACACCTTTGCCGAATCAGTGGAGGCCATGCACCCATACTACGCCATGCGTGCAGTGGGTGGAGCTATCTTCCTGGCCGGAGCCGTGATGATGCTGGTGAACGTGGTCATGACAGTTTTAACTGCCAACTCGCAGGGCAGCGTGCAGAAGGCACGCACCGCTGCTGCAACTGCTTAGAGGAGTAACCGGGATGGCAATTCAAGAAAAGATGGAAAAAAATATCTGGGGCATGATTATCATGCTGCTGATAGTCCTTTCAGTGGGCGGAATCGTTGAGATTGTGCCACTGTTCTATATAGATAAGACCTTCGAGCATAACAAGTACCCGGAGATCGTCTGGAAACCTAAACCGGGTCAGACGCTACAGGACCACAAGCCGGGTGACGGTATGCGTCCGTACAAGGCGCTGGAACTGGCTGGGCGTGATATCTATCAACGGGAGGGATGCTATCTGTGCCACTCCCAGATGATCCGCCCGTTCCGGGATGAGAAGGAGCGTTATGGTCACTACTCCCTGGCCTCTGAGTCTATCTATGATCACCCGTTCCAGTGGGGTTCCAAGCGTACCGGTCCGGATATCGCCCGCATTGGTGGCAAGTACTCTGATGACTGGCATCGTAAGCATCTACGGGCGCCACGTTTGCTAGTACCGGAGTCGGTAATGCCCAACTATCCCTGGCTACAGGAGAATGTGCTTGATGGAGAAACCATCCAGGCCCACATGCTCGGTATGCAGCGTATTGGCGTTCCCTATTCTGATGTCGATATAGCAGCAGCGGCCGCTGAGGTTAAGGGTAAGACCGAGGAGGATGCCATGGTGGCCTATCTCCAGGTGCTGGGTACCATGGTTAAGCTGGATGAGAGCAAGGCCTACCGTGAATAGTCTGGCAGATTACTTCCATACCGATTGGGCGGCGATGACCACATCAGACTGGGTTGGAACAGTCTTGACGGTGGTGATCTTCCTTCTGATGCTGGTGGTGTATCTGTATGCCTTACGTCCAAAGAACCGGGATCGTCTCGAGGCTCAGAGATTTATCCCGCTGGACAACGAAGAATTGAATAACGGAGAGAACAATGGCGGATAACAATCCATTTCCAGGCGAGAATAACACTGGCCACATCTGGGATGATGATCTGCGGGAACTGAGCAATCCTCCCCCACGCTGGTGGACCATATTATGGTGGGTTTCCCTTGCCTGGTGTGTGGTCTACGGGGTTTTGTATCCAATGATCCCGTTCGTGACTGATTCCAGTAAGGGTATTTTGAACTGGACCCAAATTGGGGAGTATAAGGAGGGTCTGGCTGAAGTTGAAAAGATCCGTGAGAAGTATGAGAGTCGTATCTCGACCATGAGTGCCAAAGAAATCCTGGCCGATGCCGAGTTGTCTAACTATATAAGTCATGGTGATGGCGCCGGTGCTGGTAAGGTGCTGTTTGGTGATAACTGTTCAGCCTGTCACGGCTCTGCCGGTCAGGGAATGTCAAATTTTCCGGTACTGGCGGATGATGACTGGATCTGGGGTGGTGGTGTCGAGAAGATTGTCGAGACCATAACCAATGGTCGCGGTCCCAAGGCGGTTGTGCCGTCACCTGGCATGCCGGCCCATGGCGCCACCCTCTCCACCAAGGAAATCGGTGGCCTGGCCAAGTATGTGGTTGGCCTGAGTGAGGGCAAAGATGACCCCAATGGCAAAAAGATGTTCATGGAGAAGGGGTGCGTCGGTTGCCATGGTATGGATGGCAAGGGCATGGCAGTTCTGGGTTCGGTCAACCTTACTGATGCCATCTGGCGTTTTGATGCGGCAGATCGTCTCTCCAGCGCCGCCTACACCATTCAGCACGGTGTAAACCAGATGGCAAATCCCAAGAGTCGAGAGGCCGAGATGCCTACCTTCGGTGGTCGACTCTCTGCGGATGAGATCAAGAAGCTTGCGGTCTATGTCTATAAATTTGGAGGCGGTAACTAGGGGTGGATGCCTAACACTTCCTCTCCCCATAGGAAGTGTTAGGTTGTCTGCGCGGGTCTTTCTGAAGGTTCTGGTTACATGAGGTGCAGTTATGAATGTTGATTTGGTTGCTTTAGGGTCGATTATTGCGGTTATCTCCAGCGCTGCTATCGTCGTGTTTCTGGCGTTCAAAATCAAAGGTCTGATTAATAAGGATGCTGAAAGTCACGAACAGTAACTGGCTAGCTACTAACTGGTGAAAAAAGGGAGTTCCCCCCCTTTTTATTGGTTATTGTATTTATATCTTTATTAAGAAAACTCAATAGAATATATGTGTAGTTTGAGCTGACTGAATTCAGCAATTGAGTTCGTTGGGAGATCCGCAGTTGAGTAGTAGCAAAACAACGCAACAGTGTGCTGTTGTAGATGAGTTGTATGCAGAGGCGGTGCACTGGGATGTAAACACCGGTGAAGAGACAATTCATGCCAAGCGTATTTCTGGTGTATGGCGCAACGTTAAGTGGTGGTCATACATTGTCTGGCTGCCGTTCTTTCTGGGACCATATCTGCGGCTGGGTGATAGACAGGCGGTACTGTTCGATATCCCAAGTCGCAAATTCCACATATTTAACATTACCGTACTACCCCAGGACTTCTGGATGTTGTCCCTGGTGCTGTTGTTTCTGGCTATTCTCCTGGCCCTGGTTACGGCGACAGTGGGACGGGTCTGGTGTGGTTATCTCTGCTTTCAGACCATCTGGACCGATATCTATACCTGGATTGAAGAGAAGCTGGAAGGCTCGCCGCAGAAACGGCGCAAACTGGAGCAGGCGCCCTGGGGGGTAGGTAAAATAGGTATAAAGGTCGCCAAGCATTTTCTGTGGCTGCTGATTGCAGCCATTACCGGTATCAGTTTTGTAGCCTGGTTTGTCGATGCATATGAATTGTGGGGTGATATATTCACCCTGCAACTGTCAGAAACTGCCATGATCACCATCGCATTGTTCGTTGCAGGCACCTATGTCCTGGCTGGATTTTTGCGGGAGCAGGTCTGTTTCTGGCTCTGCCCCTATGCCCGCATCCAAGGCGTGATGGTGGACAGTAGTACCATTATACCCACCTACGATTTTCATCGTGGCGAACCACGTGGCCGGATGAAGAAGGGAGAGGCCGGGGGCGACCGTAGTCTGGGTGATTGTGTGTCCTGTAACCAGTGTATTGCAGTATGTCCTACAGGAGTGGATATCCGTGAGGGTCAGCAGGAGGGCTGCATCATGTGTGCCCTATGTATCGACGCATGTGATGCGGTTATGGATAAGGTGAAACTTCCGCGTGGTTTGATTCGTTATGAATCTCTGGATGAACTCAATGGCAAGCAGAACCCACCGGTGCATAGGCGTCCCCGGGTTTGGGTTTACAGTGCAATTGCACTGGCAGCACTGTCTGGAATTATCTTTGGACTCAACTCGTTGGATGCGGTGGAACTCAAGGTGCTGCACTCCAGGCAGCCGCTGTTCGTAATCAAGAGTGACGGGTCGATCCGAAACCGCTATACCCTCAAGGTGCTGAATAAGACCACATCTGACTTAAAGGTTAAGGTAACTGCAAGCGGTCAGGATGGCCTGCAGTTATCGGGTACCCAAAAGCAAATTTCTGCTGCTGCCGGATCTGTTAGCGCGAGAACCGTCTTTGTAAGTGTACCCAGACAGAATCTGACTGGTGAGTCTGGTCCTATCCTGTTCCACATCGAAGGCACAGATGGTGCGGATATTGTATATAGCTATACACGTGAAAGTGTATTCATTGGGCCCAAACGCTAATGGAAAAAAAGGATTCAGCCTGGCGTAGCCCTTGGATTATCGGATGGATGAGTCTGCTGCTGGTGTTCCTGATTGCCAATGGCATCATGATCTATCTAGCCCTGGATGGTAGTCCCGGTCTAGTGGTGGAAGATTATTATGAGCGTGGCCAGGATTATGAAAAGAATATGCTCAAGCGTATGGCAAATGATCCCGGTTGGGATATGCATGTCAGCATACCCGGATCGATAGAAGTAGCGAAGCAGGTGCTGGTGAGCTTTACCGTGAAAGATAGGGAGGCAAAGCCGGTCAATAGAGACTCGGTTACCTTTTATGCCTACCGTCCCTCCGATGCCAGCAGGGACTTCTCGGTTCCCATGCGGCGCATAGATGATGGTCTGTATGAGGCCATGGTGAGTTTTCCTCTGCCTGGGTCATGGGATGTGCTGGTGAGTATTGTCAGTGCAGGTGGCGAGATCAATCATCCACACTGGGTGAATGTGGGTAAGAGATAACAGTTATTACTGTCAGAATACAGTAACAAAACCGTAAAGGTCGCAAAGAAAAAGCCATGTAAATATCTTTGCGATACGCTGCGTAGCGTTTTCAGCTTTGATCAACAAGATGTTAGCCTCAATCTATGAGTAACAGCCCAGGACAGACCAAGACTGATCCCAAACACTGTTTTCACTGTGATCTGCCCAATCCCCCTGGCAGTGAGGTGAAGGCGGAGATAAACGGTGTTGTCCGTGAATTCTGTTGTATCGGCTGTAAGTCGGTGTGCGAGGTGATCCACGCGGCCGGTCTGGATGGATTCTACAAACGTACGCCTGAGGATGGGGTGCTGGCCCCGCCACCAGAGATCCCCAAGGAACTCAGCCTGTACGATATTGATGAGGTGCAGGAGGAGTTTGTGGACTCCATGGAAGAGTCCAGGGAGATCAACCTGCTGGTGGAGGGGATTCACTGTGCAGCCTGTGTCTGGTTGATTGAGAATAGCCTGCGTCCCATGGCCGGGGTAGAGAAGGTCGAGGTCAATCTTACATCCCGCAGACTCAAGCTAAGGTGGCACAATGATCTGATCAAACTGTCGCAGATAATGCGTCGCCTGGGCGAAATTGGCTATGCAGCAGTACCCTACGATCCGCAGCTGGTGGAGGACTCGCTGAAGCGCCAGAACCGGCATCTGTTATATCGGATGGCATTTGCCGGCTTTGCCATGATGAACCTGCTCTGGATCTCCATTGCCCTGTATAGCGGTGCTGACCGGGGTGAGTTTCGTGAGATGTTCCACTGGGTAGGCTTTGTTCTGGCTACACCCACCCTGATATATTCAGGTTATCCCTTTTTTCTGGCGGCCTGGAGCGGCCTCAGGCAGTTACATCTGAGTATGGATCTGCCCATTGCCATTGGATCAGGTATCACCTACCTCTATTCGGTCTACGTCACTGTGAGCGGAACCACGGTGGGAGATGTCTACTATGACACGGTCGTGAACTTTCTGTTTGTTATCCTGGTTGGCCGTTATCTTGAGGCGATCTCAAAACGCCAGGCGGTGGCATCCACCCAGCGGCTGTTGGATCTGCAACCACGGGTGGCCACGGTGTTGCGGGATGGGGAGGAGGTGCTGGCCTCCATTCGTTCGGTACAGATCGGTGAGTTGGTACTGGTGCGTCCGGGTGAGGCAATTCCGGTAGACGGAATGGTGCTGGCAGGGGAGAGCAGCGTGGATGAGTCCATGTTGACTGGAGAATCAGAGTCGGTGGAAAAGTTTATTGGGGAGAGTGTTTCTGCCGGCACCATAAACCGTAATGGTGCGCTTCAGATCCGAGTGGATGGTCTGCTGAAGGATACCGCACTGGGGCGTATTATCCATCTGGTGGAAGAGGCCCAAGCCAGCAAGGCCCCGATCCAGTGTATGGCCGACCGTATCGTCCCCTGGTTTGTGGCCATAACCCTGGGACTGGCCACCATGACCTTTCTCTGGTGGGTACGCAGTGATTTTGAGCTGGCGCTGATGGCATCTACCGCGGTCCTGATCATCACCTGTCCCTGCGCCTTTGGTCTGGCCACACCGCTCTCCATTGCCGTGGCCTCTGGACTTGGCGCCAGGCACGGTATCCTGGTCAAGAACGGTGAGGTGTTGGAGAGTCTATCCTCCATCAAGCATTTCGTATTTGATAAGACCGGCACCCTGACTGAGGGACGGATGCGGGTGACCAGAATCTATATGTCCGACTTTCAGTGGCGGTTGGGTGAGCCTCTGCCGGATGAAATTGGTCAGCTACTCGGTAGACTGGCTGCGGTGGAGCGCTACTCTGAGCACCCTGTGGCAGCCGCCATCCTGGAGTGTGCCGAACAGGCCGTGGCCGTTCCCACAGCAACTGCTGAGGGGTTTCAAACCAGGCCAGGGTTTGGCGTGTCTGGTACGGTGGATGGAAACAGGGTGGTAGCCGGAACTTCGGACTGGATGGATCTATCTCAGGTAGAGCGGATAACCCTGTTTGAGCAGATTCAACAAGAGTTGGATGGGCAGGGTATTGGCTCTTTGCATTGTGCCGTGGACGGGCAGGAATTGGCGCTGCTGGCGGTGGAGGATGCCCTGCGCAGTGATGCGGCCGAACTGATTGCCGATCTGAAACGGGATGGTATGCAACTGACCATGCTCAGTGGTGATCGCCGCCATACCGCAGAGGCCCTGGCCAGGCGTTTGGGCGGCGGAATGGAGGTTCTGGCCGAGGTGTTGCCAGAACAGAAAGACCGGGAGATAGCTCGACTGCAGGTCGATGAACATAAGGTAGCCATGGTGGGGGATGGAATCAATGACGCCCCGGCCATGGTGCGATCGGATGTTGGTATTGCGCTCGGCTCCGGGACCGATGTGTCCATCGCCAGTGCTGATATCGTACTCATGGGGAGTGAACTGCGGGATGTGCATCTGGCCTCCGCCCTGTCCCGACGCACCCTGCGCACCATTCGCCAGAATATTGGAATCTCCATCCTGTATAATATGATTATGGTGCCCATGGCCATGGCTGCCTTAATCACCCCGTTGGTGGCTGCCATCTCCATGCCCATAAGTTCCCTGCTGGTGATTGGTAATGCCGCACGTATTCGAACCCTGTTTCGAGGCAGATAAGATATGGAAGTGATCTATGGTCTGATCCCCGGGATGATCCTCCTTGGCCTGGTTGCCGTGGGGGTGTTGTTCTGGGCCGCCCGCAGTGGCCAGTTTGATGATATGGAGGGAGAGGCAAGCCGTATCCTGATGGACGAAGATATTACATCTGATCCATCAGAGCAGAACGGCCGGGATGAAAACAGTTAGTTGCTGACAAAAAACTGTTACATCATGATTGGGTTTATCCCGGTGGGTGATTCATTGTGGAGTCTGTGACAAATTCAGCGCTTTTTTACCAGCTATCTAGTAGTGGAGCTGCCTTTAGGTTGGTTTCTACTATACTTTGGCAGTATGGGCTGCTGGCATTGCAGTAGTAAACCGCGCCCGGGAACATATAAAATAACTGGGGGTGTTTCAGTCCGAATCAACTGTATTGACGAATGCTATGGTATTTATCGTATGGTTAAGGTAGTTTTACCAGCCATTCTACTATAGAAGCAGCTAAAAGAGTTTACTGTGATCAACTTCACCAATAGGCAAATAAGGGTTGTAATGCCATATCTCGTGCTAACACTGTTTGTTTTTCTCTTTGTGCCACTGCATGTGAATGCAGGGAGTGGACCTGTACTTAAATCCCGTCATGCTCTGGTACTGGATGAAAAGGGCAAAGTTATTGTAAGTAAAAAGGCAAACAGTACATCTCCAATTGCATCAATCACCAAGTTGATGACTGCGATGGTAGTATTGGATGCAAAGCAGAGTATGAAGCAGACTCTTACCATTACCAAAGCGGACCGAGATACTCTGAAAAAAACCGGGTCCAGACTTAAATATGGTGCCAAGCTGACCAGGCAGGATATGTTGAGGTTGGCGCTGTCTTCTTCCGAGAACCGTGCAGCCCATGCCCTTGCTCGTTATTACTCGGGTGGTGAAAAGGGCTTTATTCGTGCCATGAACCAGAAGGCCAAGGCCTTAGGTATGAAGAAAACCAGCTTTCGTGGGCCGACAGGGCTAAATCCAGGCAATGTTTCCACTGCAAGCGACCTGGCTATCATGGTGAATGCGGCCATGAAATATTCATTTATTCGTAAGGCATCCACCACCAAAAAGCTCTTTGTGCGTCCATTCAGTAAAGGCAAGCGGATGGAGTACCGGGTTACCAACCGGCTACTGCGCAAAAATGACTACAATTGGGACATTCATCTATCCAAGACCGGCTACATCAAAGAGTCTGGGCGTTGCCTGGTTATGCATGCCAAAACAGCTGGAAAGACCATGACTATCGTGCTGCTCAATGCACAGGGTAAACTAACCCCCTATGGTGATTCCAATCGGATCAGAAAGTGGTTATTGAAAAATAACAGGGGGCGTGTGGCGTTGGCGCACTGAGCAATTGCAGTTGTTCCGGTAGGCAGAACCCGTTGGTGTCTTGATGCTTGTCAACTGCATGCGTACTTGTTGTTGAACTCAGGCGTATAAATGGTAGCTTTAGATAATATGGTGAGTCGTAAATTATTTCTGGTGGCTGGTTGCAGTTACTTTGATCTGCAGGTTCAGGCGCATCGTTCTGATCAGAGTGGTCACTTACTTACATAGTTGGGTGATAACACATGAATAGGCTGTTAGAGATTTTATCTAAACTTGGAATATTGCGGTATGGCGCTGGTGCTGGGACATACCGTAATGCAACGGAAGCTCCCGACGAGTTGATGGACATTTATACCAATAAAAGTGGAAACAAGAGTGAAGATAATGGGGGTAGCACTATGTTTTGTCCTAAATGTGGAGCTGAACTCCAAGGTGATTCTAAATTCTGTTCCAGCTGCGGCGCGGAAATAACTACAACCACCAACACGACAGCCCAACAAGCGCAGCCACAGGTTGCTGTGCAACCAACGGCCGCTGAACCAAAGAAAAAATCCAAGATTGGCCGTATCCTGATGTGGGTTGGTATCTTCATCGTGGCTATTTTTCGGGTTCGTGTTTTTGGCAACATCGGGACTGGTGGAGGTTGCGGACAATCATCTTGCTGCCCTGCGTGCTGGGGACGTGTCTCTAGCCTATGATCATACTTCTAAGGTATTTCGTAAAGCCACCCCACTGCCAGCCTATAAAAAATTCATTGCCGCTTATCCAATCCTTGGTCAGCATGAAGAGTTCTCTGCTGGTGATCGTGAATTTGATGGTGATACTGGCTCAGTGGAAGGAACTATTACCAGTAGTGAGTACGGTACAGCAACCATCAAGTTTATCATGGTTAAGGATGGTGATAATTGGAAGATTCAAGGCTTTAATCTTGAATGAGGGATATGTCTGCCGAGCCCACTAGAGGTTTAATCCAGGGTTTGTGGCAATTTTCCTGCTGCATGTCATGCGTGCCTGGCCGATACACTGTTCCTGAATTGTATTGGGCAGTGGCGTAACAACCCTTTGCTGCCGTTTATAACCAGCTGACCGCATTTTGTTAACTCACGCCCTCCAGCTTGGCCAAAAGAAGATGAACCTAGATTTAAAGCTGTGATTGAATACCACTGTCAGTTTCCTGTTTGTAAGCCTGCTTGTAGGTAGTGAGTGGTAGACTTTGTTGCTACTTTTCGGGCAATAAATCTCCGGGTGAGATCAGTGGGCTGTTGCTGTCTGGAGAACCAGGGGTAATGGTGAGTGCATGCTAAACGTAACGTGGTTGGGTTTTAAGTGAGCAAGGCTGATTGGCGCTGGTTGTGCGGACAGGTATAAACAATAAGAGTTATATTGTGCTGGAGGGCCAGGTTTTTACCTCGCGTATTGACAGGATTATGGGAGCTATATGTATGAAGAGGTACACGGGTGTTGGTTTAATTA
>JAAGZL010000857.1 GCA_024206335.1 Gammaproteobacteria bacterium
GAGTCATGTTGCATTTTTGTAAGATGGGTTACGTTGCTTTACCTGTGCACGACTCATTTAGGGTCCACCACGGATGGGAACACGAACTTAAGAGGGTCATGGAGGATACTTTTAAGGATCTTATGGGTGTTCCAATTAAGTCTGATCAAACCAAGGTATTCTATTTTGAAGATCCACCACAATCTGAAATTGACAAGAAGCTAAATGATGGTTTGGACCCTTACCTAGCGCCTAACGACATCAAATCACTATTTGAGGACGATGGTTACAGCAAATACAACGAAATGACCAGGAAGTTTCGCAATGACGCTAGATAGCAGCTCATATGCATCATGGAAAGGACAAGAAGAGGAATAATGTTCTTAGGAACATAAATTAAGATGAATCACAAATACTTGAATACTAATACTATATTCTCTCTTCCTCCCTTTAGGGGAGAGGAAGAAGTAGTACCCCCCCCCATTACTGTATACAGTTACATTGGATATAGATGCCTCTCTACGATGCACCTGACCATTCGACTTCCAAATCACTAAAACATTTGTGATCATGTTTGAATGAAGAAAGTCCTCATCTTTATTTTCCTACTAGTGCTACTGTTTGGTGCTCCTGTGTATGCCTACGATGATGCACTCAACCTTAATCATTTCACAGAGAAAATACGTCAACATGAAGCAAGTGTCAGGATTTACTGGGAGAAGGTAGCTAGAACCACATCGGGGGACACTGAGCTAGGTGAGTCCCTACGATCTCTTGCCGAGAAGGCCGCAAATGACCCCCCTATGGCAGAGAATAAAATATACGACTTGTATCTACAGGTTTTAATTATCAGGTTCGCTAGAGGGCAAGTAAAAACACCAGTAGAGATGATTGCTCTTAGGAACAATATATGGGATTTGGCTAAAAATGGAGTTCCAACAGAAATTTTAATCATGGATAGAACAGAATGGATTATCAGCAAAATGTATTCCTCTTTCCTAAATCTCGGAATTGGCATCGTCACTGATATGGTGCCTTTCACTTCCACACTTTCTTTCATCACGGCATTTAGGATTGGATTTGTTGACGAATGGACCACTGGCGGAGATGAGTTGAGCTATAAGGATATGCTCCGAGGCCAGATTACTAGAGAACTTGGGGACAGAATGGATAAAATGGATAATATGGCCAAATTGGACGCCGCTGACAGCTTTCTTGACGCTGTAAACGAAAATAATAGATTACTCACGGGCCAGGATTTCCAGAAGCTACTGGTCATCAACGAGTCTTTTGGTAGGCAGAATAAAAAACAGGAACGATGGAAGATAACCGCTATTACCATCGCTGA
>JAAGZL010000007.1 GCA_024206335.1 Gammaproteobacteria bacterium
CCCCAAAAACTTTGCCGCTTCAGATAGCGGCATATTGGTACTGCGTTTAACCCAAACCGTGGCAGTTCTTGCTGAGTCTCCTTCACACCAATAAACCATTGGCCCTACCTGTATAACTCGTTCTCTAAATCTAATAGTTGACGTTTTTTCACCAGTAAGAACCAAAGGAAACAATCGCTCTACAACATCCAGTTTCTGCATGATAATGTAACTCTATTATTTTCTAACGCCCACAACAGCGGCGTTTGAGGCGGACGCCGATTTGCGGCAGCGAATCGGCTGACGGGTCAAACGTCCGTTGCTTGTGCTGGTTATGCGCCAATGTCGCTCCCCATCACGAGTACATCAACTCCATGATAGTTAACTTTTTCAATCGGGGCCCAGCCAAGGCTCCCATACAGGCCTCCGTCCAGGCGTTCTGTTTGCAGATGAAGTGTCGACACATCCAATCTTCTGGCGATTTCAACAATTTCTCCGACGAGCTGTGCACCGATGCCTTTGTTGCGATGTGCGGCCGCTACGTACACACCTCCAAGCCAATGTTCCTTCTCGGGGTAAATGTCCATTTCGCGATACTTGAGCTGCGCCGCGCCAATAACTTCGCCTTTCTCAATCGCAATGACCATAAGCGGAATCTTGTCCCTGTTAAGGAATTTCCGGATCTTCTTCGCAACCCCCTCGGGATCTGAGTCTTTTCCAAGGTAGCCCCATTCGTCAAAGTACCAATTGGCTACCTTCGGTATTGCGTCTTCTCGTTCAGCAAGTAGTACAAGATCCATTTCATGCTTGGAGGTTAGATTGGCGCATAACGCC
>JAAGZL010000858.1 GCA_024206335.1 Gammaproteobacteria bacterium
AGGGACATATTTAGGATAATAATTAGCTTGCGACCCATCAAACTTAGGCTTAAACGCGGGATCGAACTCCCGTTTGTATGCTTCAAGCATCTGCTGGTTATATCTCAGAGGGACAGCCGCTAGTGCATCTTCTCTGGTTGCATAACCAGCACCTACACCCGTAGCGCGTTTAGAAGCCAAATAAGTTTTAAGGTCAGTTGATAACCGCCACGGTCCTTCTTTCGGAGTCCATACCTCCTTTCGCTCTTTGAGAGCGTCGATCTTCGCCTGTAATTCCTTTATCTGCTTTTCGAATACTGCAATCGTTTCTTCGTCTTGCATATCATAGTTCTCCTGTTTGTTGTAGTCTTTTTTCAATTCATTTTTTCTTTTCATTAATAATGTACAGAGAGTAAGTTCACTCATGATTCTTTCATCCAGTCATCAATGTCCCCGATCTTTGTGTTGCGGTCAATCCGCATGGAGTCACCCCTCTTGTATGTGTAGAGCACCCATTCACCGTGATCACAGACAAGTTCCGTTTTAAAGCCTCGCTTGAGTGCTTCTTTTGAGACTGATACAAGTATTCCGTGCGTCGTATAAGTTTTCATTTTGCGTCATTCCTCCAAATTTTCATCAATGATTTGCATCACCCCAGAAACCAGTACATCAACCCTTGCACGAAACATCGAGTCAGTTCGGTAGTGCAAAGTCATGCTTGCTATAGTCGGGAACTCTAAGGATGGGCGATCCACCATTATCTGGTGTCTGATAAAACCATCGGTCAGCTCATCATGGAGTTTTTTGCGGTTGTACTTCATTATTCTTCCCATATCGTTATTTCCCCGTAGGTATCGATCGCCTCAACTATTTTGTCAGCGTCTTTGATGTTTGCGTCCGTTAGCCCTAGAAAATAATCTCTATTCCCGCTATCTAATAGGACTGGGAAG
>JAAGZL010000859.1 GCA_024206335.1 Gammaproteobacteria bacterium
GGAGGGGTGAACTCTCATTTTCAGCCATTTTCAAAATACCTGACGCTGTTAATTGTCCGTCCCTTTTAAGTTTTTTCAGTATTGTATCAAATTGTGTTTTAGTTAATGACATTATTAATTCCTCATATTAGTTAAATTTTGCCTCACCTGGTCTATCCAAACCGCGCCATGCCTCGCCTGCCCAGCCAAGCCTTGCCTCGCCATGCCCCGCCTGCCGTGCCAGGCCTGACTGTGGAAGACCGACACCGCCCTGCCTGCATTGCATTGCATTGCCCCACCGCGCTCCGCTTTGCCCCGCCCCGCCTGCCTCGCCTTGCCCCCCTAACCCTGCCTCGCCCTGCCTGCCGTGCCGTATCCAAACCTTGTCAGGCCTCGCCTCGCCTCGCCTGCTTCGCCATACCACACCTCACCACACCATCCGTACCTAGCCTTGCCCCGCCTGCCCTACCCCACCACGCTAAGCCTAGCCATGCCCTGCCTGCTATTCAGTTAATACTTCAAACGTCCCCCAACCCATACCATGAGACTTTTTACTGTCAGGCCTGCCTTCTCCAACCCCGACTTGTAAACCGGCTCGCATCATTAGATTAATAACATCGGAACTGGTGAATTGATCACCATCCCATCGAACTCTTACCACAGCTGACCATTTTTTAAACATCGGACGAATTGCTATTGATGTACTTCCATTCGCAAGCCTTACAGCAGCTTCATGGAGTTCGGGTTCACCTTTTATGTGCACCAGTGGCGAACCGTCTTCATTGTCTACTGTGTCGGCTACCACATAAACTGACAGCGTTGCCTTGGTCATTTGAAACCCTGCTACACGACAAGCTGAAATCATTGCAGACCTAAA
>JAAGZL010000860.1 GCA_024206335.1 Gammaproteobacteria bacterium
CAATTAAAAACCTTTCTGTTCTTAATACAAGGGTTGCTGCTGGTGTTCGTGCTTTTGACCTGACTGGTGGTAAGTTCGAGAATACTATAGCTAAAGCCTACCCAACAAATAGTAATTATGGTGCATTTCGCGTCACAGGT
The DNA here is from genome assembly GCA_024206335.1 of Gammaproteobacteria bacterium. Taxonomy (GTDB): domain Bacteria; phylum Pseudomonadota; class Gammaproteobacteria; order Chromatiales; family Chromatiaceae; genus JAAGZL01. Next base: position 141 of record JAAGZL010000860.1, read on the forward strand.
AGTGGCTGTGAACTTATAGCTTGCCGTGGTGTGTCTGAACTTACTGCTGGCGTTGTTGCGTCAGCATCAGGTGCCGCTGATTTAGTGCTAACCAGCAGTACATTTGAGGGTGCGATTGGTGTTGATATGAAGACATACACCCACACGGGGTCAATGGTCAATGTTAACACTTCGGGATGCCCGACGGGCTTTGCTGGCACATACTCAGGCACATATTCGAATAACGCATCGGATGACGGGACGCACCCCGGCCCCTATGGTGTAACAGTCACTGCTGATCCATACGAGACTGACGGTTATACCCCGTCACAAGCTGGGGAATTAACTGCTGCGGGTATTGATGTAGGCGTTACTCACGGTGCTGACGGCAAGCCTTTTGCCCTCATACCTGCAATCGGTGCTTATCCTGCATATCTACCGGATGACAGCGTTTCTCCCATACTAACGAATCCCACCTCAGAGGGTGATACCACTGGATTACTGTGTAAGGTAGATACCAACGAAGCAACTGGTATTATCTTTACTGTTGCTACAGACACCACCACCAAACCAACATCTGAGCAGGTTGAAGCGGGGCAAGATCATTTAGGTGCAACTGCAAATGATTCTCAATTCGGTGCGGTAACGACAACCGGCTCACAATCGCTGGTCATGAGTAATGTGGCGGTTGGCTCTACGCAATACGTCCACTTCATGCACAAGGATGCATCGGGTAATTATAGCCTTGTCGTTACAGCAGCTGCAATAGTCGTGCCTGAGTATTACGCTCAAGCCATCTACGATGGGATGGTCATACCTCACGACTCGATACTTCACTTGTATGACGGTACGCATACCGGCGCGGACGCATCAGCAACGCTC
>JAAGZL010000861.1 GCA_024206335.1 Gammaproteobacteria bacterium
CTCTGCTAGACGCTGCTCCTCTGCTAGGCGTTGCTCCTCTGCTAGGCGTTGCTCCTCTGCTAGACGTTGCTCCTCTGCTAGACGTTGCTCCTCTGCTAGGCGGTGTTCCTCTGCTAGACGCTGCTCCTCTGCTAGGCGTTGCTCCTCTGCTAGGCGTTGCTCCTCTGCTAGACGTTGCTCCTCTGCTAGACGTTGCTCCTCTGCTAGGCGGTGTTCCTCTGCTAAGCGTTGTTCCTCTGCTAAGCGTCGCTCCTTTACTAAAAGCTGCTCCTCTGCTAAGCGTTGCTCCTCTGCTAAATGCAGTTCTTCCGCTAAATACTGTTCCTCTGTCGGTGGTATGTATGAAGCACCGCCAATGTACTCATCCAGCAAGGCTGTGCGCCGCTGTTCATACTCTTCTCTGGTTACCAAGCCCATTTCCAGCAACTCAGTCAATTTACCCAAACGATCGGTTATATCCATCTCTATATTATTTCCCCGTTGCACATGGGTTACTCAGGTGGAATTTCTTATCTCATCTTTAAATATTGCTATGTTGTGCTATTGCCATCTGCATAAACACCCAGCAGATACTACAAAATGGAAAAAGCTTATCTCCCCGCTCACATACACTCCTGCACCACTATTGCCATTGCTTGCCACATATCCCGCAATTAACAGAACACAACCGTCATGGCTCGTTGACTCAAGAACCCAGCAGCCACCTGTTTGGCGTTATTACCACCATCCGCAATAGCTCTTTTACGCCCTCCTTTTTCTATCTTGAATCCACATAACCATAATTCCCTAATATTCTACCGTTTTCAACCCACACTGGCACCCCAGAATAACAATGAGACCTATCCGGCCAAAAAATAGCTCATGCAATACAAGAGACAGAGGGTAAGCAAGTGAAATTGGCTGTTATCAAACCAGTACTTCTCAACCACAACACCGCACGGACCCCAGGTATCAATATGGAACATACTCCATTTTACAACCTGGGCTTTTCCACAAAATCACCATAAAACACACCCCACCACCACAGTTGCAGCAGCAACAGAGAAGATAAACATCTCATTATC
>JAAGZL010000862.1 GCA_024206335.1 Gammaproteobacteria bacterium
ACTTTTTTGAAAAAGGAGCACTCCCTTCTCAAGGAAAACGAAACGACATTGAAGAGTTTCTCGATTGGCTCAAGTCCCGAGACACCCAGCCTACCAGGCAGGAGATCATCCTTGAGTTTCCCCGACTTTACCTCCAATCTGGAGCCCGCTTGGAAGATCTGGCCAAGGCTTTCTGCCCCGCGCAACGTCTCACCCCCGCCGCAGAAGTCCCCCGTGAAGGATGGCAGTCCGACCTGGCCGCTACCCTCGAAGGAGACGCAGACGCGCGCTCCATCACCTTCGTCGTAGACGAAGAAGGAAACACTGGTAAGTCCTGGTTCTGCAAGTATATGATGACCAAGTCCCCCGCTGAAGTACAGTACATGCGTGTCGGTAAAGAAGCAGACCTAGCCTACCTGATTGACGAGTCCAAGTCTATTTTTCTGTTCGATGTACAGCGCAGCAAGATGGAGTTTTTTCAATACTCCATCGTGGAATCTTTGAAGGACCGCTTGATCCTCTCGACGAAGTATCAGTCCGCCTTGAAGGTACTCCGTAAGGTGCCCCATGTCGTGGTGTTCTGCAACGAGCACCCCGACTACAACAAACTAAGCCAAGATAGGTATAATATCATGTAAATAAAAAGAGGTTAATGTGGATTAAACTCTACTTGTCTATGTCCCGGAAGTATGTAACGTTACGCATAGAATACGTTACAGCGTTGGCAACAGGACCATCATTGATGTCATCAGTGGAAGTCGCCAACCAAAAAACAAACTCTAAAGGAGCTTGCTCTGTCGAAACACCGGAAGTAGATGAATACCGAATCTGTCGGTTCATATGCTTGTAAAAGTCAAAAGTCTTGTAGTACTTATGACCATCCTGTGCATTCTTGGGTCCAAGAGTCACCCTAGTATGACGTAGAATCAAAAACTTATCGCTATTGATGGGTAGACACTTCATTTCTAACCCTGACAAATGCGCGCCAAAATTAACTGAACGCTGGTCGGCACGACCCGTGTCACGAAAGAAGGCAGTCGTGTGGGGATTGACCTCCGCATTCTTGTCTTTCCGTTGAAGTATGGCGAAATTTAGCCAGACTGGTCGCAACAAATTGTTTTCCACGTGGAAACAAGTCTTGACACCCCTGAGATTGATTGCCTTGAACTTTCTAGTCGTGATGTCCATGTCATTGGTCTGTGGAATGTTCGTATACTTATCGAACACATACAACGTCTTAGAGTTCGCACTGACAGCTGTGACGTTGGTTCCCTGTGACATCTTGCATGTTGAAGTCCCGACCCGATGACCGTACCTTGACTTTGAGAACATGGCGGCGTTCTTCTTCCAACGGCCTTTTCTGTATCTTCCGGACAGGCCTTTACGATTGATCGCGTAGCGACTGAATGTCTTAATGGCCTTATAGGCCTGAGGCCCATACTTCATCCCGTACCGTCCGGCCGCATACAGCCGACCATACGGTGATCCACGGAAGGCCCTAACTGCAAGGCCTCCAATTCCACGTCTGGCCATTAGTGTTGACACCATTGTTCGACACGATCCAGTTCCTGCAAAAGAAGAGAAGTGTCCATAATATTACTAAGGACACTTCTCCCTCTCACTTCTCGCAAAGCCCGCCCATGTCTCTCTCCATCGCCGTCGAATCACTATCTGAAGCCGATCGCCGTATCGCTTTGAACCCTGTTGGCCTACAGTGTACTGGTTGGTGTTTCACACTAAACAACTACACGCCCGAAGAAGTCGAACACCTCAAGAACGCGAGTTGTCGCTATGTCGTTTTCGGATACGAAACCGCCCCGACGACCGGAACTCCTCATCTCCAAGGCTACATCCATTTCCACCGAACCACCCGGTTCCAAGCTGCAAAGCGCATCGTTGGAAGACGTGCCGCTCTTTTCGCCCGTCTCAGAACTCCCGCAGCCGCTGCTGCCTACTGCAAGAAAGACGGAGACTTTTTTGAAAAAGGAGCACTCCCTTCTCAAGGAAAACGAAACGACATTGAAGAGTTTCTCGATTGGCTCAAGTCCCGAGACACCCAGCCTACCAGGCAGGAGATCATCCTTGAGTTTCCCCGACTTTACCTCCAATCTG
>JAAGZL010000863.1 GCA_024206335.1 Gammaproteobacteria bacterium
GTCCCGAAAGGGGCAACAAAGTTCAATTCGGGCTGGACCGTGCTTTTTTCACCCGCAAAGCGGGCCGAAGGCGTGAAGCTCAAGGCCGATAGGCGCTCGCGTAGCGAGCCTTGGTAATTGCTTTTTAGTGCGGGAATCTCGCCGGCGAGATTCCCGCCAACCTTAATGCTTTTGCTGTCGCTTTTGATTCTCGCGGGTAAGACGCAGTAAAAAAGGGACCGAAGTCCCTTACCAATTATTACCAATCGCTGTCGCTATGACGCCTGCTGTTTAATCAACCCCTCATGCGATCGCCAATGCGGCTGAGCCAGCATATTATTAACGTGACTAATCGTTACGATCTTCTTGCTGTCTCTGACCGCTTCTACCAGACTGCCATAACAGAGGTTACGGCAGAGTCGTAAATTGCCTTCCACTGAGCGTACGATCAAATCAACCGCATCGCTATTAAAGGTATTGATGCCCAGTTTTACTGACTCCAATTCTTTTACGATATAAAGCTCTATGTCACCCGCTTCCAGAAGGAAAATTGTCGCAGAATAAGTAATGCGCCTCAATAACGGACATAGGCCAGTACATTGATGCTGAAATGAAGGTCAATCCTGTCGGTAATATTTACACTTTTATCTTCACGCTTATATCTAAAATTTCTAACTCCTTGTTTTTTCTTACTATTTATAAAACGGAGTAACTCTTGCATTGTAATACCCTTAAGAGTTTTTACCTAAACGCAGCGTGCGTATAACAATAGAACGCTCAATAACAACAATGAACATAACTCTCGAGAATAAGGACTTTTATCATGAAATTATCCACCTTTACTGGCCTGTTAGCGGCTGGACTATTCACTGTGTCAGCCCAAGCGGCGTTATACGATCGCGGCAACGGCATGATTTACGATGATGTTTTAGACATCACCTGGTTACAGGATGCCAACTACGCACAAACCTCGGGCTACGATGCCGATGGCCGTATGACCTGGGCAGATGCCAACACATGGGCTGGTCAACTAAGCTACGACGGCTATGACGACTGGCGTTTGGCCTCAGCAGGCAATGCCCCGGCTTCAGGCTATAATGTTACCACCGGCGAATTGGGCCATATGTTTTACAACAATTTGGGTAATACGGCAGGCAATTCAATCTTAGGCAATGTTAGCTTTACCGATGCGACACTCGGTGGTGGTACTGAGAGTTTCTTGAACGTGCAATCCGATTTTTATTGGTACGGCGAGGAGTACGCGCCTGGTGCTTATCACGCCTGGGCCTTCGGTACCGTTAATGGCGGCCAGGGCACCAGCGGTAAGAATTATAGTTACTATAGTTGGGCAGTCCGCGCGGGCGATGTCAGTTCTGTGCCGGTTCCTGCGGCGGCGTGGCTATTTGGCACGGCGTTGTTAGGATTGGTAGGGGTGAAGCGCAGACATCGCTAATTTGGTGATTTGAATGATTGTAGCCGTTCACGGACTATAGGCATGGCATGCCCCTGTGGCCGAGACGGTGAAAGCAGTCTATCAAACAAGGCGCTCCGGACCGTCGTTATGTAGAACCGGGAAGTAAAGAGGGAGCGGGCTCATCATAGAAATATGCATGGAGCGCCTGAAGAATAAAGTGGTAGGCAGGTCGCCCCTGCATTGCACAGGTTCCAATGACTGTCCAAAGTCGCTCGCTGGCCTGGAGGCCATAATACCGAACCCGCTGGAACCCCTTGGGGAGAATATGCTGCACCATACGGCCAATGAATATCTTCGCGTCAATGGTTTCAAATTCCCGCTGTTTAGTGGCATGGCTTTGATAGTGGTAAGTCACTTCGTTGTTAGAATAACCCGTGATTCTGCCTAAGCCGATAGGCGGTGATGCCAGATATCTTGTCAGGTAGCGGATCAACCGCTGATAGTTTTTCGTCGGTATTCTATCTTTTTTCTGATTGCCCGGATAGGCATAGAAACCATTAGGGTAATTATCCCAAAGCGCCTGAACCAGGGTCGCATGCTCAGGAAACTCTTCAGCCACTATTGTTAGCAAATGAGCCTGCCATAGCAGCCTCAAACGATCCATCGGCAGCCATTTGAATGTTTTCCATTCCTCGAATTCTGGTAGTAGAAACCCTTCGCCCAGGATGATATGCAGGTGTGGATTGTAAGTGCCTGAACGCCCACTCGTGTGCAAAAAAACAATCCCGGCAATTTTAGCGGATGGGCATTTAGCTATTTCACGAAGTAGCTCTTCCAGACACGCATGACCCGCTTGCATAAAGCGTGAAAAGACTCGCTGGTGATCTTCGTGCTGGTAGAAAGGTATTCGTAACTGCTCAGGCAGAGTCAATACAGACTGCCGATAGCTAACACCAGGCAACAACTTGTTGGCAATTTTAATCATGCTGTCTCTGGCATAGCGCTTCCCACACTGCGGGCAAGCTTTCCCTTTACAGCTGAAGTTAGCGGTATGCTCATCTTCACCGCAATACAGGCATTGGAAGGCGGCGAAGCCACCCGCTTCGCTACCGCAAACCAACATTTTATGCACTTCTGCCTGATAATAATCCGTATCATAGCGGGGATGCTTATCGATGAATTCCTGCCAGTTCGTTCTGAATATTTCTTTGAATCGGCGTATTTTGCTCTTAATCGTTTTGAATACCATACCACTCAACCGCGAATGCAACCGGCCGTCAAGGTATCACATCAGACAGAAGCGCTCCATTAGTAACCGCTAACCGGGTAAGTCCTGCCGGGTCTAGGCAAAAAAGGAAATTCCTAGGAGGAACAAGAAATTTCGCCGGCGGGATTTTTTGTATCTCAAGGCGACCCACTCCCTGCCCCCCTCTTTTTCAACCTCAACAATATCTCGCCGGCGAGATTTGTGGCGAGATGCTTATTTTCGGCAACCGAACACAGCGAAAATTTCGCCGGCGAAATCCCGCCAAGCTTAATGTTTTTTACTGTCTCTTTTGATTCTCGCGGGTAAGACTCAACAAGAAATTTCGCCGGCGAAATTTTTCACTCTACCCAACTGTAATCAAAGTTAACCCACTAACAGGAACACGCTCTGACGCTGGCTTCGCCACAAGCCAGCAATATGCCTTATCGCTATCCTTACGGCTCAAGTCTACCTGTCGCTCTATCCCCTGATAAACAATCATAACTTTCGCACAAGAACTACAGGAGATTGCGTTTTTCACTCCCTCATTCGACCCAGAAGATTTCGCCGGCGAAATTTTTCCTGCATCCCCGCCATTAGTGCTCGCTTGGCTCCGCAGCCGCCTCGCATCAATTCGTGTCACCTGCTCTTTATCTGCAACGTAACTTTCAACATATTCAGGATTGTCTTTATAGGCCCTAGCCAGCTCATTCAACACATCCGGCGAAGTCACACCACGACCATAAAGCGACTGAAGGCAGCTAGGCAAACTTAACAACCCCAGCAACTTACTGATTTCACTGGGGGCCTTTCCCACGGCCTTAGCAATCTCAGACCCCCGCATATTGAATTCCAACCTGAATCTCTGTAACGCCGCAGCCTCTTCCATTGGCTCCAAATCTTCACGCTGCATGTTTTCGATTAGCGCCAAGGCAAGCGCCTGCTGATCATCAATGTCACGCACAATGGCTGGAACCAGAAGATGTCCCGCAATCTGGCTGGCGCGCCATCGCCGCTCTCCCGCCACGATCTCAAAACGATCAACACCCAATGACCTGACAACGATAGGCTGCATGACGCCATGCTCCTGTATAGAGCTAGCAAGCTCTTTCAGCCCGCTCTCGTCAAAGGTACGCCTAGGCTGATATCGCCCACTCTGCAATTGATCGACCCTAATCCTCTGCACCACCTCTTCGCCTTCCGCCATCAAAGTCACCTGACTTTCAACTGGCTGCTTTGCGCTCCCTCCTGCATCTTGTGGCTCTTCCTCTTTCCCCATAAGAGCCCTTATCTTTTTCCCCAAATCCGGGATACCCGCTTTTTCACTACCTGCTTCATGCTGAGCTTTTATTGCCAACAACTTTGCTCCAAGCTCTGTTCTATCCTGATCTTTTAATGACATGCAACACCTCTCCTAGTACAACCCAGCAACCAAACAAAAACTGAACTGTTTCGCGCGCGAAACTATTTATGCGCCCAGCAAGCCTCCACCAGAAAGAACTCACCACAGACTCACCAGTTTCGCGCGCGAAACTTTCTCCCGCCACAATGACTCCTAGCACTACACATAAGCAATAGTTTCGCGCGCGAAACCTTTCTGCCTTCAACAAGTAAAGTGTAAATGTATTGAGCATTGATTATAGATGTATATTGATATACATTGCCTATCGAGTCAATGGGGTTATGGTTGATACAACCAACGACCAGAAATAGTTTCGCACGCGAAACTATTTCTACGCTCAGCAAACCTCCGCCAGAAACAGCTCATCAAAGGCACACGGGTTTCGCGCGCGAAACTACTTTGACGCCAACAAATACAGCATGTGATTCCATTGTGTATTGATTATAGTTGTATATTGGCATATGCTGCTTATCGGACCGGTGATGTTATGGCTGATACAACCAACAACCAGTGCGATAGTTTCGCGCGCGAAACTATCGCACTATGAAAACACTCTGCGAGGTTACAACATATGGTTATGTTTATTGGGGTCATAAATAGTAAAGGTGGAACAGGCAAAACCAACACCTGCCGCAGCCTAGGTCGCGGCTTACAAAAGCGCGGTTTTAAAGTATCAATGGCAGACTGCGACCCTCAGCGCGCACTGATGGAGTGGAGGGCAAAAGACGAACACAGCGAACAGCCGGAGGTATCCATGATTAATGGCCGGATGTCTCTACTCGAAGCCGCTGAGCGCGCACAAGAAGATGATTTTTTTCTTGTCGATGGCCTAGCTGGGAATTTTGAAATAACGATGATGATAGTAGAGGCGGCTGACTTAGTGATTTTGCCTGTACAGCCATCGCCAGATGATGTTAATGATCTTGCCTCAATGGCTAAATTAATCACCATGAACCAAGCCGTTAGGCAAAACCTTCCAGTAGCTCGTGTGTTGCTTAATGGAGTTATAAGAAATGCCTCCCTCAATAGCGTAATCCGGGAGGCAGTGGAAAATGAAGGTTTAGCATTATTTGATTCTGAGATTGTACGCAGAGAAGCCTATCGGCAAGCCGCAGCAGCAGGAGGCACAATTTATGATTACACCGGCGATAGTTTTACGTCTGGCATGGTCGATTTTGACTCCTTAATTTCCGAAATCATAGAGTCTTGTCAATAAACGAGAGGAGCGGACACATGGCCAAACCAACACTCAAAATAAATATGGCTCGCAAAACGGGCGATAATGCAGCCCTTGTTGCTTTACTCAGTGATGGCGAATTAAGGCGAATTCCCCATAACAAAATTGACCGAGACCCCAATCAGCCCCGACCTATGGCTGAGGTACTGGATGGCATAGAAGACTTTGCCGCTGAGCTAAAGCGTGACGGGATCATCCAGCCTCCTGTATTCAATCTTATTGAAGACCGCTATCAAATCCTTTGGGGGGAGCGTCGCACAGAGGCAAACAAGATTAATGGCAACTCTGATATTCTGGGAATTGTTAAACGATTTTCTGAGCACGAAAAAAAGAAAATCTTTGAATTACAATATGCTGAAAATGACGAAAAGAACCGCAAATCACTATCGCCTATGGCAGAAGCAAAATGGTGGGAAAATTATATCAATGTTTACCACAACGGCTCAGCCGCAAGTGCGGCTATGGACCGGGGTATATCTAAAGGCGTAGTTTCAAATAAATTAAAACTTCTTGATGCCAATGATCGCCTTATCCAGTGTGTTCAAAAAAACAACATCAAAGATTTTACGCTAATTGCCGACCTAGTGCGTATCGGCTCTAAGGATTCAAAATTATTAGATGACTGGGTGGACAGCTTAAACGCAGGAACCCTCTCAAATAACTTACGTCATAGCGTCAAAGAACTAAGAAAGCACTTAGATACCTCTACCATCACCCCTGAAAGAACTAACGCACCACCAGCCAAGCCCACAACAACAAGCCCACAGGAACCACCAAGTACCGAAAGCACAGAAACATCCCTGTCCTTTTGTACACACCCTGACACACAACAACCAACATTAATTATTTATAAAAATAATAAAATAGAGTGCTTTTTTGATATTTCAAATGATATTGAGCGATTGAAAAGTGAACTAGAGATACTTACCAACCACTTAGGTAACAAATAATGGCCGGGAAACGAGTTAAACGTAATTTAACTCCTTTAGAGTTTGATACAGCAAAAAAAGCATTAGTGCGAACCGCTCCTGAAGTTCTTGAGGGGGCGCGCTTATATATGGTTGAAGGGTACACTATGCCAAAAGCAGCCACAGAAACAAAAACCCATCAGCAAAGTATACAGCGAGCTTCCAGTGTTATATGGAAACACCATCAAAAGCTAAAAGGCGTTCCTGACGGGTGGCAGCAGATTACTATTATTGTCCCAGAGAACAGGGCAAAAGAACTACTGACAGAATCCCACGACCTTTTTAACGCTTATAGTAAAACACTGACATCTGACGTTTAGATCGATTTTCTACTTGTTTCGCGCGCGAAACTTTCGCTCATAAAGATATATTTCATGGCCAGAAATGCAAGAACAGCTACAGTCCGAAAATATCTTGAAGAGAAAAACTTCAGGCTGGGTAAAGACGACAGAGCGTTTCTAGCTGACTTGGCAAAAGTACGCATCATAGACGAAAAGGGCGCGGCGGCATTTCACTTTCAGGGCCGAAAAACACCGGCATCACGGCGACTAAACAAACTCTGTGATATTGGCATTCTTGAGTGTGTAGCTGTCAATCAGCCGGGGAGGGGGCGTTTCAATGCCTACCAGTTCAAGACTGATCGGCTTGCTACACTTTTTGGCGGCAAGCGTCCCACCATCGGGCGTAAGCGCAATGAACTACACGAAGTGATCTGCTCTAAAATCTATTTTGCGGAAGGGCGACCAGACAGCTTTTTGGTGGAGGGGGATTTCAATAAAAAGCACCATGAGTTATTCCATGTGGCCAATAAAACACTTGCCGGGCGTGATGCCTGTATTCCCGATGCATTTTTCATTCGTGACGGCGAGATTGTCGTGGTCGAAGCTGACTCTGGCCAATACAACAAATCCCAAGTACTCAACAAACAGGCTGCTTGGCGTAATTTCAAGCAAGTCTGGGGGCAGCCCGCTAAAGCCGCTGCCGCTGTTGATAACGCCACTGTTCACCGGTTCTAGTCCATGAAACCAACCGATATTGCCAAGGAATATCAGCAACTCAAAGTCGTACACAAGACAACCAGAGGCATAGCCGATGCGCTAGATGTTTCGGCCTCGACTATTTCTCGCTATTTAGCATTACTGGACTTACCCGATGACATTCAAAACAAAGTCGATGCTGGCGAACTACCCGTAAAGCAACCCCTAAAAGCACTGAAGAGAAAAGGGGAGGGGAGCCCTAAGCCCTCCCTCATCACAGAACAGCATTATCAGCTACTTGAAATTCTTGCACACTGCCGCTTTGCTACAGCCCAACAGATTGACTCTTTCATCTACTGGAAACACTATTGCTGTTGGCAGTAGCAATAAAGTAAATGAAAATGGGCAAAATGATTTTTGGCTGGTCAATATAGATTCACAAGGTGAAAAAATATGGGAGCATCACTATGGTGGTGATTTTAACGATGAGGCATTTTCAATTATTGAGGCAGGGGAAGACTTTTTAATTGTATCAGGTATGACATCCAGCTTCGGCCCAACAGCCACATGGTTGATGTCCTTAAATCATTTAGGTGAAATTGATACTATAACCCCCACGCCAATGGAAACGACTATTGGTGAGAAGTAATTAATCTCTTGCCCCACGTCAACGGAGCAATCTAAGCATCTAGCTAATCGCCCCACTGCTGGTTAGCTTTTTGCCAATACGCCATTTGCAAATCGTGGGCTTCTTGCCCCACGACCTGCAAATAAATCGCGGTGGTTTCCGGGCGCTCATGCCCCATGAGCCGTTGCAGCGTATAAATATCGCGGCCACCCAGCGCCATCGCTACCCCGAAACCGTGCCGAAAGCCTTTGGGGCTGGCTTGTGGGCCTTCGATACCGGCGGCATCCAGCACGCGCTTGACGATCCGCCAACCAGTCGCCCGCGACATGGGGTGCTTGACGGGGCATGCCAATATACGTGTTATAAACACACATAAGTCGTTATTGACTGTCAGAAACTTGTCTACAAAACATATATCTATTGCAGATTTAACCGCTGACTGCGATCAATGGGACCTGGTGCATTCTGGAGATCAACCACAAAGTCACCAAATCGCTTGAGGTGCCTAACAGGATAAGGGCTTAAGTACGCGAGATCAGACTTTCGTACCGTCATGCCCTCAGCGCTGAGTTCATTAATGGCATTACTCATGTCGACCGTGTTTTGCAAAATAACAGCATTCGTTAAAATCCCGTTGTATTTTATAGCCTTTTCCATTTCTTTATCGTCGTTACTGGCAACTAGCTTGGGGGCTCCAAATGATACCCAATCACTCAATGCGTTATAAGCCTCCGCTTTATTGGTGGCAGCAGTAATGGACTCGCGTAGAGAGACATCAGCAATATAAGAGAGCAAAAACTCCGTGCGAATTACTCGGCCTAATTCCTGAAAAGCGAGATACAGTCGGTTTTTTCGGCTGTAATTCCCTAATTTTCTCAGTAATACGGATGAGGATGCCTTACCGGCTTTAATCGATAGGACAACCTGCATCATGTCCTGCCAATGCGTACTAATCAAATCCCATTTAATCGGATCACCAAAAAGTGAATCGATATATTGATACGTGGTGTGCTCGTCAGGTCGAAATAATGTTAAATCTTTCCACTGTCGAATCCGAGGCATTAATTGAAACCCCAGTAAATAAGCGATGGCAAACACAACCGTCGACTGGCCCTGAGTATCAGCATGAATAATGTCTGGTTGTATATCAGAGTCATTACGCAAGAGCCCCTCTATGATTTCCACTGCCTCCCAGACACCACAAGGAATAAATGTGGAAAATAACAAAATATAGTTATCCGCTACATGGTGATAAGCAATGCCGCCTTTTTGTTTGTATCGAAAATGGGGCTCAGTGAATAAATTCTCATCCTGCAGAGCATGCAAGGTCCCATCAGCGGCACAGGAGGAACCATCCCCCCAAGCCTTAATCAGCTCAAAGCGCTTGTAGCAATTCGCTAATCGTTTTCTGGCGTGATCTAATGTTTTAGCCGTTATATGACGGCGGTTAATCAGCGACAATGTATGCGCAGTAATATCACCTTTAACATGCTTGGCAGCCTGAGTGGGGCCGAGTCGAGTGCCGTAAGCAAAGTTGGTTAAAATATAACGCTCTATTACCTGCCCCATTTTGGGTTCAACGCCGGTTATAGGGCCATAGGCACCAGCCCAGTCACAATAATGTTGAGTATGACACAGTACATCGAGAAGATGCCGCTCGGGCATTCGCTCTTTGATGGCCTTATCCAGTTTAACTGCGCTGCTAGGACGCCGTTTGGCTTGGCGTTTTTTTTAATGCGGCCGTCCATTGTCATCAATAACCAATTCACTTAACGATGGGTATTTTTTATCAACTCGCTCAGCCGCCTGAGTTAGTCGTTGACGAAGTGCATCAACAAAGGCTTCCGAATTATCAGGAATAGAAACCTCATGACAATAGTTTTCAAGTAACAACTGACATTCATTCCAGGGCAATAAGTCTTGGCGATAATCGGCAAAAGAACCGGCATTTTCGATAAATACATCGCCAGAGTGCAATTCATTGGCTAAATGCGAGAAAATACACAGTTCAAAGTATTTACGCACAATCCGTGGCTGCTTGCCTGTTTCATCGATGATTAATCGCCGCCACAACTTAGTGGTAAAAGAAAGATCAACATCGACAGTGAGTGTGATCACAATATTTGAGGGTATTAACCCCTTTTCTGATCAAATTAATTGATGGGGCGGCCAGCTGGTCCCTCATATAACCTGATTAAAATTCAACCTGATAGAATATCTCAGCATTCCGCTGCCATTACTGAGAGACCTCTATGTCCTGTCATTTCCTACTCAATCCCAGCTTTCACGAAGGCCTCCTGGAGATTGATCGCCAGACAGCGCAAAGTATTCAAGAAAAAGGGTGCTGTCACTGCAGCGGCACACTACACCAGTCCAATTATCCACGTGCTGGCTTTGGTGTACTGCCAACGGTAGCGCCGCTATATGTTATGCGCTTCAGCTTTTCCTGTGCCAATTGTCGGTGTAGAACAACGCCACCTTCTATTCGTTTCTTTGGTCGCCGCCGCTATATATTTTCTATTGTTATTTTACTTTGCGCCCTGCAGCTAAGCCCTAGTGAAAATCGTTGTGCACGCTTAGCGAAACGCTTTAGTTGTCATGTTTCTCTATCAACATGGCACCGTTGGCGAGCCTGGTGGCGCGATGCTTTTCCGCTAACCCCATTTTGGCGTATAGAGAAAGCACGATTGGCGAAGCCGATTAACCCAGAAGGCTTTCCAGCAGGATTATTAAGCTGCTTCAGCGCACCGGGCCTATCAGGCCGATTACAACAACTATTATCCTTTCTCTCCCCCCTCAGCGTATCAAGTTAGCTGAGGAGGGAAAATAATACGCAGACAATGCCACTGCCGTGCGAATGACCTAATCCTTATCATCACAATTTTTCAACTAGGCGGCTTATGCCGCGAGGAGATCAATTGTGACAGTACATAACGCAGAATCTACACAACAACTGTGGGCACGCTTACGCTTTGCCGTTGTTAGCTCACTCTTATGCTCCCCACCCGCAGAAGGGGAATTACAGTTAGCGGTTAAAAACCTCGCAGCCCGACAATGGTTACACCCGATTACGCAAGAGCCGATCAGGTTTGGTCGCTCGACTATTGAGCGCTGGTATTACAGGGCTCGCGAAGCTGCCGATCCTTTCACTGCACTCCGCTCAAAACAACGAGAGGATGCGGGGCGTCAACGGGCACTCTCTATCGCGCTTAAGCAGGCCTTACTCAATCAGTATATTAATCACAAGACCTGGAGCTACCAGTTACATGCAGATAATATTCGAGCACTGGTTATTCAGTCGCCGGAGTTGGGTCCTCAGCCCTCTTACAGCTCGATCCTCCGCTACATGAAAGCAGAGGGGCTAAAAAAACAAAAACGGCCAAAACGAAATACTGCCGGCGCTGAGGCGGCAGAAAAACGATTGGAAAGCCTGGAGGTGCGTAGCTATGAAGTGGATTATATTCATGGGCTATGGCACCTGGATTTCCACCAAGGATCCCTCAAAATTCTAACGCCAGACGGCGAATGGGTGACAGCCATACTACTGGCTCTTATGGATGACCGCTCTCGCGTTGTTTGCCATGCTCAGTGGTATTTGGATGAAACGGCAGAAACGCTAGTCCATGGATTTTCTCAGGCAATTCAGAAACGGGGGTTACCTCGTGCTGTAATGACCGATAACGGGGCAGCTATGGTAGCCGCTGAGTTTACACAAGGATTGGAACGGTTAGGGATTACGCATCAAACAACGTTGCCTTACAGCCCGTACCAGAATGGTAAGCAGGAATTTTTCTGGACAAATATCGAAGGCCGTTTACTGCCCATGCTGGAAGGGGAAACTGAACTAACGTTGTTATTACTGAATAGAGCAACCCAGGCCTGGGTTGAGCAGGAGTACCACCATCGTGAGCATTCAGAGCTGGGGTGTTCGCCGATTCAGCGTTATCTGGCCGGACCTGATGTGGGGCGTGAAAGCCCCTCCAGTGAACAGCTACGCCAAGCCTTTCGAATTCAGGATAAGCGTAAGCAACGTTACAGCGATGGGACGATCAGCTTACTGGGGCAACGCTTCGAAATCCCATCTCGTTATCGCCATCTTGAACGCCCGGCACTGCAATATGCTCGCTGGGATTTAAGTCACGTAACGCTAGTGGATGAGCGTACTAACACTATTCTCTGCCGGCTTTACCCGTTGGACAAATCAGCCAATGCTTCTGG
Source organism: Gammaproteobacteria bacterium (assembly GCA_024206335.1). GTDB lineage: Bacteria > Pseudomonadota > Gammaproteobacteria > Chromatiales > Chromatiaceae > JAAGZL01. Next base: position 12,070 of record JAAGZL010000863.1, read on the forward strand.
CAAACGCCGGTCCCTGGATACAAAGAATACGCACAGCGAGCCGTCTAATCCAGCGGGTATTGCGCCGCTACTCAAGCAACTGATGGCTGAGTATGCCGCCACAGGCCTTCCTCCTGCCTATATCCCTAAAGATACCAGTCAACGTACTACACCGGAGGATGAGTCATGAATAAGAAATTACTGGCCCTGTATGGACTAAAATGGAATCCATTTTCTGCTGACATTCCAGTAGAAGCTCTGTATTGCTCACCTAAAGTGGACGCTTTCTGCTGGCGTATCGAGCAAACGCTCATCCGTGAGGGTGGCTTTGCCATGGTGACTGGCGAGCCCGGCACCGGAAAAAGTGTTTGTCTGCGATTACTGGCGCAGCGACTAAAGGGCGTTCGTGATGTCAGCGTTGGCGTCATTTGCTTACCTAGTGGCAAGCTCTCTGATTTCTATCGTGAGATGGGTGACCTGTTTAATATTGATCTTAGTCCCCATAATCGCTGGGGCGGGTTCAAAAAGTTGCGGGAGCGCTGGATAGCGCACCTGGAGAGTACATTAACGCGGGCTGTGCTACTGATTGACGAGGCGCAGGAAACACCGACGGCGGTACTCAATGAGTTGCGCCTGCTATCGAGTATAGATTTTGATTCTCGCAACTTACTCAGTGTTGTACTTGCAGGCGACAGGCGTCTGACTAACAAATTGCGTCATGACGAGTTATTACCTCTGGGGAGCCGTGTTCGTACACGACTGACGACAGAATATGCGAGACCGGAAGAATTAATGGCCTGCCTTAAGCATCTAATGCACAGTGCAGGTAACGCAACATTTATGAGCGATGTGTTGATGAGTACTCTGTGTGAACACGCTATCGGCAACTACCGCGTGCTAACTCACATGGCCTCAGAATTATTGACAACAGCTGCCGAAAAAGAGATTACCCACCTTGATGAAAAGCTCTATTTCCAATGCTTTGGTACACAGCCATCACTGCAGCCCGCCTGATAATCTAACCACCTGAACACTGGTTAAAAGCCCATAGCAGGGATGCCTGCTATGGGCTTCTTCGACTACTGAAAAGTGCCTCTCTGAAATTTATGAGCTAGCTAAATCTCTGTAATCCTTGTCCCTCAAATACCTTGATCAGACCTCCCTCAAATATTGTGATCACACTCACAGCAAGGATCGCTGTTCGCTTATGGCGATTATCGATCATGATATTCATGGCCTTAATCAGCTTGTTGTTTTGTGTGCTTGAATGGATAGGCAGGATTTCGAGTAACCGAAACAGTGTAGATCGCTTGCCTGCGAAATAGGGCCACAATAGCGGGTAATAATTTTTTGTATTGCAAGCGGCTGCTTCGGCACAGTCTGCCTGTAAAGATTCGGCACCACCGTTCTCCTGAATCCTTTCAAGGATCTTTTTCAATAATTTTGTGTTTGGTTTATTTTGTTGACAGTCAGCTAATATACCTGAAAATAATGTTAATAGATGGTGGGTCTTCTGTAGCTGTTTGTTTCGAATGTCCTCAAGTTTTAATGCACCTTGTTTATGAATTTTGACCAAAGTTTTACTGAATGTGATAGCCAAGGCTTCTTTGGCTTGTTCCTGTGCCTGGCGCAATAAACATAACATCAGTGTGTAGCGTTTACGGGGGTTAATCTGTCGAATACTGTTGGCATCCAGTGCCTTAGCTTCTTCAGCAAATTGCACCCACTTCACCGTGCTAATGTCGGCTAACAAAACCTGAGGATCCCCAATAGTAAGCAACCATTCATGATGGTTTAGTAATTCCTTAAAATGCGTGATAGTAGGGCTTTTAGGTAAAGCCTTCAACAGATCAAATCCCGTACGATTATAGTCATGGGGCAAGCGGAGCAATTGATCAAACTGGCCTAATACCCGAGCGGGTAGCTGTCGATAAATTTTTAAGAATATCTGTTGATTGACTAATGCGCGAGAATGCCGAACAAGTCGATCCAATTGATTATATGCCGGCAACTCAAAATTGGCTTTACGTAAGTGCTCTATGACAACATTAATAATATCGGCAGGATAATTAGTAAGCGCCCATAAATCGACGTACTTGCCCTATTGATTTTTTTCAGCTTCTTTTTTTAGGGTCGCTTTGATATTCCATGGCAGTAACGCTTCCATTTTCTCTATCGTATCGGCATAAGGTAGCCGGGATAATACTTCAC
>JAAGZL010000864.1 GCA_024206335.1 Gammaproteobacteria bacterium
AGCGCGAAGCTTTTCGAAATGCACGACCCGAATGGTGCTGTTTTGCCAGCGACTCGAATTCATGTCTCGGAACTAATTTTAGGATTTGAGCAAAGATCGTATTACAATGTGCCAAGGCCTGATTCTCCTTTTTGATTCAACGAGTTGTAGACAAACTCATTGTATCAAATCGGCTAGGAATCAGGCCGCTTCTTTTCCAGTTAACGGGACAGCAGTGGTATCAATTATTTACTATCGTTTAAGCGGTTATGGCGCAGCGTTAAATACGAAGACCATACCGACTGGGGGTTGTGCAGTTGGTTCGTAAAGTCGGAGGAAATTGCTTCCGATGCCCGCCAACCCTAACATTAATCCTGGTGCTTCCCCTCCCCCATGAATACCACATCGCCAGTAGTCTCGATTTACTGCGTCGCTACTGATGCTGATGCAGAAAGCTCCGATATCACGGGCTCTCTGGAGAAACTCGCGTTCATCCAGTACCTGATACGCATAGAGAAATAAATCAATGATACTACCTAGTCCATGGCATACGCTCAGATTAGCATCTGGTGATATCTTTCGAGTCCGTCGAGCTTCCCGAATTAACTGTTTGGCTTGATTGGTTGCCGCATAAAGTGCAGCACTTGCTTCGGCGAGAAAACTTTTTTCGCCAGTTAGTTGATAGGCGCGTAAACGGGAGAGCCCTATTCCAGAAGCCCCATGACACCAGAATGCTGGGTAGACCAGATTATGAGGAGGGGCGGGTTCATCGTTGTCATCCATTGTGCGGTTATCAGGCCAATTGCTCTCCTGCCGACAAAACCAACTTCGCTCAAATCGTATCGCTTGACCGGCCGCCGAAAGGCAAATCTTATTGTCTGAAACCTGACCGTATTCGATTAGTGCATGGGCGATACCTGCGGCCCCGTGGCCCAAACCACAAAGTCCGGTTTGGGAATCATGTTGTCCAATTTCTGGCCAGTATATTCCGTAGTCAGTTTGCCTTGCCTCAGCCAACAGCTTTTCAGAGAGCAAAAGACATGTGTTACCCACTGATGGGCTTCGTGTGGCTTTTGCAATTTGCACAAGGCCAGTCAAAATGCCGGCCGTTCCCGAGACCAAGTCGACAGTTTCGGGGAAATGCCCCGCATCAATACGGCAGCAAATTTCCTCCGTAAGTTGTTGCGCCCCTATAATAAACTCATTTTCCTGTAAACGGTTCCCAATATCGGTTGCGATCAGTGCTACCCCTGTCAAACCATCGTAAAGACCTAATGGCACTTCTTTATCAGGTTGTTTTTCTGGGAAATGCAATGACTGCCGGATAGCTCCGATTGTTGTTTCTCGCAGATGGTCATCGCTACTCGCCTGCCAGCAGAGCATAAGGAATCTTGCGATACCTGCATTACCAGAATAGAGATACGCGTCTACTGTCTTGTGGACAATTTTCCAATCACCCGCTATCAACTCAACATCGTCACCGGTCCAAGTACAACGTCCATCATGCCAGATAGCGTCTTCGGACAACCTTTGACCAATCCGCAGTGCGGCATCGAGGAAGCGTTTTGAATTAGCAGAAGTTCTCTTTGTTTTTCTTGATCCATACATAGGCATTACCATTGATAATCGTTAACAGCTCCTGGATTAAGATATGGTCGTGCGAGATCAATGCCAACTCCCATGAGGTGTCTTTTAATAGTGTTTCGCATGGTTGTAAAATCATCCCAGTCAGTTACTTTTTCTAGCATCAATCCCTCAGCAATCAGACGGCATCGATGTAATCCAAAACTTTCTGTTTCTTCAAGAGGATCTTCGGCCAATGCGAGCCCCGGTTCAAGTTTTTTGGTAAACGCCGGAATTTCTGGGTGAAGATATAACTTTAGTTCAGCGTGTATTTCCTTGAGCTTATTTCGTAGCTGCTCAAAATAATTACCTTCTAAATAAAGTACAGCTGTATCCGCTCGTTGGTAACCAATTGATTCAACGGGCAGCTTTAGGCTATGTGGAACATCGTCTGGTAGTTTTTCTGATACTAGAGTGGAAAGCCGCACAGCTCCTTCCGGTCCGGTGTTCCAGTATAGACGGACAATCGGATGTAATGCATATGCCCAAGTGGTCGAGTAGGTTAGCCAAAATCCTGGCTGTTGATTGGTCGAGTCACGGCGGTAGACAGCTTCAATTTCTGTACCAGGAGAAGGTGGAAGACCAGGCCGTACCATTGAGATGTAGTCCCCCGGATAGAGCATTCGCTCCTCTTCTCCCCGGATAGCAACCACTCGCCCAGTATTGGAAACTCTTGACACTATCCAACCTGATTCCCAACGATAAGTCCCCTGATGTGCGGCGCGAAACACCTCCGCCCAGTGAGTTTGAGGCAAAGCTAAAGCTGTTTTTTCTATACTAGATCGGATGTACCATTCTTGATAAAGAATGTTTACTAATTCTTCTGTTGGCAGTCCCCGTAAGATTTGATTTTTTACATCGGTGTCGAGTTTTGATGCAATTACAATCGCCTGATCTAACGAGGCATCTAGGTTTTCCTGATCAATGACAGGATCAAGCGAGGTACTCATAACATAAACCTGCGACTTAACTCTGCCGAGAATCTATTTGGATCACGAAAAACATCCACAGCCATAGCTAGGAGAGTATCGACCCCAGATTCCTTGCCCACGCCATAGGCTGAAGCCGATTCCAGGCAAGTCTGAAATAGGCGTGCACCGGAAAATAGTGCAACACGCCTTAAAATCTCACTATTGATCGGCTGTTCTTGTGAATAACTTTGTAGAAATTTCTCTGCTCCCCCAACTTGTGCGATTTTATGCGCAGAAATCGTTGCATCCTCATGCCCGTACTGTGTACTAAACATGATATCACTGATGATGCTGGCAACATCCCAGGCTGGATCACCAAAGCTTGCAAGTTCCCAGTCTATTAAATTTAATTGGCTATAGTTTTGGTTGGAGCTTAATAAGCAGTGTTCCCACTTGAGGTCACCATGAATGAGCGCGCTTGGATGCCAAGCATGGAACCCTTGCATTAGACCATCTGCTAAAATATCGGTGTGATTAGTATGCTCGAGTATGGTATCTAATTCAGGTGGGCGCCACTTGGGATAGCGACTCAGACAGGAAAAAATCCAAGGTGTATCGAGAGAACCTATCTCATTAATAGATTGCTGCGTGTTAGCGTGGAGCCTACCAATTTCGACACCAAGACGGTCAGCCGCGTTTTCTTGAGATAAATGACTGATTAACGGAGCGGCATTAGCTAACAATTTCATGACCATTATGCCATGTTTCGAATCCTCAGCGATCAAAGCTGGGACAATCGAATCAAGTTCTGTGTTGTTGCAGATAATACGATAGGCACCTATTTCCTGTTGAAGACCCCCTAATGCATCAAGATTACGTGCTTGTTTAATCATGTACAAAGGTTGTTCGCCGATCGTGACACTACTCAGCACAAATCGATCACGAACGTCCTTCAGGAGCCGTAAGCTAGTATTGACTAAATCCCAGTTTGTGATGACTTGGCGCGCGAGCAAAAATTGTACAAGTTCGGTGGAGTTCAAGAAACTCATACCTGCATTATCCCACAACTAAACATAAACTGCGGGCGACAAAATGCCCGCAGTTTATTTCCACTAATATAATTTTCTAGGAGTCTTCTTCGGGCCAATATCCCTCTTCATCTATGTCCCAATCGTCGTACCCACCTTCGTCGGTTTCTTCTCCGTACCATTCCTCTCCGACTAAATAGGGGTCGGGGTACTCTTCATCGCTCCAGTACTCAAGATCATCGCAGTAGCCGTCGTCGTAGTCGAACTCTCCATAGTCGTCGTAACCAAACTCTCCATAGGCGTCGTAGTCGAACTCTCCATAGGCGTCGTAGTCGAACTCTCCATAGTCGTCGTAGTCGAATTCTCCGTAGTCGGCATAATTAACATCGAAAGGTCTTGGTGGCGTACACATGCCAACAGAGAATGTCGGGCGCGGACATGCCAGAGTTGGCCTCGGGCAATTACTCAGCGTCGGACGCGGACATGCCAATGTTGGTCTCGGGCAACCACTCAGCGTCGGGCGCGGACATGCCGAGGTTGGCCTTGGGCAACGTGGACCACTTAGAGTAGGTCTAATACAACGTGGGTCTCGTGGATTTGCAGTGGACCGGACACAACGCGGGTCTCGTGGATTTGCAGTAGGCCGGAAACAACGTGGGTCTCGAGGGTCTGTAGTAGGCCGCGTACAACGTGGGTCTCTGGGAATTAGAGTCACCCTTGGGCAACGAGGTCCACCTACTGTCGGCCTGCAAGGAGGGGTTAACGTTCCGACTACTGGTGGTCTCAAACGTCGATATGCTGCAAGGGGCTGAATAATACCTGCGCCCGAATGCTGATCAAATCCTGTTGGTCCGATATCTTTCGCTGTAGCCTTAAGCGCCGATTTGCAGGCACTTTGACTTAGGTTAGATTTGGCTTGTTTAAGCAGAGCTACGACGCCAGCGCAGATTGGTGTAGCCGCTGATGTTCCAGAATCGCTGGTATTGTAGCCAGTGAAGTGGCTGATGGAACAAAAGTCTGGTTTGTTCGGATCAAGTGCTGCGGGGCCTCGACTGCTATAGCCAATAAATTGCTCGTTCTTGTTAACCGCACCGACCGTCATAACTTGGGGATGACCATTTGCCCCCCAAATACTGCGGCCTGGCCCGATATCAGTGCCGCAACGGCCATCTGCACATGTATCACCACAATTACCGGCCGCAAATAGAACGAGGATACCTTCGTTGATGGCTTCAACAACCTTGCGTGTAAAGGGATGGTTTGGATTTCGGGCATACCTTGTATCCCAAGATTCCTGAAAGATACCCCAGCTATTAGAAAGTACATGAGGCGTACCGTCCGTACGATGGCGAGTGATTGCCCAATTAAACGCCTGCAAAGCGCGGCTGATCGTTCCCGGTGATCCCCCTGTTCCTGCGATACGTAGATCATAAAGCTGAGCATCGGGAGCCATACCGAGAACATCGGTTGCGCACATATTGCCATGATTCCCCCACTTACCAGACTCTGTGCCCCAATCCGAAGGCCAGCCACCGATAATACGTGGGATACGCCTAGGGGTTTCCCCAGTCTTAACAGGTCGTCCTTGAGCAGTGATTCCACTATCGAGTACACCGACGACCATGCCAGTTCCACGGAAACCTGCGGCCCAAACTTGATCAACCCCTAGATAACTGGCGACATCCGCCATTGTTCCCTTCGGGGTTCGGGGATCGCAATCACATGGTGGAATCGGGCATGGCGCCGCTGCAGGATTTTCCTCAGGCTGTGGCTCCGGATCATCCCACTCCACAAATGGCGCAATTGGCGTGTCATGCCATACCTCGGCGACTTCAGGTAACGCGCGCAAGGCTTCCATGTCTTCTTCTTTCTTGACTGTGCCACGAATGAGGTAGGTTTCAGAGCTTGATTCAGCCATTCCCTGGGCTGACGCTACCAGGTTGATCGGTTCATACTCTTCGTCGAGTGTGAATGCAGAAGCCGTGATGCCTCGAGCCATGCCTGTCGCAAAGCTTGCCGACATTCCAGGCGCTTGGCGTAATTCAACTAAGACGCTATATCTATTGTTCTCATCTATAGGTTGGGGAATACCATTATTTGACTTCCCGTTTTTAGGTGACTGTGCCATTTTGCCTCTCCTCGTTTATTGGTAAGTGGGTACTACTCTCCTGAAAACATCATTAGCCCAGAATATCCAATTAAAAAGACGGTGTCATAGGTGCAATGGTTGTATCCTTCCATACATTTGCAACATCTTTTTGCTGTTGAAGCAATATAATTACAATCTCTGTATCTACCCAACCACGCACAATAACAGTCTGTTTACAATTAGTAGGATCATTTCCATGCATGAAAACAGGCTCATAGGTTTCGTCTAAAGTGAATCCATCTATTTGCAATCCTCGTACCATTTGCAACACTTCGTCAGAAGCTAAATTTTCAGCACATGTTATCTCAACGAGTACGCTATCTTTCATAATGCCCATTGAAAAGAAAACTCCCCTCCCGATTTATCATATGATAGAGAATAAATTCATGATTTGATCTATATCAAATAGCAGGCGCTAATATGTCTAGTTTTTTTTTTTGCTATTGACTGCCTTAAACTTACTCCCATCAATCGCCACAATCACGTCGGTAAACATATTCATTTGACGACAAACATCAATAAATGCCCGACAAGTATTTTTGATTCCCTTCCCATTATCCTTTCTAAAATGAGTTATTGTCAAATCTGGTGTTTGAGCCATTGAATCAAGCGGCGACCTGGCTATCAGATTCGACTTCGATTCCATCTTTAAATTTGACTCCGCTGATCACCTTGGCCAGGTAATTGAA
>JAAGZL010000865.1 GCA_024206335.1 Gammaproteobacteria bacterium
AATCACATTGAGGCGCTTGGGTGCTATAATTTCAGCACTTACGAGTGCGGCAATCATAACGGCAATCACGGAAGTATATCACAAGCGAAGATTGATAGGTTGGTTAGCTTCGCCCGTGATCCAGTTGAAGGCAAAAGAGCCACTGACGCGCACTTTAGGAAAATGGCGGCGTGGGGAATAAAGGTTGCGACGAATTACAAGGCACATTCAAGCTACAGCTCAGGTGGTCAGGGTGCCACATTTGGCTCAATGGAGCATCAAGGTGACACTGACGCCGCGCAATACTTAGGAATAAAACCCTTTTTAGATTTAGGCGGAGTACCTAAATAATGGATACTAAGTACATTGGAACGGGTCAGATCTTCGAGGAAATTAGTGAATGGGCTGACTACGTTAAAGCCCATGACCCAATGACCGAGGATATGCAGGGCATACTGACCGATGATAAAATCTACACTTACGGTGCTGAGACTGATCTTGATTTTCTCGGAATTGACCACGCTGGATTTGAAATAATCTTAGACGTTGAAGAATCGGTGCGCCACAACGGTGATTTCGGCAACGGCGCAAGGGTTGAGGCTGATAGTGTTCTCGTAACTGACCCAATCTACCTGACTAGAGGCGTGACAGTTAAAAACTTTTCCGTTCACAATACATTGGTGGGCAGTCCTGCACGCGCCTTTGAAACCGTAGCTACTAAATTTCAAAATGTTATCGCTAAATCGCAGGGGGTTACCCAGCAAGGTGCGCTTCGTATTATGGGTAGTGGCCGTGCGCTTATAGCTTGCCGTGCTGTGTCTGAGCTTACAGCCGGCCTTGTTGCGGCAGTGGCATCTGGCGCTGATTTAGTGCTAACAAGCTGCACATTTAATGGTGCGATTGGCGTTGATATGGGGAACCACACCCACACAGGGTCAATGACCAATGTTAACACCTCTGGCTGCGCGATGGGCTTTGCTGGCACATACTCAGGAACATACTCGAACAACGCATCAGACGATGGAACGCACCCCGGCCTCGATGGTGTATTAGTAACTGCTGATCCGTATGAGGCTGACGGCTATACCCCGTCACAAGCCGGGCAATTAACTGGCATGGGTATTGATGTAGGTGTAACCCACGGCGCAGACGGCAAGCCTTTTGCTCTTGTGCCTGCAATCGGTGCTTATCCTGCTTATCTGCCGGATGACAGCGTTTCTCCCACCCTGATAAATCCTACATCAGAGGGCAGCTTTCAAGGGCTGCTCTGCAAAGTAGATTCTAACGAGGCGACCGGTATTCTCTTTACTGTTGCTACAGACACCACCACTAAACCCACCCCTGAGCAAGTTGAAGCAGGGCAAGACCATCTGGGCACAACTGCAAATGACTCTACGTTTGGGGCTGTAACGACAGTGGGCTCACAATCGTTGGTCATGAGTAATGTCGAGGTGGGTTCTACGCAACACGTGCACTTCATGCACAAGGATGCGTCAGGTAATTACAGTCTTGTCGTCACAGCAGCATCAATTGTCGTGCCCGACTATTACGCTCAAGAGATTTACGACGGAATGGTAATTCCGCCGGACTCGATACTGCACTTGTATGACGGTACACATACAGACGCTGACGCTTCTACAACGCTTACTACGGCCTTGAACCTTGTACTCGACGCAGTTGTGGGTCGGGTTTGTAAGAACACAGCTGACGGCTCCGAGGGCATTATAACAGGCAATACAGTGGGCCCAAATAGCGTTATTACTGTAACCCTAGCGGGTGGCACAGATAACTTGTTTGATACCGGTGACACTTACGAAAGCCAGATTGATGCTGATAACCCTGACGTAATTTGGTACGATAAAGGGACCACCTTTTCGAGTGATTCGGCGAGTTTCAACTGGTATTTGGAAGACGTTAGCGAGGGTCAATCAAGCCCTGAATACACTGCTATCTATACTCTCGTGGGTCAACCTGATGGCGTGTACAACATTGCTATCAATGACAAGGGTGTTGTGTCGTTTGACCCCATTACAATAGGCACCATTATAGTAGGTGC
>JAAGZL010000866.1 GCA_024206335.1 Gammaproteobacteria bacterium
AATAATGACATCCTGTCATATTATCAACATGCAGTGTAAACCCGCTTGTGCCGTGAATTTCAGAGTCGGCTGAGTCATACCAAATATTAATAAACATATTCATAATAAGGAAAATTATAAAAGCTAAGATTAATATGATAGCCATTTCACTAATATTTCTTGAAATTTTTTTTGCTATATAATCCCAGAAGTACTCTATTGTTTGTTGTTCATTCTTCATTTAAATATCCTATTTTATATTCTTATTCCAACAACAGCGTCCTGAATGCCCAGCCATAATTACATGATTATACCTAGAGTATATATCATCTAATATTTCTAAACCTTTTAATTTCCCATTAACTATATCACTAGCCTGTATTAATATATCTCCACCGAATGCGAAATTATTTGGAAAACCCATTTCTAAATGTAAGTCACTTATGTAATTAATTTTCATTATATTCTTGCTCTGTTTTTAAATTGTTTGTTACCCTTTAATATTAATTAAAGGTTTAACATGTGCTATTACTTCCACTAATTCTTCTTGCAAATTCATAACATCAAAAATATTTTTATAAGCAAAAGGTGATTCATCTAATGTTGCTTGCTTAACACTAGCTGTAATACCCTCCATTATATCTTTAAAATCGTTCAACTTTAAGGTTTCTTTAGCTTTCCTCCTAGATAGAATACGACCTGCACCATGTGAAGATGAATATAATGAATCAGGATTACCTTTACCTTTAACAATAAAAGAACCATCCAACATATTACCAGGAATAACACCTAACATATTTTTTTCAGCATGAGTTGCACCTTTTCTATGGATCCAAAGCCCATCTTTTAATTCAGCATGATTATGGTTTCTGTTAATTAAACCAGAAAAATTTAAGTTATAAAAAGGTTTATTTAAAGATTCTGTAATACAACCTACTACACGTTTCATCATAATTTTTCTATTATCTAAAGCATAATTCAGACACCAATGCAAATCCTGAATATAATCTTTTCCATATTGTGATTTAGTATCTAACCCATAATGCCCATCTAGTATTTTATTACCTTTAGGCTTATGTTTTTGTATAAATCTATCCTTTAAAAGATTATATTCTTTATCTGTTTTA
>JAAGZL010000868.1 GCA_024206335.1 Gammaproteobacteria bacterium
ATGATGTACTCCTAAAAAACGGGCTGCCGAAACAGCCCTACGCAACGGAGAGAAGCGATTAGTTATTGATTGAAGTTAAACGTGCCAACCCTTTACGGTTGAATAACGCAAAGTTACTATAAGACTTAACACGTACAATGTTTTCATCCTTAGTCTCTTTAGATCCAATCACCTCAACGTCAACACCTGCTGGCGTACCGTTAGGATAAATCATTGATGAACCAATCTTCTGTGAACCATCATCCCATACACCAGCGTAAACAGATGTTAATGTATCGCCTGTTAATGCCGCACCGTTCGCAGTTTCAGTAACAGAAAGGTAATCGTTTTTAAACATTGGAATGTCGTTATAAACAGATACATTGCGAGTTGTCCCGTTAGGCATAGTAAATGGTAATGTCTCATTAACACCGCCTAGCGCACGAACTAGAGCCTTATATGCTCGGATTGTACGAGTTGGAGCCATAATGAAATCTACTTCACCATCTTTAGCTTTTACTAAGTCTAGCAATTCATCTAATAGTTCAAATGATAATGCTTGGCCTGCTGATGCGGTTGTGTATTGAGTAGCATCACAAAGTGTGTGCATTGAATGTAGATTAGGTGC
>JAAGZL010000869.1 GCA_024206335.1 Gammaproteobacteria bacterium
CCCTTAATAACATTGATAAAAGGAAAGCTACCAGTCCAGTATGTCATCCACTCAAGACCCTGGCCGAACTTCATCATCTGACCGCTATGGCCTTTGCCTGTGCTTGGGTCGTAATAACCCGTGTAATTGTGGGTACTACTAGTCATGATTTAAGCAGCTGGTTGGGTATAAGTGAACGTTAAAATTGTTTGCACTACGCCTGACACAATATCTGTACTGGACATATTTAACTGCGCCCCCGATGTACTAACAGCCCCATCAAAGCGAGCAAGTACAGTCTCAGCCGCAGCAGGGTCATCACCAGATTGGTAACAACGAAACCAGGTGGCTGTGCCAGTTGCGACTGCTGTGCCTTGCCATGTTTCGACAGTAGCTTTACTCAAGACGCCGGCTACAGAATCTTCCCAAGTAAGACCTGTGGCACCACCTGATTCACTGATGGTAACAAGCAATGTGCCAGATGCAGCGGTATCGGCATCAGCGGGCTGTGTGCCAGAATAGATTGCAATCTTACAACCAGAGAGAACATCTTGAACACCTGCCTCAGCTAGTGTCTGGTCCCGTAAACCTCTAGATAGTTGAGGTGTCATTTTTTTAAGCCTCAATATTTTTGTCATGTTAGTTTATGC
>JAAGZL010000870.1 GCA_024206335.1 Gammaproteobacteria bacterium
CATGTCATCGACGGCGGATACGGCGACATGGGTTGACCGTTTCGGTAGTGAAACGACCCTCCCCACTCTAAGCAAGATCACAGAGGACGCCCAAGCAGCGACCGCGACCGCTGAAAGCTTAACAGGGTCGATACTCGCACCAACGAAAGCGGAATTCTTGGCGAGGCACAAGGGTAAGTATCCGGGTAGTGGGTTTGTTCACATGGGTAAGCACAACAGTGGTGGTGCTTATCCCCCAGTGAATCAAGGGATATGGCCTGTACCTTTTTCAGAAAACAGTTTCCGTATAGGTAGAGGCACTAACAATAGTACTGGGGTTTCTTCCACAGACCAAGCTTTTGTTATGGTCAATGGTGTTTTAATTAATTTATATGGGATAAGAAGAACAGACCCCGACTTTAACCCGATGGCTGTACTTTTACCGCCAGCCCCAGATGGATTAGACAAGCGAGATGGTTCTGGGCGTTACGACACTCTAGCTGATGCGATTGCGGCGGGTGGTACATCGTTGTCTCAATCAGTGATCAACCGTCAAGACTTAGTTTTACTAGAGGTATGGCACGAAAAGGTTAGTCACAAAGACGTTGTTTATCCTAGGGGCTTAGTTCAATACTACCTAGGCCAATGGGAGGGTCTAGGTCTGAGCACAACTTATGTTGATCAAGGGTATTCAGCTATGTTCGAGGGGGATACCTCAACAACAGGGAAATCCAGACGATGGTCTACATCTAGCCCTGCCGAGCAAGCCAAGTTCATTCAAGACCCACTCAATAACATCTACTCCGACAACGGTGAATTGATTCAGGTTCGTGCTCGCGCCCGTGTTATTCGGGGTTTAGAGGGGAGTTGGTCTGCTGGTGTCAACGGAGTAAGCCCTGTGGGTTCGGAGTTATACAACCTAAACACTGGGGCTGGTTATGTTGCACTACCCCAAGGGGCGCTAACAGAACCTGCAGATCTGCAAACAGCCTCAAATGATCGCTATATGTCGAGCGGCGCAGGCGCAGCGTTTATTGATGAAGACACTAAGAGTGTTGGTGCTTTTTCTATGAGGACAGCTAATGCTGCTTA
>JAAGZL010000871.1 GCA_024206335.1 Gammaproteobacteria bacterium
ATTCTGGGCCCCTTTCGGAGGGGTCCGGAGGGCTGCTGAGCTCTGCGAGGTCCCGGATGTGATGCGTTGTGGGCCAAGGGGCCCTCAAGGCACACATTGGGAGCACCGCGAGCACACGCCGCCCAGGTCCGCGGAGGCCATTCCGAGGGTCCCAAACAGGGTCCCCGGGAGGTCCCCGGAATGACCTATTTCATGGGTCTCGCTAGACCCACGAACCCGAGTGAGCAGCTGTGATGACCTCGTAATCACTAGCTTGATCAAGAGGAGATACGTGAATAGTGCCATTGGCTGCTCCAAAGAGGAGCCATGTCGCTATCACTGATATCCACACGTGTCCCGAGATGCTAGCACCACGCTCTGCGGGTGTTGCGTCTCGTGGACTGTTGTGTGGCTTATCCAAGAGCAATGTGGAGCACATTAGCTCGTGGATGCATAACGTGACCTGACACCGCAAACACCAGATCCACTGATCTCAGGTGCTGCGGGTCTGGTATCCCGAGTGGTGACCTTGGTTGGTCTCGGACAACCACAGGTCTAGAGACATGTCAACACACAGAGAGCTCGTAGCTGCTAGCATCCCTCTTGAGGGAGCTCTGCGTAGCTACGATGCGAGTGCAGTGTTGAGTAACCG
>JAAGZL010000872.1 GCA_024206335.1 Gammaproteobacteria bacterium
CAGGCGGTTCAATGTTTAGTGCTGATAATGTTAGAGAATTAATCGAACAAATTAACGGGCAAGTTGGTGATGGCGTCAACTTAGTAACGGGATAAACAATGACTATACCAGTATCAGGTGCTGCACCTCCTAATAACCTTACAGAAAAAGATGAGGCAACAGCAGATGCGCCTTCTAGCTTAACTGAGAAGGCAACAGCAACATCTAATATACCTAATACCTTAACTGAGACATCAGAGGCAGTAGCGGCTATCCCTAATGACTTAACTGAGAAAGCAGTTAGCGATGCTACTATTCCAAATGACTTATTTGAGGCGACTATTAACAATGCTGTATCACCAAATAACCTTTTAGAAATATCTAACAATGACGCGGCTGCACCTAATGACTTAACTGAGCAAGATATTTGTATATCTGAAGCACCCAATGACTTAACCGAGACACCAACATCAACACCAGTTACACCTAATGATTTAACTGAAACAGATATTAATAGCCCATCATTACCGAATGATTTAGCTGAGATAGCAAAGTTAATTGCTAACATGCCTAATGACTTAACTGAGAAAGCAACAGTTAAACCAGATGTGCCTAATGTCTTGAATGAGACTACAGAAGCAACATCTGAAACACCAAATGACTTAACTGTCACATCAAGCTTAGTTGCAACTATTCCTGCTGAAGTTGTAGATGTACCTAGTGTGATTGCTAATATACCTGTCGAATTAACTAGTCAAGCGGTCACAGTGCCATCAATACCAGTTGACTTGGATAGAACTACAGCAGTCGTTGCTGAAGTGCCAAATAC
>JAAGZL010000873.1 GCA_024206335.1 Gammaproteobacteria bacterium
ATAATTATATATGATGAAATGAAATCAAAAAGTGCAAAAGCAAAGAACAACATCTAGGATTCCAACGTGGTCCCCCACCGTAGTACTAACTAGACCCGATCCTGCTTAACTTCGCTGAGCAGACGGGAAGCGGTGCTGTCAGGATTGTATGGTCGTTCCTGATATAGGTGGATCATTTAACATATATAAACCCCAACTTTTTTTGTTAGTATGATGTAGCTAGTACGAGGATACCATACCAGAACACACGTAGCACGTAGATCTTGGTATGAAATCAACGTGACCAAGTGGTCTACGACAATACCATACCAGAACACACGTAGCACGTAGGTCCTGGTATGAAATCAACGTAACCAAGTGGTCTACGACAATACCATACCAGAACACACCTACCAAGTGGATCTTGCTATGAAAAATACATGGTACCCTATATAACCATCATCATCATCATCATCATCATCATCATCATCATCATCATCATCATCATCATCATCATCATCATTGGGTTAGGTACTACTTATTTTTTTTATCGGAAGGTATGTATTTTTTTTTGGTTGGTGTACGTATTTAATTATTTAATTATTATTATCGTATGTAGATGTAATAACTCAACAACGAGTTGTATGACGATGGTATAAAATTAGGAGTATGTCTATATAGACATACATAAGTGAAATATGTCATTAGTTTCCATGAAGAAATGGTCGTTTTTGTTACAACACGATTATTACTTTTTTGTTAGTGTGAAGCTAGTGATAATTTTGTTAGTGTGAAGCTAGTGATAATTTTGTTAGTGCGAAGCTAGTATACCGTATCCTACGAGGATACCATACCAGAGCACACGTAGCACGTAGATCTTGGTATGAAATCCACGTACCCGCGTGATCAATGTTTTGTTAGTGTGAAGCTAGTGATAATTTTGTTAGTGCGAAGCTAGTATACCGTATCCTACGAGGATACCATACCAGAGCACACGTAGCACGTAGATCTTGGTATGAAATC
>JAAGZL010000874.1 GCA_024206335.1 Gammaproteobacteria bacterium
ATTAGTTGGGATGCTAAGGATCTCATCAAACACATAAGATATCTTAGTGATAATATTTATGTTGTTTGTGGAGACACTATATTTCGACAAATAATTGGTATTCCTATCGGTACAGATTGTGCACCTTTCTTAGCTAATTTATTTTTATACTCTTATGAATGTGAATCGATGGATAAAATGCGTAGAAAAAATAAGACTGATTTTTTAAAAAGGTTTGATTTTTGTTCTAGATATATTGATGATCTTTTATGCATCAATAATGACGAACGGATGAAGTTACGACTGATCTATCCTTCAGAACTAAGTTTGACTTCTGATAATGCAATCATAAAATCAAATTATTTAGATCTAAGTTTAGAAATTAGAAATAATAAAATTCATACTAGTTTATTTGATAAACGAGATGCATTTAATTTTACTATCGTGAACTTTCCTAATTTATCGGGAAACATTCCTGAGAAACAAAGTTATGGTGTTTTTACGTCACAATTAATTCGTTATGCGCGCTGTTGCCAAGACTTCAAAGATTTCCGTGAGAGAACTCTCACTTTGGTCGATCGTCTTGTGCATCAGCACTTCTCAATCGACCAATTGAGGAGAACTTTTATGAAATTCTCTGAATGTCATTATGAACTTTTAGATAAATATGATATCAAAGAAATTTGTGAACATTGTTTTTAAATAATTTTTATTTTCATTTGCAAGTTAATTTTATTTTTTAGGTATGTCATATCCTTCTTAATATTATATTTTTATTCATCTCCACTCATATGTAATCGCACACATATGT
This sequence comes from Gammaproteobacteria bacterium, assembly GCA_024206335.1. GTDB lineage: Bacteria > Pseudomonadota > Gammaproteobacteria > Chromatiales > Chromatiaceae > JAAGZL01. The sequence goes on from JAAGZL010000874.1 coordinate 791, forward strand.
GGTGGGAAATACCTGTGGACTGCGATTGGAACAAACGTACACAGGTATGTGGATGAATAAAATATAATATATAGATTGATTTTTTATGACAATTTTATTTTATTTATTTGATTATTTCAAGATAATATGTTTTAATTTTGTTTCAAATTTTATTACATGAATGTTTTCTTAATTTTTACTACTTATAAATGAATTTCTTGAATAATTTTTTCAAATATTTTTAGCAAAAAATATTACAATTTATTAAGAATCTAATTTATACATAAATTTTAAAAACTAAAAATATTTTATATGATTAATGAAAAATAAGACTATCAGTATTTATTACTGACTTTCAAAAATACATACATACA
>JAAGZL010000875.1 GCA_024206335.1 Gammaproteobacteria bacterium
AATGCTTTTGTGTCCGATCGGACACACAGTATGGCTGTAAAAGTCAGTAACGCGTTAGAAAGCTTACGTAGCTACGTATACCGCTTACAGCATGCACTATTTAGTGTATCTGGAAGCCTTCGTAGCGGTTGTACTGCCTTGCGATACAATACGGAGCGATACAGTATGCCACGAGCTGTACACTCCTACTTATCACAAGCAGGTGCCATGATGAGCCTCCTAACTACCACGGCTTCATCAACGACGTCGATTCTCCTAAAAGGTGTGGCTAGAGTAGTGAATCTAGGGCTATCCACTAGGGGAGTAGCGCCGAGCCACTCACTCTACCCACACTACTCACCAATACTCACCACATCTTTCTTTCCTCTTTGCTACACTCTTACTTACCTGTTGGACATTTCCGCTATACTCGATATTGCGCCCACCGTACTCCCTGCTTCTACCCTGAGCTCTTACACTTGCTGCTCACCGCTGCCTGCGCCTAATACGACCGATCCTGGGTGGCTGTACCGGCATTCGCAAGCCCGGAACGCCCAGACCTACGATCACGACCGCAGCTGTACCCAGGGGCAGGCGAGAGTGCCTGGGACCCTGGAACGAACCTGTACGGCATCGGCAGGAGTAAGTTTGAGCCAGTTAAGTTTTGTTAGACAGGCTAGCTTCGATTGCCCAGCACCCCTCGATAGTCACGCACGTGCGCCCGGCTATATGCCCATCCTTCGTGTAGTAGAGCGGTGGGGCCTCTGCCTAGCGCCATTGGGGTTGTACAAGGCCTTCGGGCATGAAAACCACCTCGCGCACGGGAGTCCTGAGAAACCACCCTCTAGCACTAGTCCTATCTACAGCCCTGTGCTAGTCAGAGTCATCATTCTAATTGGAATCTTAACTGGAATCCGTATGTACAAGTACCAGCGGTTACAGGGAAGTCAGGGAAATGCATGCAGCAGTAAAAGCAGAGTTAGTAAGTACGGCGGGAAGGTTCGCGGGGAACCCCGGAACTTGAAGCCGCAAGCTCTGCAATCCCTGCAGAGAGGGGCGCCCATTGGGCTAAGGGAACCCTCGACGAAGCACGGAGAGCACGCTCTTGCATGGCACCTTCCTACCAGTAAGGGTATGTACAAGTCACAGGGTATGTACAAGTCACATGATGCATGCCCTAAAATGGAATCGAACACACCGGTGGCGCATGTCCCTAAGGCCTCTCGTGGGCAGGGAATGAGCCCACCGCCGGTGTCCTCGAACTTAGGGTTCATTCTCTGCCGGTTGAGAGGCATTGCCTTTTCCAAATTTTCGCATCCGCCCGAGAATCTAACCCATGAAACCTGCAAGCCCAATGTGCATGCCGCATATGGTAAGCGCATAAAAGAGAAATGCATGCAGAGTGAAACGGTATCCCTAGTGAAATCTAAGTCTCCCAAGTCGACAGGGGAGTATGAGAGTGATGTCTTTCACCGTTTCAACCGTTTCAAGACGTTTCATCATGGGTGTAACCGTCACAAATTTCTGATTATGTGGTTCATTATCTTAATGATGATGCCTACTATCAGTGCACCCACTACTCGAGGATCAGGATCAGGATCATCCCTACCATCTGTGAATGATATCATGCCAAATACTCAGCGTGATTATGACTTCCTACCAGGTATGAAACGTTGGAATGGTATACCATTTAATGATTTTCTGCGAGTATGGTGGGTAGCTCTCTGTTTGGCTTTGGGTACTATCTCCATGGATGGTGTTACCTTGCTTACCAATGCTGAAGGTAATGATCCCCATGCATCGAGTTCTGATGCTGATGAGAAACGCAAGTACGAGCAGCGATGCACGCGTGTTTTCTGTTGTATTATGAACTATATCAAAACCAACAGTAGGTGCGCTCGTATTGCTAACACGGAATTTAAAAATGATGGACCAGGATTATTTAAATGGCTGCATGTTTGGGGCAATTTAGAAAATGATCCTGAGACTAAAGCCCAATTGCTGAATGAATGGGAAGAGTCTAGTATGTCCAAAATTGGAATCAAGAACAATGACCCTGAAGGTATCTGGAAATGGTTGGAGTATCTAGAGGAACTTTCAGAGAAAATTCAGCCTGGTGGTGGTAAGAGTCTCACCCAGATGCGTAAGAAGTTTCTTGATGGTTTCCCTGAATGGTTTGATGTCGTCATCACGTCGGAACGTCTGAAACCCGACCCAGGCAGCTATGTCATACCT
>JAAGZL010000876.1 GCA_024206335.1 Gammaproteobacteria bacterium
CTTGATCCGGTATCCAGTAAGTCGTTGAAACCACTGGGTTCCGGCCTGCGCCGGAATGACGGGGGAATGCTATTGATATTCATGTCCCCAAAACACCAATCACTCTGTCTCCCCGGTATTTCGCCAGCTACACCAAAATAGAATTAAGTTAACGGGACAGCAATGAAACAATATCAATAATTTTGGAGGTAATATTATCAAGCAGTTTGGCAAAGCAATCATTACAGCTGGCGTGCTAAGTGCAGCCGTCCTGGCAGCCCCCACCCAGGCTTTGACGATCGGTTTTTCGCAGATCGGCGCCGAAAGTGGCTGGCTTGCCGCGATGGACCATCGCCTACTGCGAGATATTGGCATCAGCCCCGATAGGTAAATTCTATCTTAATGTTCTGTTCATTTTTCTGACAGGATCCATTCACGTTGGTTTACTAATATTGGTAGCTCATAAACGAGCAAGGTTCCCAAACGGAACAGAAAACCTCAACCGGAATATAGGAGCAAGAACATGAGCACTGCAAGAACAAACCAGTTTCACCTGATCGATGACACCAGCATCGCCACGCTAACCCTTGCAGCGGTAAAGCGCACCGAGACGGCAGCGATAACCACAAGGAGTGCAGTTGCCACCATGCTCCGCCGCCAACCTGCAA
>JAAGZL010000877.1 GCA_024206335.1 Gammaproteobacteria bacterium
ATTAGAGCTTAACGCCATCAGTCCATCCTCACCTGTGCTTCTATATTGGCGGTTGGAACCCCCCGAGGGGCAGTATAGCTGTTTTCCGATTATCGGCATGCTGCGCCGTCATTTGTTACCGATGGCGCACCTTTTTCAGGCTATGCTTCCTATACTTCTCACGCCCCACCATTTTTTTCGAAGTATTTCATCGACTGCCAAATATCTCTTTGCTAATGTCTGCATACTTTCCGCCTCAACCGGTATTACGCTAGTGAAGTATTGATTTTCTTCCGGCACACAATTTTGGGATTGGAGAATCATACATGGCATCTTTTCTTACGTTAAGAAACGTATCATTTGTGCTCAATAATGGCATTAGCCTGTTTGAGCAAATTAATTTTCAGCTGGAACATTCTTTTTCAGCCGTGGTTGGTGCAAATGGAATCGGTAAATCGGTGCTGTCCCATATTATTTGCGATCTACTTTCACCGAGCAGCGGCAAGGTAGACTCAGATTTACGGCGCTGGTACATACCTCAACAATGGCCCGGGAATCATTTGGTTTCCGCGCTGTGCATTCTGGGTCTCGCGCCAATCGTGAGTGCTATTGCACGGATAGAGCAAGGCAAGGCTATCGATGAAGACTTCAGCCTGGTGGAGCCTTGGTGGAACTGGCAAGAGCTGATTTGCGATATTTTTACCGTTACCGGCTTGCCAAGTGAAATCGATCTCACCCGGCCAATAAGTACCTTCAGTGGCGGTGAGCAATTTCGACTTATGTGGGCAGCCGCTCTGCTGCAAAAGCCGGAATTCTTTTTGTTCGATGAGCCGACAAACCATCTGGACCGGGAAGGCCGGGAACAATGGCTTACCTGGGCGAAACAGGGCCAAAGCAAGATTCTGGTGGTTAGCCATGATCGTCAGTTGCTTAGCCAGGTTGAGGGGGTCTATGAGCTGACTAAAAACAAATTACACTATCACAGTGGTGATTTCGAAACCTACTACGCCAACGCCCGGTCACGCTGGCACAAACAGGAAGAAGACCTGAATCAGGCTCGTGGCCAACAGAAGCGCAGAGCAACAAAAGCTCAACAGGCGCTTGAAAAACAACAGCAGCGTGCAGCAAATGGAAAGGCGCGTGCAAAGATCGAGAACTGGGCCAAAATGGATCGAAACGCAGCTAAGGAGTCGGCAGAAAATAACCTGAAGCAGCAAAAATTACTGCGCAACAATCGGGCAAACCATGCAGAGTATCAAGTTCAGCAAGCCGAAGGATTGCGGGAATGGTTTGAACCCATCGGTTTTACATTACCCGGTTCGAAACTTGGCGAGCGGCAACTCGTCGTCAGTTTTGACGGCGTTCAGGCGGGAATTGAATCACCTTTACACCCTGCATTGTCTTTTCAAATGGTTGGCGCACAACGCCTTCACTTACAGGGCATGAATGGTTCAGGAAAGAGTGTGTTGCTAAAAACATTGATGGGGCAGCTCGAAGCCGTGGCTGGAGAATGTCATGTTTTGGTTCCCTATGCCTATTTGCCACAACACGCCAGTGACCTGAATCTGGGGCGCACTGCTGTTGAGAACTTCTTGGCTAACCATCCCGGCATTGATGAGAAAACGGCACGTGATCGCCTGGCCTGGCTAAGGTTAAGAAATATCAAAGGCGATATTATGTTAGGCCATCTGAGTGGAGGAGAACAACTAAAATCAACACTCGCCATCAAACTACTTGGCCCGGTTACACCGAAGCTGCTATTGCTTGATGAACCGACAAATCATCTGGACCTAGACAGTTTAGCGGCATTGGAAGGTGCTTTGGCAGAATTTCAAGGAGCGATGATTGTTGTCAGTCATGATCAGGCATTTACCGACAAATTGAACATCAGTCATCGACTTGATTTGGCTGATGGTGAACTGGAGGTTTTATAACGACACTGTGTCGGGACTGCTTGGTATCAAGTTTGAAATGCAACAATAGTAGTTTTCAGCCATAGAGTATTTCCTCGGGTATTTTTCAGCCGCGCCACTGAATATGGTCGTTGCTATCAAGGAAAAATAATGGGAAATATCATGAAAAACCTGGAGGCTTCACCGTCTGGAGATTTTCTTCGTTCATTGTATACGGCTGTTGCAATCGCCACTCCAAAACCGCAGTTATTTGCCGAATATTTGTAAAGGCTTGCTTTTCATAAAGCCAGGCCTCCGGGCCTTTCCATGCATGATGGCAGCTGATGGGCTATTTGGGCATTACCCGGACATTGCATTCTCGCCGAAAGAAAATAAAATGCGAGAAGTAAAAGGTCGTGTGCCACATTAATGATGATAAATGTAACCAATCAAATGCTGTCAGAGGAAAGCAGGTTCGATGACCATGGTGACAGCCTTGTGGCATGCACCGGGAATATGTCGTTGCCTTCATGCGCTGTACCGCTATGGGTGTGACCGGGTTGTACGAGGCCAGCTGATGAAGACTCAAAACCTACTGCTCTATCACGGCTTCCCGTTGCTGGTTCTCATATTCCCGTTTCTGTGGGTGGGGTTGACCGACAACAGGCAAGTGCTCGATGGTGAAATGGGCATCATTGAAAATGCGACTGTCGTCTTCCTCATCGCCTCCATCGGTTACTACAGTTCATCGATGCTGCTGGCAAGGCAGCAGGACTTGTCGGCCTATCTAAAGGCCTGCTGACACTTTTGATCCTGGGCGCAACCTATTTCGCACTCGAAGAATTATCTTATGGCCAGCACATATTCTTAGCCTACATGCCGGTGTGGCAGCACAGGCATGGGAACGCGATAAACTGGAAAGGTTGTGTCGGTATATTTCAAGACCAGCTGTTTCGGAAAAACGCCTGTCACTGACATCGGCTGGCAACATCCGCTACCAGCTAAAG
>JAAGZL010000878.1 GCA_024206335.1 Gammaproteobacteria bacterium
ACTTTTTGGTTAGTAACATATGATAATCAATATGCGGGATGCACCTTGATGGTGGAGGAGAAAGCTGGTCGTACAATAAACAAACAAAAACAATCCGCCATTACTCCCCTGTGTCTATTTATAGTCTTGGGATATACTGGAACGATGGGATACCCCCCCCCTACGTCACGGCATGGGGAAACTCTGTCACGTGACCTTTAGTATAGAAAAGTGCTCTGACTGTGACATTTTTTGCTTTTTCATTGACCCAACCATATTTCTAGTTAGAATTTTTAATATAGTGGTGATCCGAATAGTTTCCAGAGTTTTAGAGCAAGGTCAATAACGTGCTCCTCCATGGGGCCGGAGGTCAAAATAAGCTCAAATTTGACATTTCCGCGTCACAGAAAAATGCTATATTTTCAACATTTTTCAATATATTACGATAAAAATTGGCAGAATTATTCAGCAATAATATAAGAAACTTTTGAAATGGTTTTCATGGGTTTATCACCTGTGTTTGTCTTTAATTAAGGTCGGAGTTGGCCAAATAACCCTAAAATCATCCAAAAATATGTTATTTTTCTTATTTTGGGGGCTAAAATACACTTTAAATGGTCAAAATGATGCCCAAAATGTAGCATTTTAGTAGCTTTACTATGAAAAATGGACACAATTTAGTAGAAATGAAGAATAAACATGCAGAAGAGCAAAAATGGGCATTCCCTATAGGTCACGTACCAGGGTTTTTTACTGCACTATTTCATCACAAATATTTAATTCTTTGTAAATTAAACAAAATCCTACCTCACTAAACGGGCTTTATTTTTCCAGAGAACTCATCAAGAAAACACAAAAAAAGAATATTTGAGGTAGGGTTGACCAGATAACTTTTTCAGAAATCCCGGTTCAACATCCATGATCAGATTTACTCATTTGGGCCAAGGAATCCCCACTTCGAAATCTTATTTACTTTTTGGTTAGTAACATATGATAATCAATATGCGGGATGCACCTTGATGGTGGAGGAGAAAGCTGGTCGTACAATAAACAAACAAAAACAATCCGCCATTACTCCCCTGTGTCTATTTATAGTCTTGGGATATACTGGA
>JAAGZL010000879.1 GCA_024206335.1 Gammaproteobacteria bacterium
AGTCGTCGTTGCCCCAGCAGGAGACCGCGCCCGCAGCATCCAGAGCGCACGTGTGGTGGTAGCCCGCCGTCACCTGCACGACTTTCCCAAGCGCATCCGGCACCGTACTTTGACCATTGTAGTCCCTGCCCCAGCAGGAGACCTTGCCCGCAGCATCCAGTGCGCACGTATGCCAGAAGCCCGCCGTCACCTGCACCACTTTCCCAAGAAGCGCATCCGGCACCGTTCTTTGACCAAAGCCGTCGTAGCCCCAGCAGGGCACCGTGCCAGCAGCATCCAGGGCACACACGTGGTAACTTCCCGCCGTCACCTGCACGACTTTCCCAAGAAGCGCATCCGGCACCGTACTTTGGCCGTAGTCGTCGCTGCCCCAGCAGGAGACCGTGCCCGCAGCATCCGGAGCGCACGTGTGGCTGTCGCCCGCCGTCACCTGCACCACTGTCCCAAGCCCATCCGGCACCGTACTTTGGCCGTAGCCGTTGCAGCCCCACGATCGGACCGCGCCCGCGTCGGCCAGGACGCTCGGTTTCCGGGCTCCCCGCATCACCTGCA
>JAAGZL010000880.1 GCA_024206335.1 Gammaproteobacteria bacterium
GACCGAGCAACCAATGAGTTGCTGCATGGGGTCTTCATCCAGTCCTTCCAGTTGCAGGTAGCTGTTTTCTGCGTCACGCTCCAGTACACCCTGGCGTTCAAGAAAGCGAGCTACGCGGTGACTGATGGTGTGGACGAGTATGGCGAGTTCTTCCTGAACCGGCGCATTGGTTCTTTGAAAGGTTACCTTGCCCTGTTTGTTTTTCGCATAAACTCCATCCAGGAACAACATATGGAAGTGGAGCGGGCCGCGTGCGGGTTTAGATTCAAAGCACCCGGAGCGCCGGACCGTCCAAATCGCTGGATAAACGTGACTGCACCGGTTTTCGCGGTTTTCCGAGTCAGCCCTGCTTTTTTGATAAGGTGGGATGCAATCGCGCGGTATACGATACCCAGCACACTGCCCATCAGTTTTGGGCGACTAGCGAACAGAAATCTCAGCTGAAAAGGAAAACTCAGCACCCTCGGCAATTGCTCCTGCATTGCTTCTACTACACGCCATCCATGGCGTTAATTGGCGCATGGGTTGATGCGGTAAAACTTCGTCCACCAGCAGGGCCGCGCTTTCAGCCATGCGCCTGGCGCCGCAACTGGGGCAAAATCCGCGTCGTTCGCCTAAAGCGCCTACTGTTGGTACAGCTAAACGCGACCAGCCTTTCCTTGTGGCAGGAACTGCATTGTACGCGTAAACAGCCATGTTCCAATCGTCCACATTTCAGGAACTCATCAAATTCCTTTTGTATATGGAGGGGTAGAGCCCTGCCTTGTTCAGCCATACCAGCAAGAAATTCGGGATAGTGTCGATTGATAATGCGGTAGAGTAGGGTTTGTTCAGGCCGGTGACGTTCATGCTGGGGTCCAGGAGGCGCGCTATCCTTGAGTACCGTGGCTCTGGCCATACTGGTTTCCTTTCCATGGAGACAGCATCAATATTCTCATAATGTTCTCTGTGCGTAAACGGTGCTGGCCATAACAGGGCGCCCGGCTCTCGGGCAACGACCTGGAATTCCGACTGACGGCCTTCTGTTCCAAATGGGAAAGTATTTGTTTGATTACGTGATCAGGGAATGCGCCATCGATCCGGGTCATTTTCTGGGCAATAGCCAGACCTTACAATACTATGGAAAGCGAGTATCTATATCCTACACTGATGGATCGGACGGCAACCAATGTCTGGGAACAGGATGGCTCCAGGGATGTGTTTGAACGCAGCCGGGAGGCGGTAGGGAAAATACTCTCATCACATTACCCGACCTATGTTGACAGTGCCACGGACCGGGAAGTA
>JAAGZL010000881.1 GCA_024206335.1 Gammaproteobacteria bacterium
CTGTTTATAATAAGGCCGAGGCTGAAGTCGAGGCTCAGTATAGGTTAGTTGAAGCCACTGCCGCTACTAATGCTGCGGACGTTGCTCTGGCCGATTGGCGTCAATCAAACAAGGAAATCTAATGGACACATTATATATTCCACAATCAGACGAACAAGAGGATATAGATATCTGGGCATGGGAACCCTACGCGCTATATTATCCCCATGTATTCGAATTAGATTTTAGTTAAAATCTTAATGACTACTATCATCAACACATACAGGAGAAAGATAAAATGAATACCAGTAAGAATGAAAAATTAAACACCGCTTATGCGCGTGTGAAGCATTACACTTTGGGTTCGCTTCACAACACTCTATGGCAAGTAATAATTAATGATTCGCTTGATGGCGAGATAGCAGCTTTTGTTGATATACCATCCCAGGATTGTATAGCAATCGCACTGGCTACTGGCGGCTATATTCCCGCAAACTTTGAAATTCGGGAAGCACATAACACTGAAATGGTATTGCAGCGCCTTAACCATGACGTTTTCGGGCTAACCCATGGCGGCGCAGATGACGTGCTAATGAGTTCAATGCGCCATTCACACAAACAGAGGCACAACAATGAAGATACAAACAAGTAAAGAACGCAGAGCATACATACAGGTCAATACGCCCGAGTCGTACCAGCACCCGAAGGCTATCAGAAGCCATGTTTATATGATTAGTCGCAGAAGTCGCATATGTGGCTATAAAGGGACAAAGTATTATGCGGTAATGGATAATGAGATTGGTGAGGTTCGTCTTTATAGCTTAAGTGAAGGGGTTAGGTGGTGTACCGCTAGCACCTTTGGAGATTCTGATTGTGAATGGAAGGATATCACTGATAAAG
>JAAGZL010000882.1 GCA_024206335.1 Gammaproteobacteria bacterium
AACTTCCAAACGCCGCTATGAATCTTCCTAATTTTTGTTATGGAAGTTGTTCTTATGGTCTTCTTTGAGAAAATCATACTCTATATGCCGGAAAAATTCTGGTATGACCAAATTTTGGCCCTTTTAAGGCCAAAATTTGGCCATTTTTGGCCAAAATAGCCGTTTTTGAGTGTTTTTGGCCTATAACTTCCAAACGCCGCTATGAATCTTCCTAATTTTTGGTATGGAAGTTGTTCTTATGGTGTTCTTTGAGAAAATCATACTCTATATGCCGGGAAAATTCTGGTATGGCGAAATTTTGGCCACTTTAAGGCCAAAATTTGGCCATTTCTGTCCAAAATAGTCATTTTGAGTGTTTTTGGCCTATAACTTCCAAACGCCGCTATGAATCTTCCTAATTTTTGTTATGGAAGTTGTTCTTATGGTCTTCTTTAAGAAAATCATACTCTATATGTCAGGAAAATTCTGGTATGGCGAAATGTTGGTCCTTTTAAGGTTAAAATTTGGCCATTTTTGGCCAAAAATGACAGTTTTGAGAGTTTTTGACCTGTAATATTCAAACGCTGCTATTAATCTTACTAATTTTTGGTACGGAAGTTGTTCTCATGGTTTTCTTTGTTTTTTTATTTCCTAGTTTTTTTCAGTTTCTATGCTTTTCCGGGGAACCAATCATACATCGTCTTGTTAGGTATGTTTCTTTAACTGATGACTTATCTCATATGTATTTTCATGTATATAGCAAAAATACATTTAATAATTTCGCCCTCAGTTTG
>JAAGZL010000883.1 GCA_024206335.1 Gammaproteobacteria bacterium
AAAATCGCTGCAATAATAGCCATCTGCCAACAGAAGGTCATCTGGAGTGATCCCGTCGCTAATGTCCCGAAATAAGCGGTGCCCGCCCGTGCCTCTTCCTTTGTGCGCAGCCATCGCTGCATCCAGAACCGCTCCTGTGGACAAGGACATGACCCTCACCAGGCGGGCCAGCGGAAATCCTACCCCAGGTGCTTGATTGCCATGCTGAGGATTTGGACTTTGGACTGATTTTCTAAAAAATAAGGAAAGTTAAAAAAATACCTGATTAGTTACCAATCTCAGAGCCACGCGCCAATCGTGCTGTATAGGCATACAGTGCAGTGCAGGAATATATGGCCTGTGGGGTAAGTAAAAAATGTGCATGAACGAAATTTAGTTTCAAAAAGGTATGTCATTCGATGAGTTTCGTAAAAATTACGGCACTGTCGAGCAATGTGAAGACGCTGTTGTAAAAACGCGATGGCCCGGTGGATTTTCATGCCCCCGCTGTGACGGGAGGGGGGCATCCGTAACCCATAATGGGCGGAGGCTATGGGAATGTTTAGGCT
>JAAGZL010000884.1 GCA_024206335.1 Gammaproteobacteria bacterium
AAAGCCCATCGCGCAGCCAGAGGTGTTAACATTGGTCATTGACCCTGTGTGGGTATGGTTCCCCATATCAATACCAATCGCACCCTCAAATGTGCAGTTTGTTAGCACTAAATCAGCGCTAGATGCCACTGCCGCAGCAAGGCCGGCTGTAAGCTCAGACACACCACGGCAAGCTATAAGCTCACAGCCACCACCCATAATACGAAACGCACCTTGATTGTTAGTACCATGCGATTTAGCGATAACATTTTGAAATTTAGTAGCGCTAGTTTCAAAGGCGCGTGAAGGAGCACCCACCAATGTATTGTAAACGGAAAGGTTTTTAACTGTTACGCCTTTAGTAAAGTATAGTGGGTCCCACACGCCAGCACTATCAGCCTCAACCCTTGCACCATTACCGAAATCACCGTTATGGCGCACCGATTCCTCAACGTCTAGTATTACTTCAAATCCAGCGTGATCAATTCCGAAAAAATCAAGATCAGTCTCAGCGCCCCAATCATAGATTTTATCATCGGTTAGTATGCCCTGCATATCCTCGGTTAGTGGGTCATGGGTTTTAACGTAGTCTTTCCACTCACCAATAGTCTCGTGGATATGACCCGTTCCGATGTATTGAGTATCCATTATTTAGGGACTCCGCCTAAATCTAAAAAGGGCTTTATTCCCA
>JAAGZL010000070.1 GCA_024206335.1 Gammaproteobacteria bacterium
ACCTTAATCAAAACGGTGGTTATAAGATAGACGCGGTAAATTGTACAGCTACAGGATTTGCAATCGGAGTTCGGCTTGGTGGGACGGCAGTAATCCATAACGGTCGTTTTAAAAACATAGTCACGTATGACTGCCCTCTTGGATTTTCTGATACAGGCGGGAATGGATGGTCCGATGCTTCGAACAACGCATCTGATGACGGAACGCACCCCGGCGACGATGGCGTATTAATCACTGCTGACCCATTTGAAGCTGACGGTTATACACCATCACAAGGCAGCCAGCTTGATGCTGCGGGTATTGACGCTGGCGTTATTCTTGGCGCTGACGGTGAACCTTTTGCGATTGCACCTGCCATTGGTGCTTATCAGACCTACGCTCCTGTTGATGACGTTGCTCCAATCCTGACGAATCCAACCTCGGAGGGCAACTTTCGAGGGCTACTCGGGACAGTAGATACTGATGAAGCAACCGGTGGTATTTACTGCGTATCCACAGACACTGCCACACAACCAACCCCTGAGCAAGTAGAGGCAGGACAAGATCATCTGGGTGCCACTGCAAATGATTCTAACCTCAGTGCTGTAACGACAGCGGGCTCCCAATCATTGCTTATGGTTAATGTCGATGAGGGCACAACGCAATATGTGCACTTTGTGCACAAGGATGCAGCCCAAAATTACAGCCCTGTTGTCACAGCACCCGTAATTGTTGTGCCTGATTATTACGCTCAAGAGATTTACGATGGGATGGTCATACCATCGGACTCTATACTTCATCTGTATGACGGTACACACACAGGCGCTGACGCATCAGCAACGCTTACAACAGCCTTGAACCTTGTGCTCGACGCAGTTGTAGGGCGAGTGTGTAAGAACACCACAGATGGCTCTGAGGGCATCATTACGGGCAATACAGCAGGCCCGAACAGCGTTATTACTGTAACCCTTGCAGGGGGTACTGATAACTTGTTCGATACTGGTGACACTTACGAAATCCAGATTGATGCTGATAACCCTGACGTATTTTGGTACGAGAAAACAACCACCTTTATAGGGGATTCGGCGAGTTTCAGTTGGTATTTGGAAGACGTGAGTGAGGATCAAGTAAGCCCCGAACACACTGCTATATATAGTCTCTTGGGTCAACCTGATGGTTTGTACAGCATCGCTATCAATGGTAAGGGTGTTGTGTCGTTTGACCCCATTACAATAGGTGCTGTCACTAATCCGCTTGCTGTTGTTGATGGTACAGGGATAGCAGGCGTTGTAGGTATAGGTACAGGTGCAGTAACACCACCTTTGCCTGAAGTCAATGCAGTTATCGCAGATCTGACTCAGATAGCAATGATAGACTACCCAAATCTGGATATTTATCTACAT
>JAAGZL010000071.1 GCA_024206335.1 Gammaproteobacteria bacterium
GTGTGACCGGCGTAATCGACAAACAGCTTTTCACCGGCGCGGTGATCCTGGCGCATGACGCGATCCAGCGTACCGGCCCATTGGCGGTAGCGCTCACAGAACCAGCTGTACTGATAACCTTTCGGATGTTGTGCCCGGTACTCCTCCCAGAGCAGGAACAGGGTCACGTGCTTGCGTTTGAATTCTTTCTGGATATAGAGCCAGTCTGGCAGTGCCTGGTCCCTTTGTGCCGGTGTCGGGGGATCCGGGAACAGCTGGTGCTCTAATGCTGTATCGCTGAGTTCCTCAGGCAGCGGCCAGGTTAAACCTGCCCGTGATGCCCGTTGTAAATACTCCCCAACGGTGGGACGGCTGACACCACAGCTTTGGGCAATCTTGCGATTACTCACGCCACTGGCTTTTAGCCGCAGTACTTCTTTTATCTTTCTCATGGACAACCTCTTGGCGGACATTCTGGCTCCTTTAATCAAATAAAAAGAGCGCAGGATACCTTCAGTTATCCCGTGTCTGGCTATCTCATTTACACACCCGTTTCAGGGTGGCAGCTTTCACCGGAATCGGTGGCAGCTTTCGAATGGAATGGGTGGCAGGCTTCGAACGGAATCAGTGGCAGGCTTGGACCGGAATACGCAGACGAACTGCAGGGTGCTTTCCTGAATTATGAGCTGGATCTGCGTTATCGCGCCGGGAAAAATATTCTGCTTGGAGTCGGTACCGCCCGGCTCAGCTTCGATCTCAAGTCTGACGCCGATGATTGGCGAGGCCGAATCGCAGACAGCCACCGCGGAATTCTATTATATGTCGGTTATCAGATTTGATTCTACGGTTTGCCCGTACTCTCGACCTACTCGTGACGAGGCGCGGGGAACCAGATTTTCGTTTCGATTACCGCTCGAGATGAGATGACACAGGGTATTCGGAAACTCGATAGGTAGTGGCCTGGTCATAGCGGTATTTCATTTAACTAGAATTCAAGATTCGGGACCAGAGCCTAATGGTACTTACTCTTAAGTAAGTACCATTCAGACCTGCCCCCATGTTTTGCCAACATTTAGGGAAGCTCTGAACAATTCATCCTGAATTGTCAGAGCACGGAGCGTCCCTGCACCGCGGAAACTCTAATAAATCAGAGTTTCCTTAGTTATTTTCTGTTCATCAATAATTAATCTTCTGTACAAGACACGCTGCCGTTTAATGGCCA
>JAAGZL010000072.1 GCA_024206335.1 Gammaproteobacteria bacterium
GTTAGATCCCTCACAGTACTGACCACCATCGAGAGCCGCTCCACCACGAAGTCGTTTGTGCCCATCTACCACCCAACCAGACGCATCACCCGGTGCACACTGACGCTCCGCCCTACCGCAGCTCAAACATAAGGTATAACCGTGGCCATACATTCCAGAACTAACATAGCTCACCACGCCGGTTTCTGAATATCTAATCTTTCCGAGTAAATTGTTTGGCAAACTTTTCCACGCGGCATTTATTGCGGCCACATTCGCATCCTCAAATGGCATAAAAGTCGGTCTATTCACATCAGTATGAGGATCTTCAAATAGATCTACAGCAAATCCGGCAGGTGCTAAAACTTGCTTTCTATCTAGCTTTTCGACGTCAGAATTACATGAAGGACATTGTGTTAGTAATTGCTTGCTGTCCCCAAATTCCCCGCACTTTTTACATTGCCAGTGGAAATATAGATCCTGAATTTCTGGCGGTGCATTAATATCGGCCGGACGATGCCAATTAAGAGTTACTCCTGCGCTTCTATAAACAAGGCCTTTGATAACAACCTCGGCGCCTGGCGCATATTCGCGCAGCGCGATAGAGAGATCACGACTTGGGCCTCCTCTGCTAATACCAAAATTGTCTTCACGAGTAGAACCTTGTTTTTTCTTCAGATCATGGATCGTTATATCATTCAACGAAACGACCTGTGTAGGGAATCCGTAGCCCGGCAAAAAACCGCCATTTGCTAAATCACGAAGCAAATATTCGTTTCTCATCCTATTCAACGAAATCTCAACGGCCTTAAAAGCAGGTTCATTTTGTGGAGACCGACTTAAAGATGAAATCCTCTGTTGCTCCTCGAGCATTGACTCAAACTCAACCCGCCAATCCTCATAAATAGACTCCATCATCAATGAGCATTGGGACGCCATATAATCAAGAGACTTAGATTCAAGAATGGATTTTTTAACCACTGTGCCAATTTTACTTTGGAGAACAGTACCCTCTTCATTGGATCCAAGAGATTTACACCAAGCTACGAACCTATCTGCGTAAGCCAAACCCTCGCTGTTCTTTTCAAAAAGCCAACCTGATGTGAGCTTCGGAATATCATCACCAAATTGACGTAACCAATGTGATATTAATAGGGCGTTTACATGCCGCTGTACAATATTAGGGCTCTCCAAACTTATTCGAGGAGCGCTAATGGCGCCTGGCATTAAGGGCCATGTAGGATTATTAAATACCTGCATACTATGCGCAGACTGTTTACAAAGGACATAACTAACAGATGTCGGTTCATTCCGCCGACCTGCACGCCCTGCCCTTTGTAAATAGTTAGCCGGATGGGGGGGCACGTTATTCATCGAAACGACAGACATGCCTCCGATATCTACGCCCATCTCCATGGTTGTTGAGCAACTTAACACATTGAGCTTTCCTGCCTTGAACATGGCCTCGTACTTCTTGAGTTGGCTCGATCCGATTTGTGCAGAGTGCTCTGCTATCCTGAACCAGGACTCTCCCGACGCGATTCTATCGGCCCTATTTGGCCAAACACTGTTTTCACGGGCTTTTCTTAATAAAGGCTCTTCCTCTAACCAGTTAGAGATTTTCCATCTATTTGATGAGTCAGTTTCATTTGGAAAAGGAAGATCAGGTAAATCAATGGGGGCACACTTAAGCGCTTCATTTTTACCGCCAGGTGTATTGGGCGATTGGTCTCGAAAGATTTGGGTCACTAATCTGTGGGTATAGGGACACTTCCAAGCCTTATTTATCTTTCGGAATGCTGACTTATTCTTGAGGTCTAGCAAGAAGAAATTTTGATCCTGGGAGCTCAAAACGCTGCTTCTAACAGCCGGCCATGAATCCACAAATACTTGTTCCAGTTGGTCTTTAACCACTTCATTGTCATGGTCTAATTTGAATCCTCGGATTAAGAGCCAAACCAATCTCGATCGCATTGACCGTCGAGGTGAAGGCCACCTCAAGGCCGCCTGCCTATCATCATTTGGCCCAACAAGATTTTTTCTTCTTACCCGAGCTCCCATCAATTTTCCCCAGTGTTCAGGAAAATCGACCGCACTATTATCCCTAATGTGCATATCGACAATGGTAGTCAACCAAGCCTTCCAATCCTTAGGTCCATTTCTTTTCCGGTCTTCCTGGTCTTTATATAAGTGCCCCCATGAGTCAGGAAAACTAGTTATTTGCTCAATGCTTGGATAAAAGATTTCGACCATACCCAGAGTCTCCAGTTGGAAACCCCTTCTTGGGCGTCGCATGAACTCTCTGAATAAATTAAACGCACCGAATTGTTCTATTGGAACGTAATGACCAGCGATCTCACTAAATGCATCAAACATGAAACGAGAAATGTCTCTCGAGTTAGCTAACACTTGTTCGGCGTTTAACCAACTTAATACACGGCCATCCGAACACTCGAGGCCGCGCAGTTCTTCGCGTTTATCTTCTACTAAGCCTTCTAGACTTGGTGCTGCTTCTAAGGCCTCTTCAAGTTTTCGTATTTCGCCTTTCAATGTGGCAATCTTTTCAACGTTTCCAGATTCGTCGGGGAGGTGAACCGAGTGATAAAGCAAAGAACGAACTTTATTTCGGTCGATGTCCTGCTGCAGCCTAGCAGCGATTCTGGCCGTTCCTTGTCGCGAATCGGTAAAGGTAAGCAAACGTCTACTTTCAAATGGACCTTCCCCATGTTTCGGGGAGTGCTCAAGTAAAGTTGGCAGGGAGTCACCTAGAAAAAATGGTGCGCCAAGCCTCTTGGGCATAAAAACTTTCCATCCCGTCCTATCCTTTGCACCACAAGTTACACATACAAGGTCGTCGTTTGCATTCCCGTAGTGTTGACCATAAAGAACATAGTCTCCTGCGTCATGTGATAGTTTTCGAGTATTCATCTGAAATCTAAAAGGGACAGAAGATTCCGACGGTGAATGATGAATCAATACCTTGTCCTTAACTTTGACTACCTCGTCTTGTTCGACCGAAGACTCTTCGTCTGGATCTATATCCCAAATAAATTCGTCTTCTTCATCATGCCTAGTGGGGTATAAAATTTCATATTCACCCTCGCCTGCAAATTGTTCCTCCGCGTCGAGGTATTCTTGTCCACATGAATTACACGAAATAATGGGCTGTACTGGCGCCCCACATTCGCATAGATCTCTTTCACTCAAATAAATTTGTCCATAGCGCCAATCGCTACCTTTCAATTGATCCATTTTCACAGAACAGTCGGGATTGGAGCACGTGTAAATACCATCCAAAGTCTTTTGAAACAGATGACCCCTAACCGGTAAAAAAGCTGACTCCCCGTTGTTTGCCTGAGACATTCGATCAATCAGTTTCCAAGTGCCTACTTTCGAGATATCTTCCCAATATTGCTTAATTAAGCTGGAAAGCTCAGAGGTCTTTGCCGCATGAGGCGCCTTTGATAATGATTGCCTAATCTGAATGGCAGCAGGGAACGAACACATTAATTGATATAGATCTGAGGGCGTCTTATTGTCTAACTCAGCTAATGAGGCGATATCTTTAGGTGGCAATTTGGGTATTTCCGGAATATTGCGCCGCCCTTTTATAACGACAACTTGAGACTCACTTACACCGGCGACTGCGGCAAGAAATTTTTGCAGTTCGAGTAAGGCCGAATCGTCATCACCGCCAATTGTGGCTGATGTTGCAACATATCTAACATCTTCTGCTTTAACGCCAAAGGACGTGATTACCCTCCTTAGCAGCAGAGCTAATTCAGCAGCCTGTGACCCTATATAAGTATGAATCTCGTCCAAGACAATCCAGCGTAATTTCCCTTGGGACTGATCGATAATCGGAGCATCATCATTTCGAACCAACATATACTCCAACATCGTTGAGTTGGTAACTAATATCGGCGGAGGGTTTTCTCGCAATATTGTCCGGTCACGAACTTCTTCCGGAGACTCATTCATCATGGCAGCAGGTGTCCTTTTAAGAGGCGTGTCACCGTTGTAAAGGCTAAATCGCAAGTTTCCACCGAATCCCGTCATCCAAGCCTTAAGTCTCTCTCTTTGGCTATTTATAAGAGCATTCAGCGGGTAAAGGAATAAAGCCCTGACACCCGTCAAGGGAGCTTTGGCATCAAATGCCTCCTGAAATAGATCCTCAATAATCGGAACAAGGAAACATTCAGTTTTGCCCGAACCTGTTCCACTACTTACTAAAACGGACTTTTTTTGTTGTAGCAATGATTCCCATGATTTCACTTGATGCAAATAGGGTTGTCTATCTAAAGGGAATTTATACTCTGTGATATCTTCTGGCTTTTTCGGCGGATTGCTTAAAGATTCCAAAACCTCTTTTGACAACAATCCCCCCTCCAGATCCTGCATATTCTTATCGCATGTTTCCCAGCCAAAGGTGGCCTCAAATACCGGCTCAGCCATAAAACTACCAGGTTCGCCTGGTAAACCTTCGAATTGTGATTTTAGATAATTACTCGCAGCAGTACTTCTCAGGCTAAGCTGGCTAACCACAGCTCTTGCGGTGCGCTTATTCAATTCCTGGACCAGATCGCTAATTTTTATGCTTTCACTCATTGCTTAAATTTCTTCCTTAGAGACCCACAAAATAGACTGGGTGGCGCGAAAAATTGTTGCAAATGCGGAAGGATGGAAATTCCTTGCCGCAAGTAGAGCAATTCTTACATTTTCATCAAACTCAATTCGAGAATGCAGCGCACCGGCAGCTATCGCTGGGGCTTGAATCACTGCCTTTTGATATTTCATATCCTCAATAGGCCAGTGAATAAATTCGCGAATACTTTCCGGCAAGCTACTTTTTAAATTAAACACTGGCTGTATTTGAGGCCACCAGTCGGGTATAGACGGAACATAAATCGCCCTACACAACATATCCAATTGTTTCCAAGCCAAATCGGTCGGCCTATCTCGAGCATCTCCGATAGCCGATTGCCCATCCAGTGGGACGGCTAGTTGCACCTTAATGACATCGACAATTGCATTTACTTCCTCGTTATCGCTGCATAGCTGATCTAAACTTTTAACACACTCTTCGATCAACATATTCTCGACCGCTTCATTTTGTATTTGCCTAACAAAACCATTTAACCATGTGTCCAATGACTCTACCCATTGATCAAGACTAATCATCCACCAAGCAAATGGGCTGGAATCACAAATCTTCTGGAGATAGTTTTGCAGCGACTTGTCTGTAACAGACCTAAACCATAATGAGGACATTACCGTGGGGCACTTAAGTAGTCCTTCCACCAGATCGAGCCCATCCGGATGAACACCTGACAGCCGATTGACAAATGAAGCAAGCTCAATCCATTGTTTTTCGGAGCCCTCCAAAGCAATCTTGCTTAAAAACTGGCCGATCGCTGATCTGCGCGACTCTGCATCAGGAAATGATAATGCCGTGGCAAGATCCGCAGGCTCATCAAGTTCCTCTGCCACTGAATCTGCAGGAATAATGCATGGCCTAATTTTATGAGCTCTTTCTCCCTCAATGCTCGCGAAGTAGGTGTGCGTATGATCAATTAAGTCGCTCCCCCTATCCGAAAGAGTCCATCCATTGCTCATTTCGTTCCAGTCCAGGTTGATACTGTCTTCATTTAAATCGTTAACAGAGACAAGTGAGAGTATGCTGTTATCGTAGTCATCTCCCACGCTATTATTCTTATCCAGATATATCAGATCACTTGCACTGTTGTGCAACAACATACCTTCATATTGCTCGACTAACACTGATGCGGAAGCCTCCATCTGCCCAAGCTCGGAAATTTGCAGAATAACTCGATCATCAACTCCTGTGCTCACGGCAAACAAATGTTTTATTTCTTCTTTTATTTGTTGTAGGGGCAACAATCCAATTCCGTATCGATCAGATATAAGTGAATAGTTGAATTTATGGTATTCGATTGATGGCAGGTATTCGTAATCGCCTCCGAAGAGTAGCGAGCCTGATAACTGATATTTCTTCGACACTCCTGGCGAAACCGCTTGCGCTCTAAAACCGTATAGGCGAGACAATGTTAGAACACTGGAAGAGGCTAAATCCTTTCCATTTTCATCGACAAAAGCAGCTCCTTTTGCAGGAAAGGGGAACGACAGCTTCAGATTGCAACCGTTCTCCCACTCCAATCTCCCCGAAATGTCACCTACCCCCGTGCTGGTTCTTTTAAGCTCTACATCCCAGCCACCATCACTCTTCTCCGCAAAAACTTCCAAATTTTCAGAACTATTAATATGCACTGCCTTGATAGCCTTATCGTTGAATGTGATTTTCCCTATTAGCCTCGATACGGGTACAACATTAATATTTAAAATACTGGATAAGATTGATAACCTCCACGAGGCTAACACCACGTCGTTCCGACGATGTCGTATTTCAATGTCACCAATCATCAACTGCTTGTCATACTGTTGCCACTGCCTTGCACCCATAGGACGCCAGAATATTTCTTGGTTCGGAACTGTAATAGTAGAGTCTTCGTTTACAAGCTGAATGTTGGGAACTGATTGAAATAGCGTAAACCGAGTTTGCGGAAAGTATTGTCGATAGCCAATCAGCCGATAATCGCGAGCAGCAATATTTTCTAATCCCGGCTCTACACGATATGACTCGTCATTTTCAGCTGAATAAATTTCGGCGGGATTCTGTATTCTCCAAAAACTTCTAGACAGCAAATCATTACTTATCTCTGTTACATCTGTGTCATCGTGATCGCTCAATTGCGTCGGTTTTTGGCTCGACAGCACATAGACATCTGGCTCCCTTCTTTGACAACCTCCTTGCGCCACCCAACGAAATTGTCTTTGTTCCTCATCATTCGCAACAAAACACCATGGAAGCTCATGATCGAGGGCGTCTGCTCCCGCAACGGGGAGCGAAGTTAAATCTTGACCTCTTGCAACTAAAACTACGCCAATCTCTGCGTCTGCATTTTCATCAAATGAACGGGTTGCCCCAGGAACAGGTCGAACAAACCTAGTATCACCCTCGCCGGTCAATCGTGCAATTAGCACTCGCTGATTTTGGATTACCCTATATATTTCAGCTCGTTCGGGTATTTCATTTATCGATGAAACCGCACCCATAGAAGTTACTTGATGGGCATGAATTTCTTTCGGTAACAGTAATTTGGCGGTTAGCTTCCATTCCCCGAGATCATCTTCAAGCGAGCGCTCTACTCGTAATATTTGACTACTGCCAGATGCGACAGCCCTGGCAGTATTTAACAAGCTATTGATTAATGTTTCGGACTGCTGGGATTCCAGCTCCAGCGGTAGCTCCTTATCCCACCCGGGATGCTTTTCGTTTAGAGTTTTTACCGGTTCGGTTGTTTCACCTATTTCTGATTTGAGCACCCACAATTGCTCAATTATCTTACCGGCTAAGTTGGCAATTTGGTCCTGCCTCCAGGAAGCTGGAAGCCGAAACAAATTATCTTTCGCGATTCTCTCGGATGTCAGGCCTGATTGAACATAGTGGCCATACTCTCGTATTAATGCCTTTAAGTAGTTTGTGAACGAGGCGCCTTCACGTTCCAGCACGTTAATAGGTATACCACCTTCACTTGCAACCGAGAGAAGGAATTGTCGTCCAGTATTCGTTCTTATTAAGTCTCGTTTCCAGTACTTAAGACCCTTTACAACAAATTTGGTGTAAATATTCCACGCGCCATGCTCCCAGCCCAGAGAATCGACTATTGGCGCCCAAGCCCAAGGACCTCCGGTGTAATGTCGCCTCCACCATTCAGAACAATATAGGGCGAATAAATGGTTGGTGCTTAATGAGAAAGTAAAATTTTCACCACCTCCTACGCCCCGTCGTTCCGCATTTTGAAGTAAATTTTTTAGCTCCAAGAACTCTTCTGTGTTGCATTTATAGGCATAGAGGGGCCTACCGTCAGGTTTAAAATCAAGACAGTCCCGGCCCTCTAAAAATTTATGTAACCACTGTATTGCGGACACAATTTCTCCCTGCAAATAGTCTCTACCGAATGATAATGGAGCTAGCCCAGAACTATCCGATTATTAGACCCCTATTAAAAAATGGCATCGAGCCCAAAACCCCAGTGATAGAGCTCGATATATAATTATTTTTGAGCACTGGTATTCGGCTACGAGTATATTTTGAATATCAAGTTTCCCATTGATGCGCGTCATTAACAATCAACTCAATCATTGCAGCACCTGGGTCGATGGTGCATTTTGGCCAGGTAATCCATCAGTATCCTCACTGGATTCATTAGCTACCCTTTGCCTAGTCTGCTCTAGTAATGACGTCAAGATGACCGTATAAGCCAGTTCAGCAACGTCCAGCGGGACACACACTCTACCCTTGACACTCTTCGAGAACAAGGCGTAAGCTTTCAGGCATCGCAGACAAAAGGAATTGACTGATGACCAGACCCAGGAAGGAGCTGATTTCACTCGCCGATACGCCCTATTACCACATTACTTCACGCTGTGTACGCCGAGCCTTCCTCTGTGGCATGGATCACTACTCGGGTCGAAATTACGAACACCGGCGACAGTGGGTCGTCGACCGGATTCGCTTGCTCTCATCACTTTTTGCCATCGATGTTTGTGCTTTTGCAGTTTTACATAACCATCTACATGTCGTTTTAAAGCTATGCCCGGATCAGTTTGACGACCTGACGGATGATGAGATCATGGATCGATGGTGTTCCCTGTTTAATGGTCCTTTGCTGGTTCAACGCTATCGGGATGGGGAAACACTGTCAGCACCTGAATCAGCAACCGTTGCGGACACTGTCAAGGTTTGGCGCGAGAAGCTCTCAAATATCAGTTGGTTTATGCGCTGCCTGAGTCAACCCATTGCACGACAAGCCAACCTGGAAGATCAATGCACTGGAAAGTTCTGGGAATCTCGGTTTAAATCCCAAGCCCTGAAAACCGAGGAAGCCCTGTTATCCTGTATGGCTTATGTCGATCTCAATCCAATCCGGGCAGAGATGGCAGATACCCCGGAAACCTCAAAATACA
>JAAGZL010000885.1 GCA_024206335.1 Gammaproteobacteria bacterium
ATATTGTATCCGACAGTAAATTACCTAATGTTTGTCTGGCTACTCTGTACGCCAATTGCAGCCTTCTATGCGCTGATACTGCTAATCCAGCAATATAATGCCTGGACACCAGATCCTGTCGCACCTAAATATAAAATCAACGGAAGATAGTATTTTGACGAAGAAAGCGGCGACAGGCTTTATGCGGGATCGAAAATTCGACGAAGAGCAAGAACAGCACGAACGAGGCTTCGAGGAAGCTCAACGTAGATCGAAGAATGAGGCAATTGCCCGCAGGTTAGCCGCTGATGAAGCGGAAGGTATATTTACTTAAACTTAGGGAGTAAAGTTATGAAAATTTTTATTACCGTTAATATCATTGCGACCTTGATTTACATCTGTGTACTGATTATCGCCACCATCGGCGTATCAGCGGGGCTGATTGGGTATCTGAAAACAAAGCTGCACTGGGTTGAGCGAGTCGTGCTGCTTACTGCGCCGGTAATGGTGATAGGTACAGTGACTGAACTGATCTATCTAGGTGCAGCTCTTCTGTTAGCAGTAATTGCCCTTAATTTTCAGCGGTGCCGTCAACATGTGTAATACACTCAAAAATGTTCGAGTCCTCGATATGACCAATGTCTTAGCGGGCCCGTACTGTTGTCATCAGTTGGCACATATGGGAGCCGAAGTAATCAAGGTGGAGATGCCCAACAGTGGTGATCTGGCCCGTCAACTAGGTGCTGATCCGGAGCTGAACCAACAGAAAATGGGTATATCATTTCTGGCCCAGAATGCGGGTAAAAAATCGATTACCCTGAATCTTAAACACAGCAAGGGTAAAGAAATTCTTAAGCAGCTGGTTAAAACAGCAGATGTGCTGGTAGAGAATTTTCGTCCAGGTGTAATGGGTCGCCTCGGACTTGGCTACGAGGATCTAAAAATTGAGAATCCGCAGCTTATCTATTGTGCAATTTCAGGCTACGGAGCTGATGGCCCGATGAAACACTTACCAGCATACGACCAGATTATTCAGGGCATGTCCGGAGTGATGAGTATTACCGGGGCACCGGAAAATGCTCCTTACCGGGTGGGCTACCCGATTGCCGATACTATCGGCGGGATGACTGCGGCTTTTGCCATAGCCTCGGCTATTGCTGGGCGTCCGCAAGCTGGGAGCGGCTGTTTTATAGATGTTTCGATGTTGGAATCTACTCTGGCGACTATGGGCTGGGTGGTTTCCAACTATTTGATTGGCAATAAGCAGCCCGTTCCGATGGGCAATGATAACTTTACCGCTAGTCCGTCGGGTACATTTCAAACCCAGGATGGCTTACTCAATATGGCTGCCAATAAGCAGGAGCAGTTTGAGTCAGCCTGTCAGGCTATTGACCGAGCTGATCTGATCAATGACGAGCGGTTCTCTACCCGCCAAGCGCGAGTAGAAAACCGTAAGGCGCTGACTGAACTGATTGAAGACGAGTTTATTCGTAAGTCTGCCGTAGAGTGGGAAAAGCTTCTTAACCAAGCGGGAGTTCCTGCCGGACGCGTTATAACTGTGCCTGAAGCTTTGGAATTACCACAGATTAGGCAACGGGGGCTGTACGGTGAATTTAGGAATGTCCCTGGCATCGAACGAGACATCGAGGTGGTCAGAACTGGTTTTAAAGTCGATGGACATCGACCAAGCGTAAATGCTCCGCCGCCTGCCCTTGGCGAGCATACACAGGCGATTTTAAATGAGCTGGGTTATGACCCAGTTGCTCAGACTGAACTTCAGGCGGGAGGCGTACTATGAATACTTCAAGACCATTAGAGGGAATAGGTCACGAAGTTTCAGATTGGTGGAAGACAGATATCATTGAGATGGAGCCGGGCATCATTCGCTACCAGGGTTACCCGATAGAGCAGTTGATTGGTGAACTTAGCTTTGCTCAGATGATTTGGCTTATGGTGCGTGGCGAATTACCATCTAAAGAGCAAGGCGAACTGCTGGATTCAGCTTTAGTGTCCGCAATTGATCATGGGCCTCAGGCGCCAAGCATCGCAATCGCACGTATGGCTGCAACCTGTGGAATCGGCCTTAATAATGCCATCGCATCTGCTGTTAATGTGCTGGGAGATGTCCATGGTGGGGCCGGAGAGCAGGCGATGGAGCTGTATGAAAATATTGCAAGGCTCATGGATGAGGGTCTGGAGTTGCAAGAAGCTGTCGCAACTGAGGTGACTGAACATATAGCGAATCATGGTAAGTTTATCCCTGGATTTGGCCACCGTTTTCATCCGGTTGATCCCCGTGCGCCTAAACTGATGAGTATAGTAAGGGATGCGGCCAGTAAAGGAGGAGTAACAGGTCGGTTTGCAGATATAGCAGAAGGCATCGAGACTGAGTTACAAAACCGTAAGGGTAAGCGGATTCCAATGAATATCGATGGTGCAACGGCGGTGATATACGCTGAATTGGAAATGCCTTCACCACTGGCACGGGGCTTATTCTGCCTGTCCCGGTCAGTGGGTATTTTGGCCCATGCTTGGGAGCAGACTCAGCAGGGCGGCCGCAATAAAGGTCCGATTCCCCGGAATATTCTCTGGAATTATACCGGCAAAAGTAAACGTGACCTGAAAGATAGGGGGACACTATGAGTGTTCAAGCATAAAGTTCCTTTGTCGATTATGGCGGGTTGTTTCCAATAGCGGATAGGCGACCGGGAAACTTCCTTCTAAGCCGCAATGAGTACACTTGTGCGGGTAGGACATTGGGTATTCAAACCTTACTGGTTTTGATTGGTTTCTGCGGAATATGCCCTTTCCGCAGGCACACTGGAATTCGATTAACTGGGCGTTGACTGGTTTTGATACTCTCGGCATGCGGGTAGTTTACTGACTGATTGGCTCAAGGGTAGAGTTGCGCTACAAAAGCTAATTAATACAAGTGATATTTATCCACGGTAATGGCACAATTAGCCCACGGAAAAAATAAAAATTATTTGAAGCAGTCGGCTTTCCACAGATATATCGACACCATCGCAATTGTTTTCTTATCGTTGCTATCAATGAACAGCCATGCAATCGTCTCCAGTCAATGTGAAGAAAATTTGCCCATCACCCAGCAAGCTTTATACGGTAGCTGGAAATATACCCAGGGACAGGTAGTCGGATATTTCACCTTTAATTCCGACATGACTTTTGGCGGTCGCGTTGAAGAAAGTGGCATTGCTATCTGGAAATATCGCGGCACCTGGTCATTCAAAAATAACGCTATCGATTACCGGTATACTTTTTCATCATCCGACCAGATCAAAGTGGGCACGCGAGATCATGACGAAATATTAGAGATTGGCTGCGACCAGATAAAAATAAAAAGCATGATGGGCCGAGTTGGTTTTCTCCAGAAAAATGATGGAACTTGATATCGATGTCGAATGAAAAATACTCTACTGAGCTTTATTGGAGAAGTGGACCCCATAGATTGGACAGTTGATGGTCGAAGTTAAGGAGTTATTTTCTGTATTATTATCTTCATTGAAAAGAGGATGCAGAAAATGAGTAAGAAACGCAGAAATCATTCACCGGGATTTAAATCGAAAGTG
>JAAGZL010000886.1 GCA_024206335.1 Gammaproteobacteria bacterium
ATGCGCCAGAACGCAGTTGAGGGTGCGCTGGTAAAGAAGGGCGATCCACTGGTGGAGCTGAATACAGATCTGATCCGCAAGGATATGGATATCAAGCAAAAGCAGCGCGCCCAGGCCAATGCCGATCTGGAAAAGGTGGCACGGAGTATGAAGCGACTGGAGAACCTGTTGCAGACCAACTCCGCCAGTCGCCAAGCCTATGATGATGCCCGGTTTGAACACCAGTCACTGATGAAACGGCGTGAGACCGTGGATGAGGAGAGCATGCGACTGCAGATCCAGCTGGACAAGAGTACCGTGCGCGCCCCCTTCGACGGAGTGGTATTGGCCAAGCTGAAGGAACAGGGGGAGTGGGTAAACCCAGGCACCGCTGTGGCCCGGATTGCCTCCACCAGCGACCTGGTGGTGAAGGTGGCGATCTCGGAAAAACTGGTACGGTTTCAAACTGCAGACACTCCCGCACCCGTCACCATCGATGCGCTGGACAGCCGGGTTGAGGGTCGCATCCTGGGCTTTATCCCGGTAGCCGACATCCGCAGCAAGAGCGCCACCCTGAAGATTTCCATTCCCTACCAACGGGAGATGATCCGCAACATGTCGGCCACGGTCGAGGTTCCTTCGGCCCGCAAGCAGCAGCTGCGCCTGTTGCCTCGGGATGCGGTGGTGAAATTCAAGGGACAGAACTTTGTCTACACCGTGGCTGAGGGCAAGGCCAAGATCCTGCCCATCAAGATCGTAGCCAGAACCGGCACCGACGTTGCCGTGGCGGAACCCCCGGTATCCAAAGGTATGCAACTGGTGATTGATGGCAATGACCGCCTGCAACCAGGCCAATCAGTAGAGATCATCCGGCAGTAAGCATGAACCTGGTAAAACTCTCCATCCATCAACCGGTATCCACCTTCTCCGCCGTTATCCTGGTGGTGCTATTTGGCATCATCGGGCTCAGCCGCCTCCCGGTGCAGCTCACGCCGGATGTGGAGGCGCCCAAGATCAGCATCAATACCAGCTGGCCGGGCGCCACCCCCTATGAGATCGAGAAGGAGATCATCCAGGATCAGGAGGATGCCCTGAAGAGTGTATCCGGCCTCAAGGTGATGGAGAGCACCAGCTTCAACAACTACGGCACCATCACCCTCACCTTCAAGGTGGGAGCGAGACTGAACGACGCCATGGTGCGGGTCACCAATAAGCTGAATGAGGTCCCGGACTACCCGGAAAACGCCAACAAGCCGGTGGTCAGCACCTCCAGCGCCGAAAACTCCCCGGTGATCTGGATGATGCTAAAGACCCTGGAGGGTGATCCGCTACGCATCAAGACCTACCGCACCTTCTTTGAAGACGAGGTACGCCACTCCCTGGAGCGGGTGCCGGGCGTGGGCTCCCTGTTTGTATTTGGCGGCACCGAAAAACGTCTTGAGATATCGGTAGACCCGGCACGCCTGGCCGATCACAAGATCACCCTGGGCAAGGTGATCAGCAGAGTACAGAGCGCCAACAGCGATGTATCCGCCGGGGTCATGGGCCTGGCCAAACGCAACTACCGCATCCGCACCGTAAGCCAGTTCCAGACCCCTGCAGATGCAGGAGAGCTGCTGCTGGAGGACGACGGCCTGCACCGCATCCATCTGAGGGATGTGGCCGATACCGGCTTTGGCTACTACTCCAATCCACCGGCGGTGCTGCACAACGGCCAGCCCATGATCGTGGTGGGCGTGAGAAAAGAGGCCGGCGCCAATGTGCTGGAGCTCACAGCCAATATGCGCAAGGTGGTAAACGGACTGAATGCCGGACTGCTCAAGGATAACGGCATCTACTTCGACTGGGTGCATGATCAGACCCCATACATCAACACCGCCATCGACACGGTACAGACCAACCTGATGATCGGCGGCATCCTGGCCATCACCGTG
>JAAGZL010000887.1 GCA_024206335.1 Gammaproteobacteria bacterium
CCAAACACCACAGGACGAATACCAAATGGGTCACGGAATCCCAGAACCCCATAACCGGTGATCATAGCCACTGCAGCATAGCCACCACGGCAACGCTTATGCACACCAGCCACGGCCTGGAATACCTCCTTCTCCGTGATCCGAAGTTGCCCCTGAGCATGCAGTTCATGAGCAAGCACATTCAGCAGGATCTCGGAATCAGAGTTGGTATTTATATGCCGCAGATCCTCCACGAACAGATCCCGCTTCAACTCTTCAGCATTAGTCAGATTGCCATTGTGGGCCAGTGTTATGCCATAGGGTGAATTTACATAGAACGGCTGTGCCTCGGCGGATGAGGAGCAACCTGCAGTGGGATAGCGTACATGGGCAATCCCCATATTCCCCTCCAGATTGATCATGTGCTTGGTGCGGAAAACATCCTTGGCCAGCCCATTGCCCTTGCGCAGGTACAGTTTGCCATCCTGTGACGTAACAATACCTGCAGCATCCTGCCCGCGATGCTGTAATACCAGGAGGGCATCATACAGTGCCTGATTTACCTTACTGCGCCCAAAGATTCCAACAATACCGCACATGTTTCGGTGCTCCGAAAAAACTAGTAGACAGTGATAAAAGGTTGACTCACAGCTGAACAGCTATTTAAAGCTAAACTTACTTGCTATGTCAGGAGGCAACAGATCCCGCAACCATAGCGCCAAATCCTGGAAATGGCTGATTAGCTGAGACTGGTGCCACCAAGGATCATTGGGAATCGGGGTCAACCCCGCCAGCAACACCATTACTGCCACCAACACAGCGCCCCTGGCTGCTCCAAATAAGACACCAACCATACGGTCTGTACCCGTCAGTCCAGTCTTATCAACCAGTTGCCCAACCAGGTAATTAACCAATGCCCCTAAAACCAGGGTTATAAGAAACAGTATGGCAAATGCAGTTCCTAGCCGCACAGAGGGTACAGTAATCCACTCCAGGTGCAGCGCCAGATCACGAAAGAATGTCCAGCTTATCCAGAATGCGAGTATCCAAGCCGCCAGAGAGAATGCCTCACGCATAAAGCCACGCAGCAAGCTGACAAGAGACGAGAGGCAGATAATGCCGAGTATGACGTAGTCCACCCAAATCATCGTAAGACCTTTGGTTTAGTGTAATGCCCTATGAAAAGATTAATTCTACCAGAGCCGTTTTCAGAGCTGAAGGCTCAATGATAGCTTTTTAAGCTTCCTTTGAGTTTTTGAGGTTTTAAGTAACTATTGAGATCAAGCAGTATCTTTTCTGCTCTCTTCTTGTCGATCTCAGGCCCCACCAGCACTCGATGCAGAATCTTGCCCTTAACATCCACCTGGTCAGTAAATGCGGCATATTTTTTACCCTGTAGAGTCTTTACTAGTTTTTCAGCATTGCTACGTTGGGAAAAACTTCCAACTTGGATAACCCAGGCACTCAGCCCCACTCTCGTAGCAGGTTTCTTCTGCTCTTTTGACGTTGATTTAGGCTTAACTTTTGATTCAGGTTTTTTCTTACTTGCTACTTTCTCGGCAACATCATTCCCAGTGGCGGAGGTTTTTGCTTGGGCAACAGGTTCTGCTTCAACCGCCGGTGGTTTGGATAAGTCCTCTGTCTCCAGGGGTAGTACCCTGGAGGAAAAATCTGTCTCAGGCTTGTCCGGGATGATGTTCTCTTCCAGGTCGGTCGAGACCACCGACTCCTGTTCCAGTAGCATGGGGACAAAAATAACCACCAGCGATACCAAGACAGTGGCGCCAATGAGACGTTTTTTCAGACCTTCATCCACCTGCTTCTCCTAATCCCTGTTATTTGGCCAAACTTACTATATCGGGGTGCTGCATTGTCTCAGCCACCGTATAGAAGGACCCGAATACAATGAGTCTATCATGTGTTCCGACATCTGCCATCGCCTTTGTTATTGCCCCTGACAGATCAGCATGGCCCTCTATGCTGGAGAGACCAACTCCAGCAGCAATCAATGCCTGCTCAAGCTGATCCAGGCTGGCGGCACGCTCCGCCCTTACCTCTCCCGTGTACCATTTATCAACTAGACCAACAAGTGGTAGCACCAGCTCCGAAATGGCCTTATCCGCCAGGGCCGAGAACAGAGCCAGAGTGCGTCCACTACAGCCCATCTCATCCAGATTTACCGCCAGTTCCCTGGATGCCTCAGCGTTATGCGCCACATCCAGAATCACCTCTACCGGGCCTGGTAAGCGCTGAAAGCGTCCCGGGATATGCAACTGGTGCAGACCTTGTTTTATTGCATCACTGGTCAGCGGCAACCGCCCCTGAAGCAGTTCCAGGGCCATCAGCACCGCAGAGCCGTTACGGTAGATAAACTCTCCACCAGTTTCGGGGTTGGGCAGGCCGGAATGGCTGGTATCTCTCCCCATCCAACTCCACTGCTCCGGTGACCGGTTGTAGCGGAACTCCCTTCCGGCCAGGCAAAGGTCCACACCCAGCCCTGAAGCCCTCTCGAGTAGTGCATCAGGCGGGTTGACACCACCAAAAACCGCAGGCATTCCCGCCCGCAGAATACCCGCCTTCTCCAGGGCTATCTCCTCTCGGGTTCCCCCCAGCCACTCGGTGTGATCTATATCTATGCTGGTGATAAGGGCCACATCCGGATCCAGAATATTCACTGCATCCAACCTGCCACCCAAGCCCACTTCCAGGATTAACACGTCCAGAGATCCGCTGGAAAATATATCCAGGGCGGCAAGGGTGCCAAACTCGAAGTAGGTCAGACTGACACCGCCCCTGGCCTGGTCCACCCGGTCAAAAGAGTCGCAGATGGCCCGATCGGTCGCATCCTGGCCATTGACCCGGATGCGCTCGTTATATCTGAGGAGATGGGGGGAGGTATAGCAGCCTACGGTGTTCCCGGCCGCTAGCAGGATAGATTCCAGCAATGCCGCGCTGGAGCCCTTGCCATTGGTCCCGGCAATGGTGATAACCACCGAGTTGCATTGATTTGCATTTAGTCTGCGCCAGACCTCTGCAACCCTCTCCAGACCCAGCTCTATCTCACTGGGATGTAGAGATGCCTGCCAATCCAGCCATCCCTGGAGAGTTGAAAAACGCATGCAGATTTATATTTAAGCCAAAGGAAGATCGGTGAGCTTACCCAATAGATTGGCCATCTCATCGCGCAGGTTGCGCCGGTCTACGATCATGTCGATTGCGCCATGCTCAAGAAGAAACTCACTGCGCTGAAAGCCTTCTGGTAATTTTTCCCGCACCGTCTGTTCAATCACTCGGGGCCCAGCAAACCCTATCAAGGCATTGGGTTCAGCTACATTTACATCTCCCAACATAGCAAAACTAGCGGAAACACCACCCATAGTCGGGTCGGTAAGCACTGAAATAAACGGCAGCCCACGCTTGGACATACGGCTCAGCACCGCACTAGTCTTGGCCATCTGCAGCAGGGAGAACAGAGACTCCTGCATCCTGGCGCCACCACTGGCGGAAAAGCAGATCATGGGAATATTCTGTTCAATTGCCATATCGGCGCCACGTACGAACTTCTCCCCTACCACCGAGCCCATGGAGCCGCCCATGAAACTGAACTCAAATGCAGCGGCCACCAGCTCCTGCCCCTTGAGCTTGCCACGCATCACTATCATGGCATCCTTCTCGCCAGTCTTCTTCTGAGCCTGACTGATACGTTCTTTATATTTCTTGGTGTCTTTGAACTTCAAAGGATCGATTGGAGACAGATCTGCTCCGATCTCTTCCATGGAGTCTGGGTCGAGAAACGTATCCAGCCTACGTCTGGCGCCGATACGATTGTGGTGCGAGCACTTTGGACATACGTCCAGATTTCGTTCCATCTCAGCGCGGTATAGAACCGCAGAACACCCCGGACACTTATCCCAAAGCCCCTCCGGTACGGCACGTTTACTGCTGCCGTCGGTAAGAATACGGCTCGGCATCAGTTTTTCAAACCAGCTCATATAACAGCCCCTATTGTCTGAAGCATAATGAATTCTTCCACTGGACCCCCCGATCTATTCAGAGATCCATATTAATCCGGCCCCATAATAACCGCAATTATATCCGATCCATCGCTTCGCGCATGGATCTCAGGGTGCGGGCAATCTCCGGTCCAATCTCTTCCGGCGTGTCAGCCAGACGCTCAATGGCGGCCACCAGAGCACTTCCTACTATAACTGCATCTCCCACCTGAGCTACCATCTGCGCCGATTCAGCATCTCGGATGCCAAAACCAATACCGATTGGTAGCTGGGTATGCCGACGCAGCTCGGCCACCTTGGCTCCCACCTCACCGATAATAAATGAACCACTACCGGTGATGCCCTTCATGGACACATAGTATATGAAGCCGCTGGCGGCGTCGCTGATGCTCTTTATCCTCTCTTCCGTACTGGTAGGTGCCAGCAGCAGGATTGGATCAATCTGTTTGGGGCGCAGGGCTGATAACAACTCGTCTGCCTCTTCCGGTGGCAAATCCACCGTCAACACCCCATCTACACTGGCCTCTGCCGCAGCATCGGCAAACTCCTGGTATCCCATGACCTCGATGGGATTCAGATATCCCATGAGTATAACCGGTGTCGTGGAATCTTCCTGTCTGAACTCCTGCACCATGGAGAGTACATCGTGAATACTGATGTTATTCTTCAACGCCCGTTCGCTGGCACGCTGGATTATGGGCCCATCTGCCATGGGATCAGAAAACGGCACCCCCAGTTCGATCATGTCGGCACCGGCCTCCACCATCTTATGCATCAGTGGAACCGTAATCTCACGGAAGGGGTCGCCTGCGGTAACAAACGAGATCAGCGCTACCTTTCCGGCCTCGTCCAGCTGTTTGAAACATGCACCAATCCTGCTCATATCTTAATCCCCTCCAGTGCTGCCACTGTATGTATGTCTTTATCTCCGCGTCCGGACAGGTTAACCAATACAGTCTGGTCAGACTGCATGGTCGAAGCCAGCTTGGCGGCATAGGCCAGGGCATGACTGGATTCCAGGGCCGGAATAATCCCCTCTATCTTGGTCAGAGCATGAAACGCCTCCAGCGCCGCATCATCTGTAACCGCATCGTATTTTACCCTGCCGACATCCTTCAGCCATGCGTGTTCCGGACCAACACCTGGGTAGTCCAGCCCAGCTGATATGGAGTGGGTCTCAATGATCTGGCCATTGGCATCTTCCATCAGGTAGGTCCGGTTTCCATGCAGGACTCCGGGCTGACCGACACACAATGGTGCAGCGTGGTTGCCGCTTTCCAGACCATCTCCCGCTGCCTCTATACCGTACATGGCAACAGCCTCATCCTGCAGAAAGGGGTGGAACAGGCCGATGGCGTTGGAGCCGCCACCAACACAGGCCACCAGGGCATCTGGTAATTTTCCGGCCTGCTGCTGTATCTGTTCTCTGGCCTCACGACCAATGATGGCCTGAAAATCCCTTACCATTGCCGGATAGGGGTGAGGTCCGGCCACGGTGCCGATGATATAGAAGGTGTTATCAACATTTGTAACCCAGTCACGCATCGCCTCATTCAAGGCATCTTTCAGGGTCTTGGAGCCTGACTCTACCGACACCACCTTGGCACCCAGCAGTCGCATGCGGTAGACATTGGCCTCTTGCCGCTTGATATCCACCTCACCCATATAGATCACACACTCCAGGCCCAGACGCGCGGCTACTGTAGCGGTTGCCACTCCATGCTGACCGGCACCGGTCTCTGCAATGATCCTGGTTTTGCACATACGCTTGGCCAGTAGCGCCTGTCCGATGGTGTTGTTGACCTTATGCGCACCGGTGTGATTCAGATCCTCCCGCTTCAGATAGATCTGGGCCCCGCCCAGTTCCCGACTCCAGCGTTCACAGTGATACACCGGAGATGGACGTCCTACGTAGTTCTGCAGGTCCGCATCCAACTCCGCCAGAAACTGCTCATCCTGCATATATTTTTCATAGGCTTCGCGCAGTTCTGTCAGCGGCTCCATCAGGGTTTCTGCCACAAAAATACCGCCATACCGACCAAAATGGCCGCGATCGTCCGGCATCTTACCGAAATCTATCTGTTCATCTGTTGGCACATTCCACTCCTCGCATAAATGCCGAAATCTTCTCTTTGTCCTTGATGCCCTTCTCCCTTTCCACCCCACCACTCACATCCACCGCGTAAGGCCTGACCTGTTTAATCGCCTGTTCTATATTATCTGGGGCCAGCCCTCCAGCCAGGATTATGGATCCGGCCATATCTGCCGGGACAGCGCCCCAGTTAAACACCTCCCCGGTGCCGCCCGGGGTGCCCTTGCGGTAGGTATCCAGCAGCAGCCCTGCGGCGGTGGAATATCTCTCCCGTTCGGCGCAGAGGTCCACCCCATCACGCATCCTGATCGCCTTGATGTGAGGACGGCCATGCCCGATACACTCATCTGGGGACTCATCGCCGTGAAATTGCAACAGATCAAGATGTACTCGGGATAGAATCTCTCCTATCTTCTCCCGACCCTCATTGACAAACAGGCCAACCACCGTGACAAATGGTGGCAGATCTCGCACCACTGCCTCGGCCTGCTCGATAGTGACGGCCCTGGGGCTGGGGGGATAAAACACGAGTCCTAGGGCATCTGCACCCTGAGATACTGCCATTTGCGCATCTCGATGGTTGGTTATACCGCAGATTTTCACCCTTGTTCTCATAGGGCGCTTAAGATACAGGATCAACCTGGTTAGAGAAAGCCTTTTGGGTCGATTCTATACGACTCTTTTGCTTCACATGAAGGTCTTTATCTCGGCAAATAAACCTGGCCACCTGTGATTTAAGAAAGCATTCACCACTGACCGGACGGTATACCATAACCATGTATAAACCAACTGCTCAAAGCTTGCTCCAGAGGGAATCAAAATCGGTTATCAGATCTTGACCTGCCTCATGCGATTTACTATCCAACGCATCTACTTGCCATTTCAATGCGGCAGTCTCCTGCCGTTCCTCCCAACCACACCTATACTCAACATACCCACTGGTCTTGGTATGAATATGGCTGACAGACACTAGGCAATCTCCATCCTCATGCTTCACCCGCAGTGTGTCACCTTTGGCCAGATTAGATGGCGCAGTAATAATCCGAGCCGGAATCTCAGCAGAGTATTCATCAACTAACAACAAGCAATTAACAGCCCCATCAATACTTTCGTTATGGATTGACCTAAACATGCCGGGATAGGCATTATCTCCCAGAAATTTAACCCCAAAATCCATCCTACCCCTGCTTCCATTCACCCAGTTAATTACCACTGGGCGCCACCACCCTCCGTTCGATTCCCTAATTATTGCAAACTCCCCAACCTGTAGATGAAATTTTTCATTGGCATCAACATAGAGGCAATATCCACCACTACTATGATTAATCACCGCACAATTGCTTCTGCGTTGATCTACTTCATTTATTCTGGCATTGGTCCACTTCTCGGTTCCAGTTAGGGTGATATCCTCCGTCTCACTACAAGTAAGCGCCACAGCATCCCGGCTCAGTATTTCATGGGATCCATTAACGCCAATCACAATCTCCACCGAATAATCAGCACCAGCAATCCGCTCAGAATAACCTGACCTACCGTCACCTCCAAGGTTGCGTGTCAGACCATCCAACTGGTATGGCTCACTCAAAAACTTCTGAAGTTCAGTAGACTGGTCATTAGGACCCACTGACCCAACCTGTTGTTGGAAATAATTAAGCAGGGGTTCAACATTAAAGGTAAAACAATCTGAAGCATTCCCACATGCCTCGCAGCCTGACATTATCTGCTTCTTGGGTGGCTCCGCTCCGGTGAGATCAAACGTAGAAAGACCAGTGTAACTCTCCCCACAGCGAATTTTCCCCAGTTCGACATATGGCACCAGCTCTGGCACCAATTGATAAAGTGAGTTGAAGTAGGTTCCGCGCATTGTCAACGGGGAACTCATAGCCAGCAGGAGAATGGACTTAAATGTCTCTTCCACTGTTTTTTTAATTTACACCAAGGCAAAGCCGGCAGAGCAATCGTATGTATATCCAGCTTATAAGCACAGGCAAAAAGCGTGTAAATATACCTCCAGATAGTGCCTCCTGGATTATTTCGTGCATTATACTTTGTCCGCAGCACCTCTCCCATATGATAGACAGACAGACGTATATAGTTTGCCATAGCGACATGGTCAACACTGCGCAGTATGCCCTTAACTGGTGGTTTTATAAGTAGACAGCGATAGGCCAGGGCAAATTCAAAATGGACCCCTACCAACGTCTTTGCTATATACTCATCTTTACGCCCTATGGGAACTGAAATGTTTTTGATTTTCCGCTGCAGGCCATCAAGGAGATTGGAGGCTGGACCTCAACCTGCTTGATTAGAGCCAAGCGCTCATCTGCCTTGAGCACAATTCGGTTTGATTTGTTGAGAATAACAAACAACTCATGTGCAGCCTTCTCCTGATCGCCATAGGGCAGGTCAGCCAGGACCTCCTTGAAATGCTGAAGTTCCAGCCTTCTTTCGCCCTTACTCTTATTGCCCTGTTCTGGCAGTGGAAAATTGAGGCCGCAACTATGACCCATGCATGACGCTCCCAACAAGCTAAATTTATTGATTTAACAAAGCCTAAGAAAATTACAGCCAACAATCATGAAACGGTTTTTTGCAAAACACAGCAGAAGTATCGTAATTCGATGTAAATCCCAAGTCTTTGTATGAAAAATTGTTTGTAAGAGTATTCAAATACTCCATTTATCCACCAGGACAACATCTATATTTGATATTCAGTTTAGAGAGAACATGCCATCACTGGGATCAAACTGCTGTAGTCCAAACTCTGATGGATAGCCTACATGAGTAAGATAGAGCCCATGTGGCGGAGCCGTTACACCACCCAGGGTTCTATCTCTATGCTCCAGCACCTGCTGGGCCCAGTTCACAGGCTGCTCACCACACCCTATACTAATTAATACACCGGCAATATTACGCACCATATGATGTAGAAAAGCATTGGCCGACAATTCAATGGATATCATATCTCCATTACGTGACAGCTCCAGCCTAGATATAGTTCGTATCGGACTTTTGGCCTGGCATGCAACCGCCCTGAACGAGGAGAAATCATGGGTGCCAACCAGGGCCGTTGCCGCTGATTTCATGCGATCAAGATCTAGTTTACGCCGTACCAAAACGGCGCGATTACGCAATATAGAGGAGCGGATGGCCCCATTATAGATTACATACCTGTAACTTCGGCTTATGGCAGAGAAGCGGGCATGAAAATCACCCGGCACCGGCAATATCCAATTGATATTTACATCGTCAGGGAGATTAACGTTTGTACCCAACAGCCAGTTTCTGGAATTACGATTTGCATCTGAATCAAAATGAACCACTTGACCATAAGCATGTACACCCGCATCAGTACGTCCAGCACACTGCACAGAAACAGGATGATTTGCTACACGTGACAATGCCTTCTGAAGCTGTTCTTGAACGGTATTGACCCCCAGCTGGATCTGCCATCCATGGAAGGCGGTACCATCATATTCAACTCCCACTGCATAACGCATTAATTTCCCTTAACCCCAGCATGGCAAGAGACGCACCTAGGTGCGCCTCTATATACTGCTACCTTATTTGACCGTACCCCGACCTAGGTGAGGGACTCCTTAATCTGTTGCGCCTCCTGCTTTTGGCTCTCATTACCCTCACTCAACACCTCATCCAGGATATCAATAGCACCATCTGTGTCGCCCATTTCGGCGTAGGCATGTGCCAAATCCAGCTTGGTTTTGACCTCGTCCTGCATATCTTCATCTACAGATATGCTAACGCCCAGATCTTCAGCGGCATCATCCTCCGCCCCATCCAGCACAGCCAATGTAGCATCCAATTCAAACTCAGCGGTTCCAGCATTGTCTTCTGGTAAATCAATAACCGCCTCTTCCAGTTCGTTGACCGACAGCTCCTGCTCCATTCCAGACGCATCATCTGTTAATTCCGGTGCCTGAGCAGGTGTCAATTCCTCGGCATCATCCGTTTTCATGCTGGCGGCAGCATGCAGAGACAGAACAGTTTTCTCTGACTCATCTTCCAAATCTGACAGTGAGAGCATAAGATCGTCTTCGTCTTCCAGCTCATCTTCATCTGCCTGTTGAGCACCGATCTCCACCTGATCGCCCAAACCTTCAAGTTCTTCCAATGTGTCACTAATTGAATCATCATCCAGGCTGGCGTCAAATTCCAAACCTTCCGGCTCAGTTACCGTATCATCCAGACCATCGTATGCAGCATTCAGCTCATTGGAAAGATTCAATAGTTCACTATCTAAAAGGGCATCATCCATTACTACGGCATCGGCTTCCGTCCCGCCCCCTGCATCCGAGCCATCCTGCTCTACATCAGAACCCACCTGGGTCAGGGTCGCATCAAGATCGGCAAAATCATTTTCATCCAATTCATCATCTAACAAGCTTTCATCCAGTGAAAACAAGTCGTCATCTGAATCAATTTCATCAGCACCGGCAAACATTGGATGCTCTGGCAGCAGCGTCTTGCCCATAGACAGAACCTTGTCCCATGCCTTGCTGTCACCAGACTCCACCTCGGTTCCAACAGTCTTTTCAACCAGACTGACAAAACCCTCTTTATCTTTAACCGCATACAAAATCTCAAATAGCTTGTACTTCAGCGCGCTCCTATCAGACTCCTTGTCTATTGCCTGTCTTATCAGCTCCTCCGCCTGCTGGTAGCGGCCATATGCAATATACACATCAGCCTCTGACAGCGGATCAACCTCACCGGTCTCATCTTGTAAGGCATCAATGTCACTAGGTGAAAAATCACTTAAAAATGATGTTTCTTCTGTATGACTCGATATATCATCAATCTCATTGAGAGCATCTGGTGCCTCATCATCAATGTTATTGAGTAGGATACTATCCTGAAAGTCAGCAGTGCTGGCTCGCTTACGACTCAGCAGTATCCACACTAGACCCAGAAGAATTATGATTGCACCCACCACGATTCCAAGCATGGTTGGGTTACTCATTATCTGATCCAGTAGACTAGGCTCCTGGGCAAGTTCCTGGGCTGGTTCCTTTGCTACTGGCACAGACTTGGGTTCAGCATCAGCTATAGGCTTGATCACCGATTTCGGCTCAGCATCTTCCACTACTGGCTCTGGCTTAGTCTCTTCTGCTACTGGTTCTGGCTTAGTCTCTTCTACTACTGGTTCTGGCTTAGTCTCTTCTACTACTGACTCTGGCGTGGCATCTTCTACCACTGGCTTGGTCTTTTCCTCTGCGACCTCTGTCGCAGACTCTCCCTTGGCAGATTCAGCGACAACATGTTCCTGACTGTAAGCTAGTTCACCTTTGAGTTGCTTATTACTGCGCTCCAGAAAACCTTGTTCTTCTTGGCTTTTAGCAAGTGCGGCCTGAACGTTGGCAAGCTGTTCGCTCTTGAGTTCCAGAAGGCGCTCAACATCCTCAAGTTGCTCTTCCAGATCATCCACTCTTGATGCAAGCTCTTCACCCTCACCACGTGATCTCTCAGCATCCTCTTCAACAATCAGCAGCTCTTGTTTAAGCCTGGCTATTGTCTGATCAGCTTCACTATCCTCACTGGGACCAGCCTCACCTTTACCTTCTGGTCTGGCAGTTGCAATCTTTAGTTCACCCTCTGTATCTTGAACGGACTCTTTTGCAGTTTCGGTTTCGGTTTCGGTTTCAGTTTCTGCCAAAGACTCTTTAACGAGTGCTTTTGAATTCTGCAGCTCAGCAGTCTGCTCACGCTCAGAACTGGGTGCCATTGGTTCAGAGGTATATTGCAGAACCGGTGGAGGTCCAGGGTCCACCCTGGCGATTTCTGTATCAGAATGCCAGGCATCTACATGTTGTTTATACTCTTTCTGGGCATCCCTCTTCCCTAAAGACAGAATATCGTCCTTATTGGGAATGCGCAGGATAGCACCCTGCTTGAGTCGGTTTATGTTGTTCTTAATGAAGGCGTGTGGATTGGCATAGTAGATCGCCATCATCATACGGTGATGATCAACCTCGGAGTACTCGTGTTTTCTAGCAATTACCCAGAGTGAAGCATTTTTTTTTACTTTAACTTCATCCAGGTTGCCAACATAGGCCGGATGAACACTCTGTTTTAGCATTTTTGATGCACTTATAGTTGACTTGGCCAACTTTTTTGGCTTAGCCATCTCGACTGGCGCCTTTGGTGCAACAACTCTTACCTTTGGTGCAACAACTCTTACTTTTGGTGCAACAACTCTCGTCCTGGTAACGGCTGGCGCCTGGATTGGAGCAGGCCTACGTTCCAGCGTGACCGGGGGATCCAGCAGTACGGTATATTCCCGCACTAGGCGACCTTTTGGCCAGTTGACCTCGATAAGGAAGTTCATGAAAGGCTCCCTTATAGGTTCACTACTGGTGACACGGATAATCGCCGTACCATCGGCCTTGATCTCCGGGCTAAAACGCAACTTGGAGAGAATATAGGTCCGATCAACCCCTGATCTCTTATATGCCTCGTCTGACGCCATGGAGACACGAATATCATAGATCTCCCTTTTTGACACAGATAACAGCTTGATTTCAGCGTTAAATGCCTGATTCAGAGCCGAGTTTGGACTAATATCACCCAACCCGAGCGCTTGTGCAGCTAGTGGTACAAGCGCTATTGTCAGCACCAACATCAGAGACAGTTTGCGGACCATGTTTTCCCCCAGTCTACTTCTATTCCAAGTGAACAATTGTTGTTCAAAATATCGCAAAAACCCAAAATGTACTTATTTCAGCCTAATGATTCTTCAGCTTCCTACTCTTTCACTTACAGGCGAAATTTAGAATGAACTTAAGATTTCACCGCTAACTATAGCTTACAAATAGGATTTTTCAAAAAAAAATACATCAAAAACAACCTGTCGTCAAGATTCTTGAATCAGTATCCTTAGCATTCTGCGAAGTGGTTCAGCCGCACCCCACAATAATTGATCGCCTACGGTAAAGGCAGACAGGTATTCCCCGCCCATGGCAAGTTTGCGCAATCTGCCCACAGGGACACCCAGAGTACCGGTAACCACTGCCGGGGTGAGATCCCGCACAGTATTATCACGTTCGTTGGGCACAACCCTCACCCAGTCGTTGGCCTTGGCCAGGATATCCTCGATCTCATCCATGGGTACGTCCTGTTTCAGCTTGATGGTGAGGGCCTGACTATGGGAGCGCATGGCGCCAACACGCACACAGAGGCCATCTATGGGAATTGAATTCCCTTCACGCCCCAATATCTTGTTGGTCTCCACACTTCCCTTCCACTCTTCACGACTCTGGCCGTTCTCCAGCTTGGTATCAATCCAGGGGATCAGGCTTCCGGCCAGCGGTACCCCAAAATTATCGGTTGGGAACTCATCGCTGCGAATGGCCTCGGCCACAATACGGTCAATATCCAGAATGGCAGAGGATGGGTCCTCCAGCAATGATGCCACCGAGGCGTGGGCGCTGCCCATCTGTCCCAGCAGCTCCCGCATATTCTTGGCTCCAGCACCAGATGCCGCCTGGTAGGTCATGGCGGTCATCCACTCGATCATGTCGTTCTGGAACAGGCCACCCAGCCCCATCAGCATCAGACTGACGGTGCAGTTGCCGCCGATGTAGTTCTTTACACCGGCCTTAACCGAATCATTGATTAGACTACCGTTCACCGGGTCCAGGATGATCACGCTCTCTTTATCCATGCGCAGGGCGGAGGCGGCATCAATCCAGTAGCCATCCCAACCTTCGGCACGCAGCTTGGGAAACACCTCCTTGGTGTAACTGCCGCCCTGACAGGAGACGATGATATCCATGCCCTTAAGCTCATCGATATCGGTGGCATCCTTCAGCAGCGGGATATCCTTACCGATATCAGGTCCCTTCTGACCGGTTTGGGAGGTGGTAAAGAATACCGGCTCATCGATCAGATCAAAGTCCTTCTCCTCCAGCATCCGGTCCATCAGGACCGAACCCACCATACCGCGCCAACCAACAAAACCAATTCGCTTTTTCATCAACCTATCTACTCACAATAAAATTATGGGTCTACACGCAAAGTTAAAGACCCAGATATACCCTCGGTTCAACCCATCAAGGCCGCAATAACCGCGTCGCCCATCTCCTCGGTACCTACCTCTTTACAACCGTCAGACATGATATCCGGGGTACGCAGGCCCTGGTCCAGAACCTGGTCCACTGCCTGTTCGATCTTGTCCGCCATCCCTGCATTGTCCAGGGAGTAACGCAGCATCATGGCGACAGAGAGGATGGTGGCCAGTGGATTGGCCACGCCCTTGCCGGCAATATCCGGGGCGGAGCCATGGATCGGCTCATACATACCCTTACCATTCTCATCCAGGGAGGCCGAAGGCAGCATACCAATGGAACCGGTCAGCATGGCGGCACAATCAGACAGGATGTCGCCGAACATGTTGGTGGTGACCATCACATCAAACTGCTTGGGTGCGCGCACCAGCTGCATGGCGGCATTGTCCACATACATATGGGAAAGTTCCACCTCAGGATAGTCCTTGCCCGCTTCAATGGCTACGTTACGCCACATCTCGGTGCACTCCAGCACATTGGCCTTGTCCACAGAACAGAGACGCTTACCGCGCTTCATGGCGATATCCATGGCCACGCGTACGATGCGATCCACCTCAGACTCACGGTAGACCAGGGTATTAAAGCCCTCTTTCTCACCAGACTCCAGCTCTTTTACCCCGCGCGGCTGGCCGAAGTAGATGCCTCCGGTAAGCTCACGCACAATCATCATATCCAGACCCGACACCACCTCTGGCTTCAGGGTGGAGGCGTCTGCCAGCTGCGGGTAGAGGATGGCAGGACGCAGATTGGCGAACAGCCCTAGCTCCTTGCGCAGACCCAGCAGGCCCTTCTCCGGGCGCAGGGAGATATCCAGTGACTCCCACTTGGTGCCACCAACGGCACCCAGGAGCACCGCATCCGCCTCACGGGCCAGATCCAGGGTTGTCTCCGGTAGGGGTGAACCCACCGCATCATAGGCACTGCCACCCACCAGGGCCTCGTCCACCACCACATCCAGCTCAAACTCATTCTGCAGACAGCCGATCATCTTCATGGCCTCTGCGATAATCTCCTGACCAATACCGTCGCCCGGCAACACTAGTATCTTTTTACTCATTATTTTGTAACCTCGTTAAATTCAGTAGCTAGGCAAAAACCCAGGGGGC
Organism: Gammaproteobacteria bacterium; assembly: GCA_024206335.1. Classification (GTDB taxonomy): domain Bacteria; phylum Pseudomonadota; class Gammaproteobacteria; order Chromatiales; family Chromatiaceae; genus JAAGZL01. Next base: position 15,275 of record JAAGZL010000887.1, read on the forward strand.
CTGCTCGCGCCGTTGTTGTTCAAACGCCTTGATCTCATCTGCGTGACGCAGGGTGAGGCCGATATCATCCAACCCTTCCAGCAGACAGTGTTTGCGGAACTCGTCTACTTCAAATGATATTACCTCACCATCAGTCAGCCTCAGCTCGTTGGCCTGCAGATCAACAGTGATCTCCAATGCCTGCTCACCTCTCGCCTTTCCAAACAGTCCATCAATTACGGCATCATCCAGCACGATCGGCAGGATGCCGTTCTTGAAGCAGTTGTTGAAGAAGATGTCGGCAAAGCTGGGGGCCAGCACCACCTTAAAGCCAAAATCGGCCAGGGCCCAGGGCGCATGCTCACGGGAGGAGCCACAGCCAAAATTCTCTCTGGCCAGCAACACCTGGGCGCTGGAGTAGCGCTGGTCATTCAGCACAAACTCTGTATTAAGTGGCCGATTGGTGCAGTCCATATCCGGCTCGCCGTGGTCCATATAGCGCCACTCATCAAACAGGTAGGGGCCAAAACCGGTACGCTTGATCGATTTCAAAAACTGCTTGGGGATAATGGCATCTGTATCCACGTTGGATCGATCCAACGGAGCCACAACGCCGGTAAATATCTCGAATTTATCCATTATGATTACCTATAAACTTGTTTCATTCAGCCAGATCAAAGATCTCTAACATCCACAAAATGGCCTGTAACCGCAGCGGCGGCGGCCATCTCAGGGCTAACCAGATGGGTACGCCCACCCTGTCCCTGGCGCCCCTCAAAGTTGCGGTTGGAGGTGGAGGCACAGCGGTCTCCCGGCGCCAGGCGATCGGCATTCATGGCCAGGCACATGGAGCAGCCAGGCTCACGCCACTCAAAACCGGCCTCGATAAAAATCTGGTCCAGACCCTCTTCCTGCGCCTGCTGCTTCACCAGCCCGGTACCCGGCACCACCAGTGCCTGGGCTATATTCGCGGCAACCTTGCGGCCTTTAACCACCTCGGCGGCAGCCCGCAGATCCTCGATGCGGCCATTGGTGCAGGAACCGATAAATACATGGTCTGGCTGGATATCCACCAGCCTGGTTCCGGCCTCCAGCCCCATATACTCCAGGGCGCGACGCATACCCTGAGCCTTGGTCGGATCTGCCTCTTCATCCGGGTTGGGCACCTCTGAGCCGATAGGCAGCACCATCTCGGGAGAAGTCCCCCAGGTCAGCTGTGGCTCCAGGGAGGCGGCATCTATGTGCAGCACCTCATCGAAGGTGGCACCCTCATCACTGTGATAGTTGCGCCAGGCGGCAACCGCCTGCTCCCACTGATCACCTGCTGGTGCATAGGGCCGCCCCTTGAGATAGTCGATAGTGGTGTCATCCACCGCCACAATTCCGGCGCGGGCGCCGGCCTCAATGGCCATATTGCACACGGTGAGACGCCCTTCCATGCTCAGGTTGCGGAGGGCATCTCCGGCAAACTCGATTACGTAACCGGTACCGCCAGCGGTGCCCAGCTTACCGATAACCGCCAGGGTTATATCCTTGGCGGTGACGCCCTTCCCCAGTTCACCATCCACACTCACCAGCATGGACTTGGATTTTTTCTGGATCAGGCACTGGGTGGCCAGCACATGCTCCACCTCGGAGGTACCGATACCGAAGGCCAGGGCGCCAAAGGCGCCATGGGTGGCGGTGTGGGAGTCTCCGCACACCACGGTCATCCCGGGCAGGATCGCCCCCTGCTCGGCCCCCATCACATGTACCACACCCTGACGGATATCATTCATGCCAAATTCTGTAACCCCAAACTCTTCACAGTTCCTATCCAGGGTCTCCACCTGCAGGCGGGCAATTGGATCTTTGATCCCCTTGCTGCGTCCCAGGGTGGGTACATTGTGATCCGGGGTGGCGATGGTGGAGCTGGTGCGCCACAGCTTGCGCCCGGCCATGCGCAGACCTTCAAACGCCTGCGGAGAGGTAACCTCGTGTACCAGCTGCCGGTCGATATAGAGCAACACGGTGCCATCTTCGTCGGTACGGACCACATGGTCCTCCCAAAGCTTGTCGTAGAGAGTTTTTCTGCTCATTGTCTAATACCTTATGTGTGGAGTCTGAATACTAGCCCCCATCCCAATATAATACTAATTCATCTTGTTTATACATATCATTCCATTTTGGAATATACTCAACGGTATCAACCAACCTGGAAAATTCATGGACATCAACACCCTGAAGGCATTCGTTGTCGTGGCAGAGACCAACTCCTTCTCCCTGGCTGGGGAACGTATCTATCTGACCCAGCCCGCCGTGAGTAAGCGTATTGCCGCACTGGAGGCGGAGCTGGGGGTGAAGCTGTTTGACCGCATGGGCAAGAGCACCAGTCTGAACGAGGCGGGACATAGACTGCTGCCGCGGGCCACCAACATGCTGCAGGAAATGGAGGATATCCAGCGTTCCATATCCAACCTCTCTGGAGACGTGGGTGGCATCCTCACCATGGGCACCAGCCACCATATAGGCCTACACCGCCTGCCTTCAATTCTACGCAGGTTCAGACAGGCACACCCGAATGTTCAGCTCGACATCAGGTTTCTTGGGTCTGAGGCCGCCTGTCATGCGGTGGCACAGGGCAAACTGGAGCTGGGTATTGTAACCCTGCCCACCGATATCTCTCCCAACCTCAATATCATCCAGATCTGGCACGACCGGCTTAACCTGGTGGTAAGCCATGAGCACCCGCTGGCCCACATACCCCACCCCACCCTGGAGGAGCTGGTGAAACACCCGGCCCTGCTCCCCGGTATCGGGACATATACCAGGAACATCCTGGACCAAGCGCTGGCCCCGCAGGAGTTGAAGATAGACGTTGCCATCTCCACCAACTATCTGGAGACCCTGAAGATGATGACCGGCACCGGTCTGGGCTGGAGCCTGCTCCCGGAGATCATGACCGACGGCAGCGACCTGCACGTAATCCATATTCCCGGACTCAATCTATTCCGCAACCTGGGTGCAATAACCCACAGCTCCCGTACCCTCTCAAATGCCGCCAACGCCATGCTGGGCTTTTGCAGCAACCAACCAAACCATAGTTAGGCCATACCATGGCGCTGGGAAATAATTAATAACAACTAATATGCATGCAGCCAGCAGCTCCAGCTCTTATAATCCCTAAACACATCGGTTACACAGCAAAACACTTGAGCCCTATGGACCTGACCATCACCACTGAACTTGCATCTCCATCCCTGCACGCCACGGTGGTTATGGCCATCATTGTGTGCGCACTATTTCTGTTTTCCCGGGATAGGTTGCCCCTGGCATCATCAAGTCTGTTTATTCTGGTGGTTCTGGTGCTGTTTTTTGAGCTATATCCCTTCTCCCTGGAAGGCAGGACCCTCTCAGCCAGGGATTTCTTCTCAGGATTTGGCCATGAGGCACTGATTGCGGTCTCAGCCCTGATGATCGCCGGACAGGGGCTGGTACGCACCGGCGCACTGGAACCCATCGGCCGACAGCTTGCCCGTTACTGGACTACCCACCCACGGCTCTCCATGCTCGCCACCCTGCTGGTTGGGGCGATACTGAGCGCCTTCGTCAACAACACGCCCATCGTAATCCTGTTACTTCCAATCTTGATCAGCGTCTCCCTGCGCACCGGGACTACTGCAGCCCACACCCTGCTGCCCATGGGCTTTGCCACTCTGATCGGCGGCACAGCCACCACCATCGGCACCTCCACCAATCTGCTGGTGGTATTCGTTGCCATCGACCTGGGACTAAAACAGTTCGGGATGTTTGATTTTGCCCTACCTGCTGTGATCGCTGGTAGCGTTGGCCTACTCTACCTGTGGCTTATCGCACCCAGGCTGATCCCAGAGCGGGAGCCCATGCTCAAATCCACCTCCCCCCGCATGTTCCGCGCCCAGCTACTAATCCACAAAGAGAGCTTTGCCCATAAAAAAACCATCGCAGAGATCCTGGATCAGACCGATGGCCGTATGGAGATCGAGCAGGTACTCAGGGGCAACCGGGTCTACTGCCTGGTTACCCTCCCGGATGTAACCATCAAGGCCGGAGATAGAATCGTGGCCTTCGATACACCGGAACGACTCAAGGAGTTCGAGGCCGTCCTCGGGGCCAAACTCTATTCCCGGAACATACTGGTAGATGACCAGCACCCCCTGATGAACGACAAGCAGCAGATTGCCGAGGTTGCCGTGGTGCCAGGCTCCCCCCTGGAAGGGGCCACCCTGGATAACTACCAGTTCAGCGCCCGCTATCAGGTCATGGTGCTGGCCCTGCATCGCGCCGGCATCTGGGCCAAACACAGATCCAAGACACCGCAAGAACATACCGAGGACACCCGCCTGCGCAATGGTGATGTAATCCTGCTCCAGGGCTCCAAGCGTAAGATCAAGCAGCTAAAGTCCAAGGGTGAACTGCTGGTACTGGACGCCACCGAGGACCTGGCCCACTCAGACAAGGCCCCGGTAGCCTTAGCCATTATGCTTGGGATCGTACTGTTGACCGCTTTTGGAATCCTGAAGATTGCGGTAAGTGCAACGGTAGGGGTTCTTCTGATGCTGCTAACCGGATGCCTGCGCTGGAAAGAGGCAAGCCGCGCCCTGAATGCATCGGTAATCATGATCATCGTAACCAGTCTCGCCATGGGGCTGGCCCTGGTTGAGACCGGCGGCGCAGACTACCTGGCCTCCGCCTATGTGATGGCCACCAACGGCCTGCCCCCGGCATATGTGCTCAGTGGCCTGTTGTTGCTGATGGCCATACTCACCAACGTTGTCTCCAACAACGCAGCAGCTGTGATTGGAACCCCCATCGCCATTGGTATTGCGCATCAACTAGGCGCCCCGCCCGAACCATTCGTACTGGCCGTGCTATTTGGGGCCAACCTTAGTTTCGTCACCCCCATGGCCTACCAAACCAATCTGCTGGTGATGAACGCCGGTAATTACAGCTTTGGAGATTTTGTCCGCGTCGGCCTACCCCTGACCCTGCTGATGTGGGCCCTGCTCAGCTTTCTGCTGCCCTGGCTCTATGGGATGTAGCTAGGGCCGGGTTAATGACCATCCAGCACCGCAACCGTAAGCCGCGCCACCGATACGGTCCGCTCCTCCCTATCACTAATACGCACATCCCACACCTGGGTAGAACGACCGATGTGTATGGGCCTTGCCACTGCATATACCAATCCGGATTCAACCGAACGAATATGGTTTGCATTCACCTCCAGGCCAACGCAGTGTTTGCCAGGTAGCGCTGCCATATATGCGGCAAAACTGCCGATGGTCTCAGCCAGCGCCACAGACGCACCTCCATGCAGCATCCCCATGGGCCTGTGGGTCTTGGCACACACCGGCATGGATGCCTTGATATAATCATCACCAATCTCAATGACCGAAATATCAAGATACTCCACCATGGTGTTTTTAGAATACTGTTCAATCTCCTCCAGGGAGATCTGATTTTTCCAGATAGCCACTACTACCCCCGATTACGTACTAAAAAATAATAACCCAGATTATATACCGAAGAATATTCTAAAAAACCTAAAGAAAACATCATGCTTGCCGACTACTATTAAAGAACGCAAAAAGGTAGCAAAAATCGCTTTTCCAGCGCAGGAATAACCTTGCTAAGAGTACTGTTGATTGAACCATCGGCGACCATCAGGCACATTCAAAAGAATGTCCTGGTAAAGCATGGATTTGATGTTGAAACAGCAACAGATTTCGCCAAAGGCCTGAAACTAATTGAATCAGAGGCTAACTCTGAGACCAACTCTTATGGCAGCTATGATGCATTTGTCATAGGGTGGCCTGCAATACTCTGCACAGATTCAACAAAAGTGCTAGAGATACTGTCCACAGAAAAATACGCCACCAAGGCAATACTGATACTTGCCCACGACGACAGACTGGGAGTAAAGGAACGGGCCTCCCAAAGCAGCAATACCATCCACATCCCATGGTGTGACTACAAACAAAGCGGTGAGATACTAGCCAGTCACCATAAGCAGCTAACCGGCATAGCCCCTGACACCAACTCACCTCTAAACCAGCCAATCCGCATTCTGTTTGTTGATGACTCACGTACGGTGCGTTACAAGTACAAAACCCTCCTTGCAGAAAATGGATACAATGTTGATATTGCACATTCGGTAGAGAGTGGTTTTAACAAGGCCATCAACTCTGAGTTTGATATCGCCATTATCGATTACTTCATGCCAGTGGAGAATGGAGATGTACTCTGTAAGCGGCTATTGAATGACCCTCGCACCAACACTATTACCAGCGCCTTGATCACCGGCACCTATATTGACCACGCCATTGAAAGCTCACTCAAGTCAGGCGCTGTTGAGTGTATGTTCAAAAACGAGAGCATGGACCTATTCCTGGCCCGTGTTGATGCCATGAGCCGGCATATCAGAACCCGCAAATCCATTGAACAAGAGCGTAAGCGCCTTGGTGGCATTTTGCACTCTGTAGGCGATGGCGTGTATGGAGTTGGTTACGACGGAAAGATATCCTTCGTAAACCCTGCCTGTATGCAGATATTGGGGTTCGATAAACAAGACAGCCTGATTGGCAAAACTGCACACAGTCTATTTCACTATGCCGATGAAGACGGCAAACCAGTCGACAGCAATAATTCTCATCTCCAGAATGCATACAAACACGGCCATACCATCACCGGACAACAAACAATCTTTTGGAACAAAGCCGGTGAGCCGGTTCCGATAGAGTGTACGGCTTACCCATTCACGGTAGATGCTCAGTGCCAGGGGTCCGTCGTGGCATTTCGGGATATATCTGAGCGCAAGACATTAGAGGACAAACTACGCTGGCAGGCAGACCATGACCCTCTGACAAGGTTATCCAACCGGCGTTGCTTTGAGAGGGAACTGGGGAGAGAGATAGACCGTTTAAAAAGATGTAAAGAGTGCAGCGCACTGCTCTACATTGATCTTGACCGTTTCAAGCACGTAAACGACACTGCCGGGCACGCGGCAGGCGACCAATTATTAATAGAGATCTCACAACTATTGGCATCCCGCCTAAGAAAGTCTGACAGTTTGGCACGCTTGGGCGGTGATGAGTTTGCCATCATCCTCAGAGGTGTAACAGAAGCAACAACAGTCAAGACTGCAGAGACCTATAAAGATTTGCTTGAACAATATGTCTTTTCCCACAAAGACAAACAATACAATATAAACGGCAGCATCGGCGTTGCCATTATTGACCACAACATATCCAGCACAGAGTCTGCCCTAAGCAATGCAGACATAGCGTGTCATATTGCAAAGAAACATGGCCGTAACCAAGTTCACTTTTATGTACCAGAAACTGACAAAAATGAGGATAAAGACCTAAGCTGGTCAATCCAGATTAACAGCGCTTTAGACAACGATCTATTCCAACTGCACTACCAACCAATTTATTGCAGCAAGCAGTTAACATTAAATCTTACACAAAAACATGAAGAGACTAGAAACATCAATCTGGGACAACAAACACCATCAGAAACACAAACACTAGAAGCACTATTGCGAATCCAAGACGAGAAGCAGGAGATCATCTACCCAAATGCGTTCCTGCCAACTGCTGAACGTTTCAACATGATGGATAAAATTGATCCATGGGTGGTGGAGACAGCAGTTACCCATCTAAAGGATTTACAGCAGGATGGTTACCTGGGAAAACTGTCATTAAACCTCTCTAGCCAGACAATAGCTGAACCCCATATTGTCGATATCATTGAACGCATAATCGTTGAATCCAACATCAATGCCACAAAGATTGTTTTTGAGATATCTGAAACCGCCGCGGCTGCAACATCACTGCAGGCAAGAGAACTAGTCTATCGCCTGAATAACCTTGGTTGCCTGGTTGCACTTGATGACTTTGGCAGCGGCTTCTTCTCTTTTACCCATCTCAAGCAATTAGATGTTGATTTCATTAAGATCAACAGTAATCTGGTGCTTGGCGCCCACAATAACAAATACAATCAGGCCGTAATTAAATCCATCAATGATGTAGCACACTCACTCAATATTAAAACCATTGCCAAACATGTTGAAGACATAACCACACTCAACTTCCTAATTGAATCAGGTGTCGACTACGTCCAGGGATTTTTTCTTTCAGAACCGATGGTTGACCCAGTCATCCCTTTTGATAACAACTCGCCCAACGGGATAACCAGCCTGATAGGATAACCATCCTGATAATCAACAGAATCTCTGATCAATTCAGAGAGCCCTGCGACACAGTGGCACCCAATGACCAACGGGGCTTTGCACCTACGTGGCAGACGACTTTACTACACCCGTCTATACTTGCACTGTGCAACCATCCAGGTGAATTATATGGCCCAGCAAAATAATATCTATCAGGACGCATTAAACCGGTTACGCCAGATGGGACAGGATGCAGGCACCTCCCCAGAGGTAGTGGATTCCCTGATGCATGCCGAGGCCGTAGTTACTGCATCACTACCAATCCGGATGGATGATGGATCCACGCAGTACTTTACCGGATACCGCTGCCACTATAATAATGTGCTTGGCCCAACCAAGGGCGGCATCCGCTTTCACCCCAGGGTCGACCAATATGAAGTACAGGCCCTGGCGCTCTGGATGACAATCAAGTGCGCCGTTGTCGGCCTGCCCTACGGGGGCGCCAAGGGCGGCGTTGAAGTAGACCCTAAACAGTTATCACCCATGGAACTTGAGCGTCTGTCACGCGCCTATGTACGCGCTATGGCCGACTTCATTGGCCCAGACATTGA